>JAVBOO010000030.1:0-26738 GCA_031550435.1 Eubacteriales bacterium
CCAAACCCCAGCTTACAAACCCATCAATCACGGTATTGGATTACTTACTTTTAACACAATATCCGTCTTAAACGACTGTAGGACGTCGGGCGTTAAATTCAAGACCGCTCAAGCTTCGCTTGGACGGTTTTGAATTTAACTGACTATATATTCCGTACTCGTAGATTCGATACAGCCTCAAATCGTTTTCGTACTCAAAACAAGCAAGTTCGTTTTGTCCTTTTCAACTTTATTAACTGTACAAGCAAAAAAATACCGCTGTAGACAAACAGCGGTCGATACATAGATTAGTATTGAATAAATGTGGTCTCAATAAAATTTTAACGAGAATTTTAAAGTCAGATCGCTCGCTTACTTTTCTGACGGCAAAATAACGGTTACATTCGTTCCTTTGTCTTTGTTGCTCTCCACAAGAACTTCTCCGCTGTGTTCTCTTACGTTTGCCGCAGCAATCAGGAAGCCCAAACCGCTTCCCTTCGCTTTTGTGGTAAAAAACACTGTGTTGAGCTTTGCCTTCTCTTCTTCCGACATCCCGACTCCGTTATCACTTATCTGCGTTATTATTTTCCCTGATTCTGTTCGAATGCTTATTTTAATTTCGCCTTGTTCCCTGTTTGCAGCTTCGACTGCTTCGACTGCATTTTTAATAAAGTTAACGAACGCTCTTCTTAATTTGTCTCGGTCACAGGCGAAAAATATATCTTCGTTCGGCCGCTCAAAGCTTATATTACAGCGGCCGGACTTACACTCAAATCCGGACATTGCTTCGTCCAGTATTTGAATTAGAGAGGAGCTTGATATGCTTTTATCGGATAGAGTATTAAACGATATAAAATCCTGCAATAACTCAAATACATGTTCCAATTCTTCACGCATTACTCTGTAGTTTTTACAGTGCCGCTTATCGGAATCCACAAGTTCAAGATAATCTATATTTGCCCGCACAATAGATATGGGGTTCTTAACCTCATGTGCCAAAGTTGCGGCTATTTGATCCATTGATTCGAAATAATCGTTAAGCGCCATTATACACCGCCCGGTTTATGTCTTTTCGCACCGTGAAACTAGTTACCGTTTACAACCACAGTTTTGGGGAGCTTTAAAACTTTTCCCGCAAATATCATGTTAGGGTCTGACATGCCGTTCTCTCGCATTATTTCTTCTATCATATCGCCGGTTCCGTAAAAATATCTGCTGATAAATGACAGACTGTCTCCCGGCTGAACCGTGTAGCTGTCCGGTACATCGTAGGTCACAACGTTTGAAGAAGTTGAAGGCGACTGCGTCGGCTGCTCCGATACCGGGCCAACTGTCGGTTCGACCGTCGGATTAACTGTCGAAGCAGGCTGCGTTGTTAAAGGGTTCGCCGGCGACATGGTTATAGTTATATTCGGCGAAAGAGTGTCAGGCGACGCTGTTTGCGTTGTGCCTTGAGTGGTAGCGAAAGGTGTTTCTTTACCCGCAAATACTGATTGGCTTCCCTGTTTCACCTGATCCTGCAAAAAAACATATGAAACGGTTAAATCGCTTAAATCCTTTTCAAGCGCGGTTATTCTGCTTTCGTTTTGAATCAGCCCCGCACCCATGATAAAACATATAACAAACAAAACCGCCGACAGCGTTATAAGCATATTCGACATACGGCTCGCTTCAGGCTTTCGCGCCGCCGCAACACCTCTTGCTTTTGAACCGTAACCGGCGGACGAAGGATTCGAATATGACGTTTGATACTTGCTGCGTATCGGTTTCACGGGCGGTTCTCCCGAAAAGCTCAGTTCTTTGTCTCCGTAAGGAGTGACGCTTTCTCTGACTTTATATTTTGAGGTTCTGTTCTGAAGCATATATTCCTGCATACCGTTATTTTTATCGTAATAAATGAAGTAGCCGCTCAGCTCGGCCAATTCGTCCTCTTTGTTCCAAGCGTAAAATACGTTCAGCTTTTCGATAGGATCCAGAATAAACATTACTTGATGCCTAAGTGTAAAATTGTTTTTATGATACTCGGCATAAACGGGATTCAGTCTCGTACTGTAACCCGGCTGAGACTGCATCCAACCGACAATTTCCATACCTTCAAAATATTTTTCGATTTGCTCTTCGGCAAACTCAAAGGATTTTTCCCCGAAAATTTCGGTTCCCTCGGAAATAATCGTATTCTTGCCCTGCACCGCTCCGCAAATGAACAGTACATCGTCTCCGCCGATATTTATAACTTTTCCGACCAAAAACGCTATTTTTTCGCAGTAGTCTCCGGCTTCGGCATATTGATTAAGATATGTATATACAAAGTCTTCGATGTAAATCTTTAAACCTCCGGAAATGTTTCCGATTTGTCGTATGTTTGACGGAAGTTTTGTATCGCCCATAAAATCTCTCCTGTACGCTGCCGCTACAACAAAACAGCTTATTCAAGTTTCATACTTGAAGAATAGCACCGAACAAGCAAATAATATGGAAAACTTTGTCGCAGGTTTGAAAAATGTTTTTCCACATTGTGACAAAATCTCTCCAAGGCTTAAAACATCGGCGTTTAATTTGTTGCTTTCGGTAGTGAGAATAATTATTTGTTACCTCGTGTTCTTTAGATAACATAACTGTATAGTCCTGTAAAAAAATCCGGATTTCAGGTTCAACAAAAATACTCTGTTTTCCGCAAATTTAATAAGGCGTGACATGTCGTCACGCCTTATTATTACCGTGCTTCGTGCAAACCTCTGCCAATTCTTCTGCACCACACTTTGCTACTTCAGAACCGCAACTCCGTAATAATCAAAAATAGTAATATTATACTTTTTTTCGTCCAATTTCCCGCTGTCACCATAAACATAGAATATAAACACCGAGTTTTCCGTGTTAAAGCTATCGGAATCGCTCATTTCTATGTATTTGTATCTGTCGGAATACGGCAAGAGCTTTTCGCCGCTCTCGGAATATCCGTCCGCCTTGCCTTGAAAATAAAGAGCGTCCGTCTTGGCATAGAACATATACATGATTTCGTTCATCGCCGGGATTTTACCGTAAATCGTTTGATCGGTGATATATATATGATCGAACCCGCCTGTTTCGGCATACTCAACCGCACTATCTAAACCTTCGTTGTAATAATACCGCAAGGTCTTGCCGTGAGGACCGAAGTATTGCGCCGAAAACACTACAGAAGCAGAAACAAGCAATGCCGTAAGCACAATCCCTAACCTTTGCTTCCTACAAGTCTCCGCCAAAAAATACATACCTGCCGCCGCCATAAAGAGCATTGGGTAAAAAACTATATTAATGCGATTGCTGTTTACGGAGTTTACGATACAGCCCGTGAAAACAGAAGCGGCAAGCCAAATCAGGTTTAAGTGTATAGCTGTTTTTGCCGAGGCCGAGGAGAAAAGCTTCTTTTCGTTCTTTGACAGTATTTGAAGAATAAACACCGCGATCCCCGCAATTGCAAGTATAACGACAAATAAAAACAAAGTGCCGATGCCCGGTACGGTATTCCAAGCAGCGTCGTCTTTTTGCAGCATAACTATATCGGTAAAAGATTTTATGTTTGAAATCAGCTGCCCGGGTATATTCGGCGAAAACGGAAGCAAATCGTTCATGCGCCGGGATTCTCCGAAAAACGGTATGGTCACGAACGGCAGACTTATTGTTTTCAGCTTGAGAGTGTTGATTATCATAACGGCATAAATCGGCCACGAAAAAAGTGCATAGACGAAAGCGCAGATAAAAACGTCTCTAAGCTTTACAAATTTTCTTACAAGCAGATACACGCACAACCCCGCGAGCAAAACCGGTATTGAGACAAAAGCGGTGCCGTAACCGAACATCGAAAGTCCGAAAAAAACCATTGACAAGTAGAGGTAAATTCGATTTTTAAGGCCTTTATACAAAAAATACATGCCCAAAAGCACAAAATGCGGAAAAACATTGCAATCCAGCGCCCATCTTGACTGCATGATATGCCAGGGATTAAACGCGACCAAAAGCAAGACAGCCAGAGCAAAGGTCTTGTTGACGCTTTCTTTTGCAAATGCATAAAAAACATACAAAGAAATCAGGCTGACCAGCAGCATCGGAAGTCTTGTTGTTATGATATTCATATCAGTAAACTTGTAAAAAATTGCGGTTATGTACGAGAGCAGCACACTCATCTGCCCATAACCCCATGCCGTGAAATGGGCGGGGAAAGGCATTCCGAACCTATCGGTGCCGTGTTTGGCGAGAGCGTAAGCGTCTACAGCTGCCATTGCTCCGTCCTGATTCAATCCACCCGGTATCTCTCCAAAGCGGAACACTCGCAAAAAAATCGCGGCCGCAAATACGGCAATACCCGCAATCAACATAAATCGTTTTCCGGGCAAAAATTCTTTGTACGAAGGTTTTTCCGTGGTCGTTTTATACACCGCGAAAGCAAAAAAGGCAAATACTGCGAACGCGGCAAAATTGTTCATTTCTCTTACGGTCAGCATTTTATCACTCCGATATGTTTCCGTATAGTACCGTCAGACCTACTTGGTTTGATCGTCCGTTGTTTCCTTAATAAGATATTTCGGCCTGCTTTTTACCTCATCGTATATCTTCGAGAGATATGTACCGATTATTCCGAGGCTTATCATTATAACACTACCGACTGTCAGAAGTATGATTATTACACTTGTAAAACCTTCGAAGGCCTTACCGGACAGCTTCATATAAAGAGCCTGTAACGTAAGCACTACTGCAAAAATAAAGAAACCGACTCCGAAAAAAGTGACAATCTGCATGGGTATCGATGTGAACGAAGTTATAGAGTCAACTGCAAGCTTAAACAGAGAAAAAAATGACCACTTCGACTTGCCGCCCTTTCTCTCCTCAACATCAAAGTAAACCGTTGCGCTGTTAAACCCGACCCAGCTGCTTATCGCTCTGAAAAACGTGTGCTTTTCCGGCATAGCACAAAGTATATCGATTATTTTCCTGTCAAGAAGCCTGAAATCCGAAGCATTCCTCAAGTCTATGCCTGTGCTCCTGCGAAGAAGCTTGTAATACTGCCCGGCAAAAAACCTGTTCAGCCGGGATTCCTTTTGTCTGCTGTTCTTTCTTCCCTCAACTACATGGATATCACTGCGGCTCCAGAGCCCGTACATTTGCCTCATAACATGCGGAGGCTGCTGTAAATCGCTGTCTATCAGTATGCAGCAATCCCCTGCCGCTTTAGCCAGCCCGGCATATATCGCCGCTTCTTTACCGAAATTGCGGCTCAGACATACTGCCCTGACATCCGGAAATTCTCCCGAAAGCCTCTTGGCTATGCTCCATGTATTATCACTCGAACCGTCGTCAACAATCAAAATCTCAAAAGTAATTCCGCTTTCCGAGAGCACCGAAATAACTGTGCGCACCCCTGTCTCCAGCACGGCTTCTTCGTTATATGCGGGCATTATCACGGAAAGCATCCCTTTTTTCACAGTATCGGTTGCCAAGTTTCACCCCTAAACATCTCGAAATTATACAGCTCTTGCCAAACAATTTTAGTTTAACGCAAATAAAATGTCAATATTGCCAAAAGCTCATTTTTATCTATCCTTAAAAAAGCGACAAGGTACCGTTTCACGCGAAAATAATAGTATAATATAAACAACTAACGGAGGTAGATTATGCATCCGCCAAAACCAAGACCGCCAAGACCAAAGCCGTTGAGCAAAGTGACGGGGCTGATACTGCTCTCGATGGGAACGGGTATGCTGATAGTGCTGCTTATTCCCGGCTGGGGCTTTCTGTTTGCCGCACTGCTTGTAGTTGTAGGATTTTGGATGTTCTTTTTGTGAAAACTTGCACAGCCCGGACATGACTGAGGGCTGTCTTACTTTTCCCGCCAAGACAGCCCCAAAATACCCATATTATTATTGAGCCCCGATTAAACCATGCAATTTAATCACCCCCTTACACCGGCCTTGCGGGCTTAAGGGGGTTGAGGCGACAAGCTTAACGAATGATTTCAATGCCGCCTCAATAAGACTAAAACTACTCCGTCTGCATTCCCCAGATATCTCCGACTCTGCGCGCCGACTCCTTTTTTCGCTTGAATTCGGCTATATCCCGCGCGTCTTTTATTTCCAGGTCTCTTTGACCGGAAAGAGATTCAAGATGATGTGTAAACTCGTGCAAAAGTACTCCTTTTAGTTTTTCTTTCGCTTCTTCGCCTTTTAGCTGCGGGTGTACCCGGACAAACGACCCGTGATAGACTATTATATACCTTCCGAGACCGCTTTCGTTATGATATTCGCCCAAAACATATAAACTTCCGTCGTTGCAGGAAGGGTGATGCTTGAGTTCGGGAAACAACAAAATTCCGCCGTTAAGATATTTATAAAACTCCTTCGGCAAACTTTCGGCTATTTCGTCCAGCATGTCGCCGGCTTCTTCGTAGCTTATCATAGTCCCTCCCAAATAATTACATTTTTGCCGCAAATCGGTTACAACTCAAACACAAAACGATTACAGTGTAATCGCTGACCGCCGTGCCGGTTTTTGTTTCCGAACTGCCGGTAAGAGCTTAACCGTAGGGCGCTATATTTCCCTTCTTCCTTCCAGTGCTCTGGAAAGCGTTACTTCGTCAACATATTCCAAGTCGCCTCCGACAGGCACTCCGTGTGCGATACGAGTTGTCTTGATGCCGAGCGGCTTTATCAGCTTCGCGATATACATTGCCGTAGCCTCACCCTCAACATTCGGGTTCGTCGCGACTATAACCTCATCGGCACCGTCTTGCTCCAGCCGAAGAAGAAGTTCTCTCAGTTTTATATCGTTTGGTCCGATACCGTTCATTGGAGATATCGCCCCGTGCAAAACATGGTATACCCCTCTGAAATCTTTTGTTTTTTCGTAAGCCGCCATATCTCTCGGATCCTCAACAACCATTATAAGCCCGCGGTTTCTGGCAGGGTTTGCGCAGACGGCACAAGGATCGTTTTCTGTGAGATTTAGGCATACCGAACAATATTTAACACCGGTTCTTGCGTTTAGTATTGCCTTTGACAAAGCCTCGGCTTTTTCCAAAGGCAGGTTCAAGATATGAAACGCTATCCTTTGTGCGGATTTTCCTCCGATACCGGGCAGCTTTGATAATTCTTCAATTAAACTTGTTACAGGATTTCCGTATATGTTCAAGATATTGCTCTCCTTAAACCGAGTTAGTGCCCGATGTGTGAACAAAAATGCTCGGCATTCGGGTTTTAAATCATTTATGCGGCACCGATTAAATCAAAAAGCTCAAAAAATTAGCGCGGCGGCAAAAGCATATGAGTGAACTGTTTGATACTTTGATTTTGTCGAAATCCGGTTAACTCGTGCTTATTCATACATACCCGCCAGTATGTCGCAGCCTTTTTCGATCTCGTTTTTCTCGACATCGGCAAAGCTGATTTTAAAGTAAGGCAGTGTTTCTTTGGAAAAAATTGCTCCTTCCGAAACTATAAGCCCTCTTTCAAACAGTTTACCGTAAAATTCCCGTTCTGTACAGCCCTTAGCAATTCTCAGCCAGAGATTAAGCCCGCCTTTAGGCTCGACAAGCTCGCTCTGCTTTTTTATCGGCGCCAGACGCTTCAGCATGTAATCATACCTGAGCTTAAAAAGCGTTTTCATATCGTTTATATGCCGCTCAAAATAACCGTTTTTTATGAACAGGTGAAACGCTCGCTGTAAAAATCCGGACGTATCAATATCGGTTACATATTTCGCTGCCAGTACGGCCTCCGAAATCGCCTTGGGCAAAACGGTAAAACCGATGCGCAGACCCGGCATGAGAATCTTTGAGAAACTTTTTATGTAAATAACCTTGTTTTTGTAGTCAAGAGACTTTAACGGGATTATGTCGGCATGCCTGTAATTAAAGTCGCTTTGATTATCTTCTTCTATTATATAGAAATCGTACTTGTAAGCAAGCTCAATAAGACAGCGTTTTTTTTTCAAAGAATACGAAACGCAGGTCGGAGTCTGGAAATACGGCATACAATAAAAAAGCTTGGGTTTCGTTTGCTTTATAAGCGCGGTAAGCTCTTCGATATTGACACCGTCGCTCTCCATCCTCGCACTGTAAACCTGTGCCCCTCTGGACATAAACGAAGCGGTTGCGCCCATATAGGTCGGGTTTTCCGTCAGAACCACGTCTTTGGGGTATAAAAGAGCCTTCGATATAAGATCTATGCCCTGCTGCGCCCCCGATATTATATGCAGCCTGTCGGTATTCGCCTGTATGCCGAAGTGTTCCAGATAACCGCTCAGCTCGTCTCTCAGCGGGCCGTACCCCCTGCCTTCTTCATAGCTGAAAGCGTCGCCCCTATCTCTGTCGAGTATTTCGTTAAAAATCAGCTTGAACTCTTTCACGGGAAAAAGCTCTTGCGAAGTCGAGCTTTTGGAAAAGTCTATAAAGTTTCCGTCTCCGGCCGCTTCTCTGCCGGCGGCATGACCCGAAATTTCCAATGCTATGCTCCCGCTTTGAACTATGTTGAGCTTTGCGACATATGTTCCGCTGCCCTGCAAAGAATATACGACACCCTTGCTCTCAAGATACGAATACGCGTTAACGATGGTAACGGTGTTAACACCGAGACTGTCTGCAAACTTCCTTATCGGGGGCAATTTTGTGTCAGGCAAAAGAGCTCCGTTATCGATAAGCGAAAAAATAGCGTCGCCTATTTGCTTGTACAACGCGACGGCACTGTCTTTGTTAAGCTTTATTTCAAACGAGTAATCGGTAATCTTCATACTTTCGCCTCCGAGACTTCGGCGACGGCAACCGCCGAAGCATAATGCTCGCTGTGAGAAATGCCGACATGTACAACCGCAACGGATTGCTTTTTTGCAGTTTCGTACGCACCGTTGTGCAAAACAACATACGGCTTGCCGTTTACGTTTTTAAGAATCTCGATATCACGCGGAGAAAAGCCTGAAAACCCTGTACCCAAAGCCTTTGCCACCGCTTCTTTTGCCGCAAAAACACCGGCTATACTCTCGCTCTTTTTTTTAGCGCCGAATGTTGTTATTTCGTTTTCGGTAAACAGCCGGGTAAGAAAAGAAGGCGTGTCGCAGACCGCCTTCTCTATTCTTTTTATTTCGATTATATCATTACCTATTCCGGAAATCATTTCATCCTCCGTTTATGCGGTCTTGCGTCTTCCAAAATCCTGTATATTCCGAGCAGGGCGACGCTTATCGTTTATTCAATCAAGCTGTTCTCTTTATGGGTTCGGGCTTTATCACATGGAAGATTTCGATTTTTTTGATGACCGGAACCTTGCCTTCGAATATTACTTGTGTACCGGCAGTTTTTGCGCCGGAAACCGCTTTATCACGAGCCGCGATAACCTTCGAATACGAAACAAACTTTGCCGCATTGCTAACAGCCGCTGTGCCGGGTTTTGCAACTGCTGTTTTCCCGCCGTATACACCGCTGCTTGCGCTGTTATATTTTTCTTCGGCTGCCGTATTTTCTTTTACCGAAACGGCTGTATTGTCCGGCAAAGCCTGAGGTTTTTCCCTGCCTGCTGCGATTTTCCCTTCACCGGCGGCTCCTCTGTACTCTGCAATCGCTTTTTCGGCATCAATCGAACCGAAGCCGAAGTCATATGTAAACGGCTCGGATGAGTAGATAAAGCCGTCCGCTGTTTTGGCATATACTCTAAAAGCGTAAGTTCCCGCATATGTATCGAGTATCGCGCTGACCGTTCCGTCGGAATTTGCTTGTGTGACCGTTCCGATTACCGCTGCGGTTTCCTCTGTTCCTACTGTCGTCTTAACCGCCGTAACCATTTTCGGAGCACTCAGCGGATACATTATCAGTGTATATTCCGTGTCGCTTGCCGAATCAAACTGTTTCCATGTCACGGTATACTTGCTGTTAACAATCGCGTCTTCCTTGCTTATCCCCTCTATTTCGGGCCTTGCCGAACCCGGACCGCCCGAAGCCTGAAGCCCGGCGATTTCCAGCATGTATTCGTAAAGACCGGTACAATCTGCCGCAAGTTTAATTTCCGGATTGCTCTGCGGAGCTTTATTAAATGCTTTCGGCTGAACGATATCGCCCGAGCCGTTATCAAGGCTTTCTTTCGCGTCTGTGTAATCATAGCTCTTCTTTGCGTTAGGCGAGCCCAGAAGCTGCACATAGTCGTCTGCTATTATCTCGGTGATATCCCAAAGGTAGGAATAATTCGCAGCGGCGCTGTCGTAACTTACCCTTTTGTCACCCCAAAAACGAAGAGCCGCATATTCCGTATTTCCCCAGTCCGTATAGTGACGCTTCTCATAATTCAGCATATTGAAAATCGTATAATGGTGACCGTACTCGTGCGCGAGTACCGGAGCCATCAGTGCAACGGTGTTTCTGCTGTTCGCCTTGTAAAGCTCTATGTAAGCGCTTCTGCCGAATATAAATACATTGCCGCGCCGGCTGAAATCCTCGAAATACATACCTGCGGCATTATCCCGGCTGTCAGGGTAAAGATTTATCTCGCCGAGGAACGAAAATTCGTATGCGTGTGTATTATTAAGAAGTTCTGCATACAACTCGTTAAGCTTTGCGTTATCCCATTCGGAGGAAAAGCTGTTTATTGTCAATCCGCCGAATTTGACGCTGCCAAAAAGCTCGTACCCGGTTTTTTGAGCCGCTTTCACGGCCGAACTCGGAAATACGGCACAGACCGCGAGTAATAACAGCAAACATAGTTTTTTCATAACTTTTCCTCCTCTCGGTACAATTTTCTTGTAAAATCTACATCGACACCTTGAAGATTTTTCTAAATATAGTATACTGTCTACATGTTATAAAACTGTTACAAACGCATTACATATATGTTTAATATTAGTTAATTAACGCATAAACCGGCACTAAACGCTTAAATACCAATAATTCGACAATAATTGCGGGTGAGACTGATGAAAGAAAAAAAATCGGCAACTGTAGCGGCTCTGGTCATATCCATATTGGCACTCATCGGCATATTCTTCGGGGCAATCTTCCCCGTGATCAACAGTTCCGCCGTGATACTGAGAGACCTTCCCAGAATTGTTACTGATGTAAAAGACGGGAACGGGGAACCCCACAAGCTGACAATCGACATAACTCTGGAAGTCGGCAAAAATAACAGAATTGACCTTCTCAAGATTTCTAAAGAGCTCGATACGATAGTCGCGGGCTTGGATTATGACAAGATTAGCGCGGCAGACGGTTTGGCCTATGTAAAGTCTGTTCTGGGAGAATATCTTAAAGATAAACTCCCGGAAAACTCGAACTTTTCGATATATATCCCGGATTTGCTCAGCGATTACGCAATGCCGGAAACAGGAAAAGAAAATCATCAAACCGAAATCTTCAAAGGACTTTTCCCAAACTCCGGAAAGTAACCGGAAGTCAGTTATGACAATATATGGGCTGTATCAAAATACAAAACGATTACCGGCAGTTGTCTGCAAAATGTTGCCTTTAACGCAGCTATATGCAGAGCACGGTACATACGCGTTTATTTTGATAAAGCCCTTTTTCTATGTTCCCGTGTATATGAGGAAGTGTTGAAAAATGCGCATTAAACCCGCTTTTGTGGGTTGAGCGAGCGGCGCTCTCCATTGAAAACGGTGTTTTCCGTTTTCAATGGAAAGCAGCGAGGCGATTTTTCAACATGACCTATGACTATGCTCGTCTTGTTCTGCCGAAGTAATACAACGATTAAGAAAACCTATAGATTTGGCACTATGCATGCGGCCGTGTTTTTTTTCGTGCAAGCGATGAAATCGTTTGCCGCGTTTTTTGTGCAATATGCCGCAAATATTTTTATCAACCGCCCCATACTGTTGATTATTAACGTATATCGCTTTGCTGACGGTAATAATTTGTGATTTTTTTTCTTGTCCCAAAATAATTTGGATATTGTATTGCCAATTTTTGCTAACAGGTGTATAATTAGGATACGGATTAATAATTATCAATTGACCCGTATAAAATAATGGGAGGAAAAAGGATGAAAAGACGGTTTAGCAAGAAATTATTAAGCGCCGCCCTCAGCGCGGTACTCGTTGCGGGAATTGCATTTTCCGGCAGCGCAAACGCAGCAGAGCTTGACCTGATTACTGCGGCAAGAGCACACAGACTTGTTCAAAACCTCAGCACGGAACAACTTGAAACACTTGAGGATATGCGTACCTCCGACGCTCAGCCTATCGGACTTGTGGGCTTTGAAGGCGAATTCGCTCTCGATGGCGGAAATGAATACGTAAACGTCATCGTAGAATTCAAGACTCAGCCCGCCGTGACAACGCAATTAATCGAAGCGCTTCACGGAACCTATGTGACAACAGAATCGGCACAGCGGAAAATCGACCAAGAACAGGCAGCATTCGAGAGAGCAACCAACAACGACGACTTAACAATCAACAACGTTTACACCCAAGTGTTTAACGGCGTTGCCGTAACACTTCCCGCTTCAGAAGTACAAGAACTCATGGATCTTGATATGGTTTACGGCGTGTATCCGGACTACATAGTTGAAATTGAAAACAACAACATTATGAATACCGACTCGGTTGCCGACGAGACAATCGACAGCATCGGCTACCCCGGAATGTACGACACGGATCTTTATTACGGTCTTTCCGAAATTCATGAAACTTATACCGGTAAAGGCGTTGTGGTCGGTGTTTGTGACTCAGGTATCGACTACAACCATCCCGACTTAAAAGACGCTTTTGTCGGCGGCTATGACTTCGTTGACAACGACGACGACCCGATGGAAACTACATACATCGAGTGGTTGGAATCAGGAGAGCCTGAAACCAACGCAAACGGAAACTCTTACTACACATCGCACGGAACTCACGTTTCGGGTGAAATCGCGGGTACGGGAAAATCCGGAAACGCGTACGCTACAACCGGTATAGCTCCCGATGTCGAGCTGCATGTGTACAGAGTACTCGGACACTACGGCAGCGGCCAAACAACCTGGATTTTGGCGGGTGTTGAGCAAGCTGTTGCCGACGGCTGCGAAGTAATCAACCTTTCACTCGGAGCATCCGTTAACCAACCCTGGTACATATCTAACACCGCAATGAACAACGTTGTGCTCAGAGGCGTTGTAGCTTGCGTTTCGGCAGGCAACAACGGTGTAACGGTAGCGGGCTCACTCGGTTCTCCCGGCGGATCCGACTTGGCGTTCACCGTCGGCGCTGCACAAATCGACGCTCGCACAACAAATATGGTTACCGTTAACAACGGCGTTACAACCACCTTCCCGCTTCAGGGAATGAACTTCAAGAACAGGCTTGATACCCGCGCTGACGGCAACACAGTCATCAGAGACGCAGGCATCACTATTGACGAAGATACATACCAAATGGCTTGTATCGATGTCGGCCCAACGTCGCCTTCGGCTTTTGACGGAAAAGACGTTAACGGCAAAATTGTCATATTCTCAAGCATAGGCACTGTAACCACATTCCTCGGCATAAGGGATTTGGTTATGGAAAGAGGCGGCTGCGGAATAATTCTGACATTCGGCAGCTATAACGCGATGTACCTTGCCGGCCTTACCTCGGCTATTCCTTATATGTCGATAGCTGCAGCTCAGGGAACCACGTTTATCAACGCTTGGCGCGTTGCCAATCCCACGAGAGACGGCTGGATTACATTTAAGGGCGCAAACGTTATAACAAGAGGCGGCACCCTTGCTTCGTTCTCATCGACAGGCCCCGTAAGCATAACCCGTCATGTTAAACCGGACATCGTTGCGCCCGGCGTTAACATTCTTGCAACCGCTCCTTACTATGTAAACGCTCCCGACCCGTCAACACCGTATTCTCCGGATTTCGACTATGCTACGGGTTACCAGTACATGAGCGGAACTTCCATGTCTTGTCCGCATATGACCGGTATGTGCGCTCTTCTTGTACAAAAGTACAAAGACGCGGGAAAATCGTACAATCCTATCGATATTAAGGCAACATTTATGAATACCGCGAACGATTCGTTCTTCACGACCACTTACACGGTATTCCAAAAAGGCGCCGGAATGGCGGATCTTAAGAGAGCTCTTAACAGCACCACCATAGTAAAATCCGATGTTCTTGCGCTTAAATACGGCGATTTCAACGAGCAGGCAACATTTGTTTCCGAAACCGCTGCCGTAAACTTTGAAAGAGTTTACCCGACATTGACATCCGGAAGCTACACAGATACCAAAGAAGTAAGAATCGATAACCTTGCCGATGCAGCTAAGACCTATACCATGTCTTACAAGTACTCCGGCTCGACAAGCGCTTCGCTTCAGTATTTTAACTTTAACGGAGCTCAAACAGCAAGCATAACCGTTCCCGCTAACGACAAGGGCGCTTTTAACTTCAGCTATAACGTTCCTTACAATGCGGCAAAGAGCGGCACAACCTACTATACATACGCAGGCTGGATAATACTTACGAACACGGAAGACGCTACAGACATTATCAGAGTACCTTTCCAGATTGCTTTCCAGAACATAGCTGTTGAAGACAACGTAACGAATTTCTACTACGCTAAACCTGCTGTTTCGTTAGGTTCAAGCGCATACAGCTCGAATCAGTATTCCGACCTCAACTATACTCCTTGGGGCAGAATCAACTTTGTAGGAGCTTATGTTCTTGATTCTAATGGTGACGATATCGGTATTCTCGCAATGAGAAACAAAGCAAATACAGGCTTTGTTCCCTGTGAAGGACGCATTTCGACTCTTGCCTCAAACCCTGTATACGGAGAGAATAACGTTATTCCGAACGCGTTTACGGGCTACTACTATCCGTACGACACAAACGTAGTAACACCGTTGCCGGAAGGATGCTATAAGGTTACCGCAGAGTTCCTCTATGTAACAAACTTTATAACTATGGCATGGTCAGCTTTCGCAATAGGTTATGATTACTTGTTCGTTGACAACACTCCCGCCGAGCTTACGATTACTAACGAGCACGGATTGACCGCCGCAGATCCGTTGGTATACTTGTACAACGAAGATACCGTTACAATCACGGGCAATGTCAATGACCTTTTGGTTGACGAAATCAGCGACCTTACAGAGCTTACTTACAACTACGGAAACACTCAGGAACCTATCAGCCGCAAATACAATGCCGTTAAGATCGACGGTATCGAAAACCCCATCAATGTAAACGATGACGGTTCGTTTGAAGCGGTTGTGCCCGTACCGGCAGGCTCGGAGTCAGTTCCTGTTGCGGTAAACGTATACGCTTTGGATCTTTACAAAGACGGCTCGGCTCTTAACATCTCCGAACCTACGGCTGTTTATGTTCAAATGTATCAGTACGTAACCGGAGTTAAGATTTTGAACCCCGCACTTACAAACCTTCAGAAGAACAAAACCGTTCAGTTGAACGTTGTTGTTTCTCCCGAATCCGCATTCAACAAAGACGTAACCTATGTTTCCTCTAACCCGAGAATAGCTACAGTTGACGAAAACGGTGTTGTTAAGGGCGTTTCCGCTGGTACTGTTGTTATCACCGTTACCACGGTTGACAGAGGCATAAACGGAAAAACCTATTCCGCTATGATTACCGTCAAGGTTACTAACTAACAAAGCGGTTGTTAACGCAACCTGCCGGCTTTACAAAAGCCTGTAAACTAAAATAACGAAGCGCCTGCGGCTTATACTCGGCCGCAGGCGCTTTTATATACACTTTGCATCTTCATTATTCTCAATTGTTGGTTCAGCCTATCTCAGCTTTATTCAATGTGAGTCTCATTACGTAGCTCTTCTCCGTCTCGGAGTACGCAGAAAAACCGTTTTTTTCATACATAGCTACATACCCCGGATAATTGGCGTAGATATCGCCGCTTTTCTTGGGATATGCCTCCACGCAATCATAACCTTCGTCTCGGGCATCTTCACAGACCTTGGCCAAAAGCTTTGTTGCAAGACCCTTTCTCCTATGACTACTGCCTATGATAAAGCATGTTATTGCCTTGATTTTCTTAAAGTCATCGAACTGTATGGCCTTGTTCTCGTTCAGCCTGAGGTAAGAGCTCTTTTCCCCGACATTGCACCAGCCTTCCGGCATACCGTCAATATACAGCAAATAACCTCTCAGCACGCCTTTATCAATCAAATCTCCCGCATAATTTCTTATGCCTTCTTTACCTTTGCCGTCCAAACTGTTTTCGGTTTCTTTGTTCATATGGTCATAAGCACAGTAGCACCATGACCATTCCTCATGGTCTGAAAAAGCGATATTATCAAAAAAATAGAAATAATCGTCTTTCAGTTCGCCGCACAAAGCCTTGATTTTGATATCCATATGTACCCCCTATCAAAAATACAAAGTGCCGCAACAGTTTCAAAAATAAAACGCACCTTGCCGGAATCGAACCGGCGGCCTTTCGGTTCGGAGCCGAACGCTCTATCCCCTGAGCTAAAGGTGCAGTCATGTCATTATAAATTAAACCGCAAAATTTCGCAACGGTTTTTATTTGGAAGTGTTGAAAATTGCGCACGAAACCCACTTTAGTGGGTTGAGCGAGCGGCGCTCTCCATTGAAAAATGATGTTTTTCCATTTTCAATGGAAAGCCGCAAGGCGATTTTTCAACATGCCCTATTTGTATTTAATTTCCAGTATCCTAAGAACAGATTCGTCTATCCTGTCTATACCGATAGTTCCTTCTTTAACGGCATTAACAACCGAGGCATAGGCCTCTTCAAAATTTTGAGGCATCAAAATCATATCGACACCTGCCAAAATAGCCTTTACTGCGGCTTCTCCCGATGAAAAAGCATTTGTTATCGCACCCATATCCATTGCATCGGTTATTATTATGCCTTTAAAACCGAGTTCATCTCTCAAAAGGTCCGTCACTATTGTTTTAGACAGTGTTGCAGGCATGTCGTCACCGGTTACATTCGGCACCGATATATGACCCACCATAACAAACGGAACGCCGTTGTCTATAGCAGCTTTAAACGGCACTGTTTCGACGGCTCTAAGCCTCTTGATATCGTGAGTTACAGAAGCGAACCCGTAGTGGCTATCTTGGTTTGTGTCTCCGTGACCGGGGAAGTGCTTAACCGTACCCATTATGCCTTCATCGTTCAAGCCGTTTAAAAAAGCCACAACCATTTTAGAAACCGTGAGTTCGTCACTGCCAAACGCCCTAGAGCCTATGACGGTATTCGCCGGGTTTGTATTGATATCGGAGTCGGGAGCGAAGTCAACATTAAAACCAAGCTCAGACAAATATGCGCCTATAGTCGCGCCGCAGGCATACGCTTTTTCCTGCCCGGCTTTCCCGATAGCTTCAGCCGCCGGTATCTTTTCATAACCGAGCGCTCCGGTCCTGGAAACTAAACCGCCCTCCTCGTCAACCCCGACAAAAAGCGGAATCTTTGAAAGGCTTTTCAGTTCCGAGATAAAACCCTTCGTTTGCGTTTCGGTCACAATGTTTTCGGAGAAAAGTATATATCCTCCGATATGATTTTCGGTTATCAAGGCAGAGATGTGATCCGTTAAGCCCGTGATACCGGAACCGTTTGCATCCTTTCTGACCGCGGCAAAAAACATTTGCCCGATTTTTTCCTCCGTCGTCATGCTTTGCAGCACAATCTCAGCTTCGCTAAGACGAGGAGGCTCATACTCCGTAGTCTCGGGTACATAGGATGAATCCGCCGTATTTGTCGTTTCGTGGAACGAGGGCGTAACAGAAGCCGTAGGCGCAGATGAAGTCTCAAAACTGTCCGGCATGGCCGTATCGCTGCTATCCATTATACCGCAGCCTGAAAGAGCTATTGTAAATGCAAGCAATATACCGAGACCACGTCTCGGCATATTGCTTGCTGTCTTATATTTGTATTGGTTAATCAATTCTTTCATATGGGTTATCACTTTTCTTTTTAGACTCCCAATTGCCGGTTTCTTTGTTGTAATCAGATTCAAGCTCACTTCTCGCGGAATCACCTTCGCTCTTAACATAAGGCTTGCTTTCGTATACTCTCGGAGCAGGCTGATTCGAAACGGTATTGCGGGAAGCGGCTTGCGGCTGTGGTGTGACATCAGGTTGAATGAGGACCTCGGACTGAGAAATAACAGGAGTTCTGTCCTGTTCGTCGGTCACAGGCTTCGAAAAATCCGTTTCTAAGCCGGTTTGTCTGTCCACAAACTGATTTTTGCGGTTCTGCCACATTTCAAGCATCGCGTGTTTATCCTTAAACGCCGCTCTGTATTCCTTCGCGTTGCCGATAAGTACAGGTAATCTGTTATTTAAGTTAATAATAAACGTTTCGGCCTGCGAGTGGTTTTTGCAGCGTATTTCAAACTTCTTGAAATCCTTATTGTACATTACGATACTGTAAGTCGTGCCATATCTGGTCGAAACAGCTTTAACAAATGCCCATACCAGCTCGTCTGTTCTACCCAAGTCCATTCCGCTCAGGCTTACAAAGTAGTTGTTGAGTACAAAACCGCCGACTGCCGATGCAAGAATATTGCTGCCGCCATTTTCATAACCGGTCTGTATATCTTCTTCAATTTCGGCGGGGTTACCCAAGGCCACCATTTTCCTATATATCTTTGAATTTTTTGGGTTTACAATCTTGAGCAGCGAAAACAGAGCTGTGAACGCAAAAACTATACCAAGCGGAGCAATTACAAAACCGGGTATCGCCCTGATAGCCAGGGTCTGAGTCATGTCGATCGCAACGGTACTCAGAGCTGTAGTTCTTACATCTTCTTCTGTCATTTCAAACGTTTCCGCAAGTGATTCGACAAAAGTGTCATACATTCCGTGAGTTGTATCTACAGCATCGCTCAGCACACCTTCAACAACATAATCCGTTTGGTCAAACATGCTTTCGTCGTTTTGCATGCTGATGGGAAATTCTATCAGTATAATTTTATTTTCCGTAAATGCGCAGTTAAAGAACGAGACATCGTGATCATATACTCCGTCTCTTGTTTCATAAATTACTATGTCCGCCGTGTAGAGCTCAGGAGCAACAAACTTGACAACCTTCGGCGTTTGAAAGAAGATAAACCTGTCGTTATACAATTTCTCGGCTTCGTCTGATGATGTAATAACCTTCGGTCCAAACATAACCGCAGACATATACGGCCAGAAAAATATCCCTGTTAAACCAAGGGCTATAATCATCAATACCAGCGTAACGGCAAACCTTTTGCCCGCAGCTTTTCTAACCGATTTAACTAATACATTTGAGTTCATACTCTCTCCCATCAAATTATTCTTTCAAGAAGTTTGTTGCTTCTTTCGATAAAAGCAGTCATCTCATCAACAGAGAGCGGCTTATGCGTGAGCATTGCCAAATCATAAATATGCTCACAGGCAAGATTCAAGTCCTCCTTCCTGCTCTCGTCCTCTCTCATTTCGAGCACACGCTTTATCAAGCTGTTGTTTGTGTTAAGCACCAATGTTTCTTCGTCCTCATAAGCCGGCATACCCGGCATACTGCCGAACATAGCGCTCATTTCCTTCATTCTTCTTGATTGTTCGGACAGAAGTATTACAGCCGCAACCGATGAATTTTTCAAAGCCTCGGTTTTGTACTTCAGTTTATCGTTTGAAAGAGCTGATTTGAACACTTCGGTTAAGACTTCAAGTTCTTTTTTGTCGGTAACGTCTTCGTCCTGCTTGAGAGCCTCCGACAAATCGGCATCTATTCTGGCAAACTTAAAATTGCGTTCATAACCTTCCACATAGGACATAAACGGAGCATCAAGCTTTGTTGTCATGAGCACCGTCTCAATGTCTTCATCTCTGAAAAGCTTTATATACTGAGCCTGCTGCTGTTCGTTTGTTATATAGAATATCTTCGCGTCGGCTTTGCCCTTGTTTTTATCGAGATATTCCGCGCCCGTAAGATATTCTCCTGCGACTGTTTTGTATACAAGGCTGCCTTTCACCTTCTCGTAAAAATCCTTGTCGCGTATACAGCCGTACTTTATGAACTGGTTGATATCGTCCCAAAACTTATTATACTGTTCCCTGTTTTCGCTGAAAACCGAGTTCAGCTTGTCGGCAACCTTCTTGGTTATATACTTCGACATCTGTGTTACATAACTGTCGTTTTGCAAAAAGCTTCGAGATACATTCAGCGGTAAGTCCGGGCAATCTATGCAGCCCTTGAGCAAGAGCAGAAAATCAGGTATCACCTCTTTAATGTTTTCGGCGATAAACACCTGATTGTTAAACAATTTTACCTGACCCTCGATTGATTCCAGCTCATGCTTCAATTTCGGGAAATACAAAATTCCTTTAAGTCTGAAAGGATAGTCCATATTCAGGTGTATCCAGAACAAGGGTTCATTAAAATCAAGGAAAGTGTCACGATAAAACGCTTTATATTCTTCATCTGTGCAGTCTGAAGGTTTTTTAACCCAAAGAGGACTGGTATTGTTAATCGGAGACTCTTTGCGAGTATGCTCGTGCTTGCAATCGCAGTCCTCGCCATGCTCGTGGTCATGTTCGCACTCACAAGCTTCGCTTTCTTCGGCACTGTCTTCTTTTTTGTTTTCGTCAACAAAATATATCTCTACGGGCAAGAATCCGCAATACTTTTTCAGTATTTCACGAAGCTTAAACTCGTCTAGGAAGCTGCCTGATTCATCGTTAACATGCAGCTTAACCTCTGTTCCTCTCTCGGTCTTTCTGCTCGAAGATATTTCAAACTCCGTGCTGCCGTCGGACATCCAATGAACAGCTTTTGCACCTTCGACAAACGAAAGTGTGTCAATCTCAACTGTAAGCGCGACCATAAAAGCCGAATAGAATCCAAGCCCGAAATGCCCTATTATGTCATTTGCCTCAGAGTTCGGCCCTGACTTATACCTTGCCATAAAGTCACTCGCGCCTGAAAAAGCAATCTGGTTGATATACTTCTTTACCTCTTCCGCAGTCATACCGAGACCGTTATCGGCAACTGTGATCGTCTTTTCTTCTTTATTGAGCCTAAGCTCGATTCTGTATTTTTCATCTCCGATAGACGGAGCCTCTCCCAGAGAGACGAGTCTCGAGTGCTTTGTTATTGCGTCCGCCGCGTTTGATACAAGCTCTCTGACAAATATATCCGAATCGGAATACAGCCATTTCTTGATAATCGGCATAATGTTTTCGCTGTTAATTGATAGACTTCCTTTTTCATTTTGCATTTTGGTACATCCTCCGTATGTTTTTGGTTAACATGCCTTTGAAGCTTGCGCTAGTCCTCTTCGTAAAGCTCCAGCCATTCTGTATACAGCTCGTCGTGTTTTTGCTCAAATTTAGTTTTTTCGCTGAAAATTTCTTTTGAACGAACATGGTTTGTGAAAACCTCTTCAGTTTGCAGCAGTTCGTCACATTCTTTTATTTTTTCTTCAAGAGCTTCTATGTCCGAGAACAATCGTTCCAGCTTTGTCTGTCTCCTGCGCGCGTTCGACTGGCGTTCTTTTTTCTGTTCGCGTTCTTCTTTCGATGCAGTTACGCTTACGTCCTTCACAGTATCCGCGCGTTCTTGCCTTCTTCTTTCGCAATAATATTCATAGTCCCCGTCATACGAAACTATTCTGTCTCGGTTTAACTCCAGTATCTTAGATGCAGTGTTGTTAATAAAGTAACGGTCATGCGAAATATAGAAAACCGTGCCGGCGTAATTTCTGAGCGCTTCTTCGAGTATTTCTTTTGAAAACATGTCAAGATGGTTTGTCGGCTCGTCGAGCATCAGGAAATTATATCCCCCGAGCATCAGCTTTGCCAGCGCAACCCTGCCTTTTTCCCCTCCGGAAAGAGCGAAAATCTGCTTGAACACATCGTCCCCGAAAAAAACAAACGAAGCGAGTACATTTCTTATTTCTAAATCCTTCAACTTGGGATAAGTGTCCGACAGCTCCGCAAAAATAGTTTTGTCTTCGTCAAGCGCGGCATGCTCCTGGTCATAATAACCTATAGAAACATTCGTGCCCTTCCGCATATAACCCCGGTCGCAGGCAGACATGCCCAAAATCATTTTAAAAAGCGTTGTCTTTCCGATGCCGTTAGCACCGATAAGCGCGACAATTTCACCGCGCTTTATATCAATGTCCGCGTTTTCAAACAAGACAAAGTCCCCAAAGCTTTTTTTCATGCCCTCGGCAAAAAAAACGTCATAGCCGCTCATAATCTTCGGTTCCAGCACTATCCGAATTTTCTCCGGCAGCCTTTCGGGTTTGTCGGGTTTATCCATTTTTGCAAGAAGCTTTTCCCTACTTTCAGCTCGCCTGATAGACTTTTCACGGTTAAACGACCGCAGAAGCTTTATAACCTCTTCCTGGCGCTTAACTTCTTTCTGTACGTCAAGATAATGCTTAAGCTCGATTTCTCTGTCCGCTTCTTTTTTTAACGCAAAAAATGTATAGTTTCCGTTATATACCTTCGACTTGCCGTTTTCTATCTCGATGATTTTTGTGCAGGTCTTATCGATAAAATATCTGTCGTGAGACACAACAATTACGCTGCCTTTATAACCTGACAAAAACACATCTTCGAGCCAGGAAACCGACTCGATATCCAAATGGTTCGTCGGTTCGTCAAGCAGGAGTATATCAGGAGCGCTTAACAAAAGCTTTCCCAGTGATACCCTCGTCTTTTGCCCGCCGGACAAAATCTTTATTTTCATATCGGCTTCTTCTTTTGAAAAACCCAGACCGGCTATAACCCCTCTTATCCTGCTTTGATATTCAAATCCGCCGTTATCTTCAAAATAATGGGTCAGCCTTGAGTATTTTTCAAGAGCGGCCATAAGCTCGTCTCCGTTTAAACCGGACATGAGCTGCTCTGTTTCTCTCATTCGCGTTTCGGTTTCGACGAGCTCCGAAAAAACAGACAAAAGTTCTTCAGTAATCGTGTTTTCCTGCTCAAGATCTTTCATCTGTGCAAGATAGCCGAGCTTCGTGTCTTTTTTTACTGTTATTTCTCCGGAGCTTTGAGCCAGCTCCCCGGTGATAATTTTAAGCAGCGTAGTCTTACCTGCGCCGTTAACCCCGACAAGTGCGGTCTTCTCGCCTTCCTCGACAAGAAAAGTTACATTTTCGAGCACCGTATTAGCCCCGAACTCAATTTTTATATCTTTACAACTCAGTATCATGGCAACTCCCAAAACAAGTACAAAACAGCCGAATATATTCCCTGCATACGCATAACCGGCCGATGCGCAACACATTTATTGGGCATGTTGAAAAATTGCCTAGCGGCTTTCCCTTGAAAACGGAAAAGCACCATTTTTCAAGGGAGAGCGTCGCTCGCTCAGACCAATTCTTAGTCTTCGTATGCAATTTTCAACACGTCCTTATAATTTTCAATACTTCCTTATTATACATATTTTTAGTAATATGCACAAGTACTAAAATTGCGCCCGCTTCCGGCTTGCAGCTTGCAAGCCTATGCCGTTTAAGCCAAAAACCAATTTTATTTACTGTAATTGCCAAACAAAAAACGCACACTACGTTTTTGAATGTTGGGTTTCAAAACAAAAACAGCTCCGGTCGCACCGAAGCTGCTGTGTACGCTTTTTACGCCAAACCGATAGTCCGAACGTTTTAGGACTTCATCTGCTTGATATAACTTTTCTACTCTCTTGATATTTACGTTTTGAACAGCGTTTCCGAAAATTATTTCTCGAAGTCTTCTTCGTTTGTGTATGCGCAGCCGTTTTCATCGCAGCAGCCCTCTTCTTCGCAGCAGCCGTCATCGTCGCAACAGCAATCGTCATCATCGAACTCGAATTCATCGCAATCATATTCGCATTCCTTCTTAAAGAAATTGCAAATCGCATAGGCGATTGAAGCTACAGCGCAAATAATTCCGATAAGCGCAAAAATCGTCAGCCAAATATTTTTTTCTTTACGTCCGTACATAGTTACACCCCACATTATTTAGTTATTGATTACATTAACACTTAAAGCGCTCTGTTTCCGGGCCTGTCGTCATTTTAAAGTGCTCCGACCCACACTCAAAAGTCACTTGACTTCCACGCGTTTCTTGGGTAAGCGCTTACCTCAATGTGTTTCCGAAAAAAATCAGCGCTTACTAGGTGTTGTTCCACTCCTTCGACCTCTTTAATTCTTCATATTCAAAGACAGCCTTGCTCATTATTTCTTTTTCTGCTTGGAACTTCAGCAAATGATAAGCCTCATGCTTCTTATAATAACCCGCATCCGAAAAAAACTCTTCGGCCTGAGGTTTACAGTAAAAAGAATCGGCTGTCATCAGGTACCAATGAATCGTTTTAAAGACAATATCATCGGTTCCCCGAAAAGTATATTGCGTTTTACCGATATATTTCGCTATTTTCGCAGCGACGCCTGCCTCTTCTTTAACTTCTCTGAGAGCCGTTTGTTTAAAAGTCTCTCCATTTTCGACAGTTCCCCTCGGTAAAACCCAGCCAATATATTTCCCGTTTTGATTTTTGTAGAGTAAAAGGATCTTACCTCTGTGGATAACAATACCTCCGCAGCTTACCGCTTCGATCATATTGTTTCCTCCGTTAATCAGCGTAAACGCCAAGCACTGTAAAAACTTTATTGCCGGCGCTTACAAAACAATTAATTAAGAGAAGTATAAACCCTTCACAAAGATATTTCAAGTCCCGAACATAAATTTCTTGAACAGGAGAGTCCCAAACTTCGAATATTCGGCTTAAAAACGGCTTACCTGTATTCTCTGTGAGTTTTTTTGAACGGCGAAGCTTCAACATGCTTTTTTATCTTTCGGAAACCGTTTACCCACAGATAAATCAAAAATGCCACAAAAATGGGCATGGTGTACAGCGCTCCCGACAGAAGTATAAAGTCGAATAATCCGTGCACAACGTATGTTACAATAAAAGCCTTTAGGATGTGCGTTCCTCTTTTTTCTCTTTCAAGCTTTGCCATGGCAAAGTAATAACCCATAGTAACACCGAAGAAAGCATGGCCGGGTACGGAAATAAGCGCACGCATTAACGCCGTGTTCATACCTCCCAGGTCAGGGTTTAAAACATATAAAACATTTTCAAATCCCGCAAACCCGAGAGCTATAAACGCCGAATACACAATGCCGTCAAAGCGCTCGTTAAGGTTGTCGTTTCTCCATGTAAGAAAGAACAATACAATAAATTTCATCGCCTCTTCAACAAGCGAAGCGACACAAAAAGATGCAAAAAAGGCTTCGGACAGCCTCCCTCCTATAGGAGTAAGCGCGGTCATAAACGTCTCGCATTGTATAATCGGGAAAGTTATCACCACTCCGTAGATTATACCTGTAAGCAAGAGTTTTACAGGCTCCTTCTCGTATTTATCTCTGATGTACAGATATAAGAGGCATATTAAAACCGGCGCGAGCGCCATTGATACGAGCTTTGTCATATTTACCTCGTCGGAATTTATTATTTGGCAACAAAATATAGGAAAACGCTATATTTTGTTGTTCCCCAGCTTAGACGCAGATGCGCCGCGTTGGAGCGTTGCAGCGTATCTAAGCGCGTCTGCAAGACCCAAGTAACCGCGTAAGTGTTTTATACGATATTTAACTTCCGCGGTCATAATTACATTGCAAAACTGATCAGTACCTAATTAGAATCCGCATTAACACAGCTTTTTATTCCGCTCGCAAAAAATAAGCGTCGCTTTTTTCTAAGTGCTTAGAAGAACCTCATGAATTTGTAAAAAAAGAAATTCAAATAAGACTTCACTTACGAAGCCGGTACAAAATTTGAAATTAAGCTCTTTTCAACAGAGACCAACCCTTCCATTACCGCGGAAGTTAAATACCGTATAAAATACTTACGCGCTTACTTGGGCCGAGCAAACGCAAGAATTGGAGCATCTAACTGACGGCGAACTGCGCGAACGCCTCCCGGCCATTAATGTTATCGCAAGAAGCGCGCACACTGTTAAAATGCGTGTAGTAAAGCTGCTCAATATATTGGCAACGTGGTGTCGGTAACAGATGACGGCATCAACGACACGCCCGCACTGAAAAACGCCGATGTGGGCATTCTTGTGGGTATCTCCGGCACTGAGGTTGCTTACCGCTAAAGCTCTTTTACTCCCCCGGCTATACCGGGGTGGAGGTATTTGTTGGCACCAAAAAAGCTGTACTCGGTCAAAACCGAGTACAGCTTTTTAAACCAAGTCATCATTGTCTGCGCTAAAATGAGCTTTAGAGACTAAACCTATTAACCTACAAAAAGGCAAACAAAAAACTCCCCGAGTAGGATTCGAACCTACGACCCTCCGGTTAACAGCCGGATGCTCTACCGCTGAGCTATCAAGGAATATTACTATATAAATAAACAAAACCGACATTATCGTATGCATTAGAAATCGGGGTGACAGGATTTGAACCTGCGACCTCCTGATCCCAAATCAGGCGCGCTAGCCAAGCTACGCTACACCCCGGAGCATACAATTATAACTTTCAGCGTACACTAATTGCCGCAAACTTTGCAAGTCTTAATCTGGCTCTCGCCTTCGCTTTTAACCCAAAGAAGTTTAACGCCTGTTCTTTTGCATGAAGGACAAGTACCGCGCCAATTAGCCGTCTTTTTGATTCCTCTGCCTCTTTTAGCCTTAGCCATATTAAACACCTCACATTTGTGATACGGAGCCAACCACGCACTGAAAACCGAATATCGCAAAAAGCATTTAAGAAGACAGATGAAGAAGTATAAGAAGTAAGAAGAAACAAGGAAGTCAGCAACATACATTGCAAACTTATCGCTACTAAGCGGGTGCGCGTTGT
>JAVBOO010000004.1:0-15209 GCA_031550435.1 Eubacteriales bacterium
TTTGACGCACATCCCGATGATTTCTGCTTTGTTACGTTCGCTCCGATTTAACATTTCTCTCATGCCTCTATTCTTCCCAGAGGTATGAAATTTTCTTGCGTTTGTTAGCTATACTGAAATTATCATAAGTTAGCAGCACGGGCGTTGCCTGACGCTTGACTTTTGGCGGTTTGAGACGTAAAATAATGTTTTATAGTGAATGAAGTGGAAAACGGACTAAACGAGCTTGCTTGTTTAGCCGTTTCAACATTCCGAAAGGCAGCCATGGACTACATTCTTACAGGCCACGAGTATCACCACGATGTTTATACCGTTATACAGTTGTTTTTCCCGAATCTGCATTACAGTTTGGTCAACGAGCTTTCGGACGGTCTTACGGTTCAAAGTATTATAGAGGGCGGAGTTTGCCGGGCGGTTGTAAACAGGGACAAAATCCCCGTTGCAGAGCATAGCCTGCCTCTGGCGGATTCGCCCGGAGACCAAATTAATAACGTGATAAAGACCACAGTTTTTGAGTGCATGAAGCGGTTGACCGGTATCACGCCGCCTTGGGGTATACTCACAGGCATACGACCGACTAAAAAAGTACATTTGTATAAAAGCGGCGGAACTTCCGAAGAGAAGATATCCGAAATATTCGAGAACGACTATTTCGTTACTCCAAAAAAATCAAGACTGTGCATCGAAACCGCCCGCGCCGAAGAACGCGTGCTCTCTTCCTGTACAGCCAAAGATGTGTCTCTGTATGTCGGAATACCGTTTTGTCCGACAAGGTGCCTGTACTGCTCGTTTACATCGTATCCTGCCGCAAAATATGCCCATATTATGCCCGAGTATGTCGAGTGCCTGAAAAAAGAGCTGAGTTATATTTCGGCTAAAATAAAGTCGAGAGGCGAGCGCTTAAAAAGCGTTTATATTGGCGGAGGAACTCCTACGTCGCTGGATGAAAACTTGACGGAACGCTTGCTGTCCGGCATAGCCGAGAATTTTGATTTAGAGGCGGAAACGGAGTTTTCATACGAGGCAGGCAGGCCGGACACCATAACGCCCGGAAAACTTAAGTTGATGAAGAAATACGGAGTAAACAGAATATCGGTTAACCCGCAGTCGATGAACCCGCTTACTCTTGAAAAAATCGGACGTTTACACAGTGTCGAAAGTTTTTTGAGGGCGTATGGAGAAGCGCTTGATATAGGCTTTAAAGACATAAACATAGATATAATCCTCGGACTGCCCGGGGAAACGGTTTTCGACGTTAACAACACACTCGAAAAAATACTGAGCCTAAAGCCTAACACGCTTACGGCGCATGCACTGAGCGTTAAACGCGCCGCAAGGCTGAAGGAAGAACTGTCCGAACATGAGCTGTCCGATTTCAAAACCTTGGACGATATGGTGGATTTGTGCTATTCTCTTTGCAAGAGCGAGAGCCTGGAGCCGTATTACATGTATAGGCAGAAGAACACATTGGGAAACTTTGAGAACGTCGGATATGCGAAGTACGGCCGCGAGTGCGTGTATAATATAGTAATAACCGAAGAGAAGCAAACTGTTTATGCCGCCGGGGCGGGGTCCGTCACAAAGGTTTATTATCCAGAGGAAAACCGGCTTGAGCGAGCGTTTAACGTCAAGAACGTTGACGAATATATACAAAGAACGGACGAGATGCTCCGAAGAAAGGACGTGCTGCTATGAGCAACAAATACCAATGCTACAAAGGAACTGAAGACAGGTTTGGTGCCAAACTGCATAACTGGCAGTGGGTCGAGGAGCAAATCCGGCAGACATGCAGGGATTTCGGTTTCAGTGAGATTAAGACACCGACGTTTGAATACACGGAGGTTTTCAAGCGAGGAGTCGGCGATACAACCGATATCGTACAAAAAGAGATGTTTTCTTTTGAGGACAGAGGCGGAAGAAGCCTAACCCTGAAGCCGGAGCTGACTGCGGGAGTTGCCCGCGCTTATGTTCAGCACGGTATGCGCCAGATGCCCATGCCGGTCAAGCTGTTTTATATCGAGCCGTGTTTCCGTGCGGAAAGACCGCAGAGCGGAAGAGACATAGAGTTTTTCCAGTTTGGGGTCGAGCATATCGGTTCGGCAAGCCCCTTTGCCGATGCCGAGGTTATTTCAGTTGCCTGGGAGCTTCTGCAAAGGCTAGGGGTAAAAGACGTTAAACTGCACATAAACAGTATAGGCTGCCCGGATTGCAGGGAGCGCTATAACGAAGCGCTAAAGCTTTTTATAAGCAGCAACTTCGAGAAGTTGTGCCCGACCTGCAAAGAACGCTTCGGAAGAAATGCTCTTCGCGTACTTGATTGCAAAAACCCCTCTTGCGCCGAAATAATATCAGGAGCCCCTCTTATCTCGAAAAGTCTCGACGAGGAATGCACAGGGCACTTTAACAGTGTGAAATCAGCGCTAAATGCGCTCGGTATACCTTTTACACATGATGAGCGCCTCGTCAGGGGGCTGGACTATTACACGAAGACAGTTTTTGAGTTTATACCCGAAGGCGCATCGTCACAGGGCACGATTGCGGGCGGCGGGCGCTACGATAATCTTATAGAGAGCTTCGGCGGAGAGCCAACCTGCGCTATAGGCTTCGGTATGGGTATTGGCAGGCTTGTCGCTATACTCGAAAAGCAAAATCTCATACCCGGCTACAACCCCGGTACAGACATATTTGTGGGCTCATATTGCCCCGAGCAGGCGGCCGCGGCGGCCGCACTGACATACGAGCTGCGCAAGCTCGGAGTCTCCGCGGAATGCGATGCGATGGGCAGAAGCCTGAAAGCGCAAATGAAGTACGCCGATAAGCTGAATGTGCGCTATTCAGTTATTATCGGGGAAGATGAAATAAGATCCGGCAAGGTTAAAATTAAAAATATGTCCACTGGTGAACAGACGGAAGCCGCGCTCAATGCCCAAGACATAAAAAAGCTGATGCCCGATATTGATACCGGGCGGTGCGAGACCGCCGGAAAGTAGACTAAGCGAAGCTGAAATTTAACCTCTAAGGAGCGATATATATGAGTGAAAGCATGAGAGGCTTAAAAAGAAGCCATATGTGCGCCGAAGTTACGGAAAAACTGCTGGGCAGTGAAGTAACCGTAATGGGCTGGGTAAACAAGAGAAGAGATATTGGAAAGCTTATTTTCATAGCGTTGAGAGACAGAACCGGTCTTGTCCAGATTTTCGTTGATACCGAAAAGGTTTCCGAGGAAATATTTAAAAAGGCCGAGGAGATCAGAGGCGAATATGTTCTCGCCGTTAAAGGTACGGTCATGGCGAGGGCAGAAGACCAGATTAACCCGAACATGGAAACGGGCAAAATTGAAATACTCGCAAGCGAGATCAGAGTGCTTTCCGAGGCGGAGGTTCCTCCGTTTCAGGTTCTCGATAAAGGCGTTAACACGGAAATGCGTTTAAAATACAGATATCTTGACTTGAGACGCCCGGAGCTTCAAAAAACATTTATACTTCGCCATAAAGCGGCTCAGACTGTAAGGCGTTTTCTGTCAGACAACGGATTTTTGGAGATAGAAACGCCTGTTATGACAAAATCCACGCCTGAAGGAGCGAGGGACTATCTCGTTCCATCGAGAATATACCCGGGGAATTTTTACGCTCTGCCGCAATCGCCGCAGGTTTTCAAGCAGCTTCTCATGGTGTCGGGTTTTGATAGATATTTCCAGATTGTGCGTTGTTTCAGAGACGAGGATCTCCGAGCCGACAGGCAACCCGAATTTACGCAGATAGACATCGAAATGTCTTTTGTTGACCAAGAGGACGTTATATCCGTTAACGAAAGGCTTATACAGGCTTTATTCAAAGAGACCGTGGGTTATGACATAAAGCTTCCGATACCGAGAATTACCTATAAAGAAGCGATGGAACGTTTCGGAGTCGATAAGCCTGACCTTCGCTACGGCATGGAGATAAACAACATCACGGATATCGTTAACGGAAGCGAGTTTGCCGCGTTCCAAGGCGCGATAGACTCAGGCGGCTCCGTCAGAGGAATCTGTGCCAAAGGATGTGCGGCATACTCGAGAAAGCAGATTGACGCGCTCGGCGAAACCGCGAAGCTCTTTAAAGCTAAAGGGCTTATGTGGATAGCGATATCAGAGTCGGGAGAGTATAAGACGACGCTGTCGAAGTTCTTCGGCGACGACAGGCTGCAAGAGATTTGCGACAGATTCGGCGCAAAAAGCGGAGACCTTGTTCTTATCACTGCCGATGCCGACAACGAAATCGTACTGACCGCTTTAGGAAACATCAGAACCGAGGTTGCCGCAAAACAGAACCTTTACAAAGAAGGTTACGAGTTTGTTTGGGTCACCGAATTTCCGCTTCTGGAATGGAGCGAGGAGGACGGACGTTTCTACGCGAAGCACCATCCGTTTACATCCCCGATGGACGAAGATATCGAACTGTTTAAGAGCAATCCGAAGGAAATGCGCGCAAAGGCGTATGACCTTGTAATAAACGGTTACGAGGCCGGAGGCGGAAGTATTCGTATTTACCAAAAAGAAGTACAGGAAATGATGTTTAACACGCTCGGAATAAGCTCCGAGGATGCTTACAGACGTTTCAGCCATATACTAAACGCATTTAAATACGGAGCTCCTCCGCACGGCGGAATCGCCTTCGGTCTTGACAGGCTGATAATGCTGCTCGCGAACGAGCCGGATATAAGAGACGTTATTGCATTTCCGAAAGTCAAGGACGCATCATGTCTTCTGACCGACGCACCCTCGACAGTTGACGCTAAGCAGCTCGAAGAGCTTGGACTTGCGGTAACGAGGCTTGCGGAAAAGAATTAACTGAGTAAGATATATTATAACAAAGCCGTTCAGCCGTATTGCCTGAACGGCTTTGTTTTACTTAAAACTCGCTTCGGTTTACTTAAATTCGGTGTCTATGCTGCTTTCGATCAAACTTCTTTTTTCAAGTGTTTTTGAAAAGACCGACTCAAAGACCTTCGGCAACATCTCATCAAAAACACAGACACCCTCCCGGGTTATACCGCCTTTTGTCGCGACTTTTGTAATTAAATCCGTGTAGCTTATCTCTTTTTCAAGCATGAGTTTTGAAGCTGCGAAAACCGTAAGATTAATCATTTCCGAAATTTCTGATGCCGAAAACGAAGAGCTATGCTTCAATGCCGCCCTTGACATATTATCGAATATAGCGGCGACAAAACCCGGCATGCAGCTTGTGAGTTCGGACGCAAGCCCCATATCATCGTCGTTTATTGTCTTTATCGTGCTGAATTTGCCTATGTGGCCGTATATAAAGCGCCTGTCTTCCTCCGTTACGTTCGGGCCGTGGCTGAAAAGGCTTATACCCTCGCCGATTTCCGACACTGCCGACGGTATAAGCACAGATACCTTGCAATGCAGTAAGTTTTGGATATTAATGAGCTTAACGGCGGCGGCCAGTGAAATAACGTGAGTATCTTTTGAAATAAAGGGTTTTATCTCATCCAAAACATTTTTAACGTCGTTGGGTTTTACGCAGACAAAAATACATTTCGCGCCCTCAGCGATGTCTCTTAAGCTTTTACAGACTTTAATGCCTTTATACAGTTCGCATATCTCGGTCAGTCTGCTTTCGTCTTTCCGTGTAACGATGATTTCGGAGGCGTCAATTCCTGCAAATTCAACCAGACCGTTTATCAGCATTTTTGCCATGCTTCCGAAGCCTATAAATCCAAAACTAGCCACTGCTTTCCCCCCGAACAAAATATTTCTGCCGCGTGATTACAGCAGAGTTCTTCCTCTTTCCCATTGCTTAAGACCGAGACTTGATATAACGGTTGCGGCTATATCGCAAAAACTGTCCCTTGTTCCGAAGCTTCCGGGAGTTACGTGCTTGCCGTATATAAGCGCGGGTATATACTCTCGGCTGTGGTCGGTAGAAGGTGTTGTCGGGTCGCAGCCGTGGTCGGCCGTGATTATCAGCAAATCGTCGTCGCGAAGCGCCGAAACGATCTGCGGCAGTTTTGAATCAAAATATGAAAGCGAATCCGCAAATCCCTGCACATCGTTTCTGTGGCCGTAGAGCATGTCCGTATCGACCAGGTTAACGAAGATAAGCCCGTTCTCTACTTTGCCGAGCGCCGAAATTATTTCTTCTATGCCGTCTTTGTTATTTGTGGTATGGTTGGAGCCTGTCAGGCCCTTATGAGAGAATATATCCTCGATTTTGCCTATGCCGTAGACCTCCATGTTGTTCGACGATATTCTGTCGAGTATGGTTTCCGCAAAGGGGGGAACCGAATAGTCTTTTCTGCGCTCTGTTCTGACGAATTTTCCGTCTTTTTTCACAAACGGGCGGGCTATGATTCTGCCGATGTGATAAGGTTTGCAGACTTCGTAGGCGATTTCGCACAGCTCGTAAAGCCGATCTATAGGAATAATTTCCTCGTCTGCCGCAATTTGCAAAACGGAATCCGCAGAGGTGTAAACAATCGGTTTTTTTGTGCTTCTGTGCTCGTCTCCGAGACGAACGATGATTTCCGTGCCGGAAGCGGCTATGTTCCCCAGTATTTCGCTGCCGAAGCGTTTCTCGAGTTCTTTGACCAGTTGATCCGGAAAACCGTTCAGATAGGTTTTGAAAGCGGGTTCAAGCACAATTCCCGCCATTTCCCAATGACCGCTCGTTGTGTCTTTTGCGAGCGTTTTTTCCGCAAGTCTGCCGTAGGCGGCACTCGGATTCTCTTCGCGCGGCATCAAAGAGCCTTCGATATTACCGAGCCCCATTTTCAGCATGTTCGGTATATTTATTTTATCGCAGGCGTTATATGTGTTCCCGATTGTATTTGAGCCTTCGTCGCCAAAGTCGGCTGCGTCGGGCAAAGAGCCTATTCCGCAGGCGTCAAGAACTATTAAACAAACTCTTTTACTCATGTTGCCTCCATGTAGTTGATATTAATTGCCGTTACCGGTATTATATTACGAAGCAAAAAACCTCGGAATCTCACAATCACGGTTTATACGGGCAGGCATATACGGCCATGTCTGTTATTATTATAGTTTCTTGAAATTATATGTCAAGGACTACAAAAGGAGGACACACATGGACGACAACAAAACGGTAAGCGAATTTTATGACGGTTATGTTACTGCGGAATGGGAAAGGCTCGAGCGCCATCCGATAGAGTTTGAAATTACAAAAAGGTTCGTTGACCGCTATGCCGTAAAAGGAGCAAGAGTACTTGACTGCGGAGGCGGTCCGGGCAGATATTCTTTGCATTTGGCGGAGAAAGGCTGCGATGTCACGCTTATAGACCTTTCTCGGGGCAATATCGCGTTTGCCGAGGAAAAGAGAAAAGAAGCGAAGCTTGACTTTAAAACACTGGTCGGAGACGCGAGAGAAGCCGACAAGATTGCCTCCGGAAAATTTGATGTTGTGCTTTTGATGGGACCGCTCTATCACTTGCTGACGGATGAGGACAGAAGAGCCGCGGTTAATGCCTGCCTGAAATTGCTAAAAACCGGCGGCGTTATTTTTGCATCGTTTATATCCTCGTATGCGGGTGTGATTTACAGTATGAAATACGAACCAGATATGATTAACGAAGTACGTGTGGCGAAAGACTTTCGCTTGTTTGAGCAGGATAAAGAATTTGCAGGAGATGCGTTTACAAAGGCTTATTTTGCACGTATCAGGGATATAGCCCCGTTTTTTGAAAGCTTTGGCCTCGAAAAGCTGCACTTGTTCAGCCAGGAGGGCATGCTTGCGCCTAACGAACCGACAATACTTCAAAGCTCACCCGAAACAGTCAAAAAGTGGATTGACCTTGCCGAAAGCGTGTGCGAACGGGAGGATTTGCTTGCGTTTGCAGAGCATATTATGTATGTCGGGAGAAAAAACAATGAGTAGCGATTCAGCTGCCGGAACGATAGAAACAAAACGGCTGATACTGAGAGAGTCCGGCAGCGAAGCCGACAGCAATCCCGCATTTCGGCTTAAAGTCAATGACGCAAACGGGTTCTTAGGAACGGGAGCGGCTTCGGATGCCGAAGGGGATAAGACTCATTTAACAGCCCGGTATGGTGCTATCGATCCTGCAAGTATTTATCTGTGGTCAGCCGAACTTAAAAACTGCGGAGAGGTTATCGGCAGCGTCGGGATTTTTAGTATTTGCAGGAAAAACTCAAGAGCGTCCGCAGAAATCCGCTTCTTGAGAAAGTTTGCCGAAGACGGTTATGCCGCGGAGGCGACAAAGGCAGTAATACAATATATGATCTACAGTGCCGGCATTGGCAGAATCGAAGCGTGTATTTCCCCGGATAATGCTGCCTGCGCTGCGGTTTTACGAAAATCCGGAATGGAAAAAGAGGAATGTTCCCGGCAGGGAAGCTGTTCGGCAGAAAATATTTGCGGCCGTGATATTTATGCGGCGGTTAAAAGCAGGATGTATACGCCCTCGGAGTTTGCGGGGTTTTATGATATAAAGCTTGCCGATGGGCAGTTTGGACTCGAATGTGTGAAAAAAACTGTTGCGGTACCGGAAAAGAAATGGGTGCCGGCATACTTTTTCGATATTAAACAAAACGGCGAAAAGATCGGAACGATTGACCTGAGGATCGGGATGACCGAATCCTTATATTATGGCGGGCATATAGGTTACGGTGTTATCGAAGCTTTCAGGGGAAAGGGCTATGCCGCAAAAGCCTGCGAGCTTTTGAAACCGCTTATAAGGCTTCACGGCTTCAAGAGCATACTTATAACAAACAATATAACAAATCGGTCTTCTCAAAGAGTCTGCGAAAAACTCGGAGCCGAGCTTGTAAGAATTGCCGAGCTGCCTGTTTGGCATGATTTATATAAGGAAGGAGCAAGGAAAGAGTGTATTTGGGAATGGGAAACGCAATAGAGCGTTGGCAGGATTGCGGATATAAGTAAGTGATGATTTAATCGCCGAGTATCTGTCTAGAGTCAATTAATCAGCGTTTATATAAGTATCAATATCGGAGGAATTATGAAATCATCTAAAAAATCATTTATAGCGGCGATAGCAATATTGTACGCGGGCTTTATCGTTTACGGAGCGGCATTCCAAATTTCCGGAGCAGCTTTGGAATTGCTGAAGGTTCATTTTGAAAAACCGGTTGCCACAGTCGGCTATCTTGTGTCGGCGTACTCGTTCGGAAGGATTGTCGCCCTTTTCTTCTCGGGTAAGCTTGTTGATAAGTTCGGCGCGAAAACCGGAGTAATTTTGGGAATGCTGCTGCCGCTTCTTATGTTTTTCACGGTACCGCTTTCAAAATCACTTAACCTCGCATTACTAACCACAGGTCTTTGCGGCGCGGGTCACGCCCTCGTTGACAACGGCTGCATGAGGACATTTCTGCTCGGAAACCCCGGGAAATACTCAAGTCTGATGGGCTTTTGCCAGTTTACGTTCAGCTTCGGCGGAATGGCTGTTCCTCTTTCTCTCGGTCTGCTTGTGTCCCGTGGTCAGACTTTTGCCTGGGCGTACTACGGGCTCGGGATATTGATGGCTGTTATATTCGTAATAACCCTGTTCATTGAGTTCCCGAAAAACGAGCTTTTGGTCGCCGGTAAAGCTTCGAATTATACTACAAAGGGCAAGGTATTCCCGGATTTTATACTTATGGTATCCATAATGGTGGCCTACAGCATATTCTCAAGCGTTCTTTTGACATTCATAGGAACTTACTCTGTTGAATATCTGGGCATACCGTACGAAACCGGAGTGAATTTTATAACAGTGTTTACAATAGGCGGAGCGCTGCTTAGCCTTGTTTTCTCGGCGCTATTGCATAAGGTTCACGGTACGTTTTTCCTGATGTTTAACGCTGCTCTGTCCGTACTGACTGCGGCGGGAGCGTTGTTTATTCCCGATACCGGCGTTCGTTTTGTATTTTTCTTTCTTACGGGCGGGCTTGTGAGCATGGCCTATCCGCTGCTCATAGGCGTATTGGGCGACTACTTCCCGAAGGCGACATACTTACCGGGTTTTTTGATGATGTCGTGCGCCGCAACCTACGTTATTGTCCCGATTGTCGTCAGGTACGCGATGAAATTTTTCGGGCTGGACATTATAATGACGGCAGCGTTTACAATGCTGATATTCGAAACGGCTGTGGGCATTGTGCTGAGATTCAGGTATGTCAAGCATATTAAGCCTTTGAAAGGTGTCTAAAGTTCGTTGAGAAATATGCCTGTGTACGGTTTATAAGTGATTTCTTGGTTCGGTCGGGAGGATACGATGGCTGTTGATCTGAAAAAAGTATATTCGGGTATAGTAACGGTTTGCACTGAGCTTATTGAAAGCGCCGCGCTTAAGCCGGGGCAGATACTCGTTCTCGGTTGCAGCTCAAGCGAGATAAACGGCGGCGTGATAGGAAAAGCGCCGAGTGCGGAAACAGGCGAAACCGTCATAGACGCTGTTTTGCATGTAACAAAAAAGCACGGCATTTATCTTGCCGTGCAGGGCTGCGAGCATATAAATCGCGCCCTTGTTGTCGAATATGAAGCTGCGGAAAAATACGGGCTCGAAATCGTAAACGTTGTTCCGGCGCTGAACGCCGGAGGTTCATGCAGCCTGGCGGCTTATAACAAAGCGGAAAACCCCGTACTTGTCGAGCATATATGTGCTCACGCGGGCATAGATATCGGCGATACCTCGATAGGTATGCATATCAAGTTCGTGCAGATACCGTTTCGCCCCTCGATAAAACAAATCGGCGAGGCCCATGTCAGCTGCCTGAAAAGCAGGCCGAAGCTTATCGGAGGGGAAAGAGCGAGATACTCGAAATAATCTCCCGGTTATTCTCCGCTTGACCATTCGTTAAGTCTGTTTTTCTTGTATTCTTCAAAGCGCTCGTTATCGAGCGCTTCTCTTATTTCTGTCATCAAATTGTTGTAGAAATAAAGGTTGTGCAAAACGCAAAGGCGCATTGCGAGCATTTCTTTTGCCTTAAACAAATGCCTGATATATGCTCTGGAATAGCGCTTGCAGGTCGGGCAGCCGCAGCCCTCGTCAATCGGGCGTTCGTCCGACTCGTGCCTCTGATTCATCAAATTGATTTTTCCGGTTTTTGTAAAAACGTGAGCGTGGCGGCCGTTTCTGGCGGGTAAAACGCAGTCAAAAAAGTCGATTCCTCTTTCGACTGATTCCAGTATATTTTCCGGTGTTCCGACGCCCATCAAATATGTCGGCTTGTCCTGCGGAAGATGCGGAACTACCTCATCGAGTATTCTGTACATTTCCGCGTGAGTCTCGCCGACTGCCAGCCCACCGACGGCATAACCGTCAAGGTTTAAATCGGATATTGCCTTTGCGTGCTCGATTCTGATTTTTTCATATGTTCCGCCTTGATTTATGCCGAAAAGAAGTTGATTACGGTTAATCGTTCTTTCATCTGAGTTAAGTTTTTTCATTTGGGCGATGCAGCGGTGAAGCCAGCGCGTCGTTCTGTCTACCGAGTCGCGCATGTATTCGACAGTTGCGGGGTACGGCGCGCATTCGTCAAAAGCCATGGCGATGGTTGAGGCGATATTTGACTGTATGCTCATGCTTTCCTCGGGTCCCATGAATATTTTTCTACCGTCGATATGCGAAGAAAAGTATACGCCCTCTTCTTTGATCTTGCGTATACCGCTGAGGGAAAACACTTGGAAACCGCCTGAATCTGTCAGTATCGGCCTATTCCACGACATAAATTTATGGAGACCGCCGAGCTTATGTATAAGCTCGTCTCCGGGGCGGACATGCAGGTGATACGTATTCGAAAGCTGAACCTGAGCTCCGATATTTTCCAAATCCTCTGTTGAAACTGCGCCTTTAATCGCGGCGACCGTTCCGACGTTCATAAATACGGGTGTTTGTATAGTTCCGTGTACTGTTTCGAGCCGGGCTCTCTTTGCCCTGCCGCTTTTCTTTATAATGCTGTACATAATCTCTCCGTTATTGTATACTCTTAAAATATGAAACAAACAATATTATTATATCAAGGAAAATACCTATGTCAAAGTTAAATTTTATCGCAACATCGGCCTTCGGGCTTGAAGCCACGGTTAAGCGCGAGGTCGCGGCTCTGGGATTTACGGATATAACCGCGGCTGACGGAAGAGTCGATTTCACTGGAGACATCGGCGCGATACCGTATGCCAATATTAACCTGCGCGCTTCCGACAGAGTTCTTTTAAAAATGGGGGAGTTTACGGCACTTTCGTTTGAAGAGCTTTTTCAAGGCACAAAAGCGCTGCCATGGGAGGACTGGATTGCAAAAGACGGCGTGTTCACCGTCATAGGAAAATCTGTGCGCTCAAAGCTTTACAGTGTTCCCGACTGTCAGTCGATAGTGAAAAAAGCTGTCGTTGAGCGGCTTAAACAGAAGTATAAGACCGAATGGTTCGACGAGACCGGAGCGGAGTATAAGATTCAGGTATCGATACTTAAAGACGCAGTTACGCTGACTATTGACACAACCGGAGCCGGGCTGCACAAGCGCGGCTACAGGGAGAAAAGCACAGCCGCACCGATAAAAGAAACATTGGCCTGCGGAATGATAGAACTCAGTTATTGGCGCAAAGACAGGGTTTTGCTGGATCCGATGTGCGGCTCCGGCACAATACCGATCGAAGCGGCAATGATTGCGAAAAATATAGCTCCCGGACTTTCACGCAGCTTTGTTTCCGAAAAATGGGAGTGTATACCGCAGGAACTTTGGAAAAACGCCAGAAAACAGGCGTACGCCGAGATAAACACTGATTTTGTTCCCGAAATATACGCTTCGGACATTGACGAGAAGGCAATCGCTCTGGCGAAGCATAACGCGGGGCTTGCCGGAGTTGACGACTGTATCAGCTTCGAGTGCAAACCGTTTAGAGATATCGTTCTTCCTTCCGAGTACGGCGTAATGATAACAAATCCTCCGTATGCGGAGCGCTTAGGGAATTACAATGATGTTTCCGCGCTTTATACGGATATGGGCAAATTGTTTGCAAGAAACATAAACTGGTCGGTCTATGTTATTACGCCGGACGAATTTTTTGAGAAGCTTTACGGCAGGCGGGCCGATGCGAAGAGAAAGCTGTTTAACGGAATGATTAAAACGGATTATTATCAGTTCTACGGAAACAAGCCTTCAAAAAACAAGTAAAAACAAGCGTGGAGCACGGCGGAAAGACAGGGATTATCTGTTCCTGTCTTTCCGTTTTTTATAGGGAGCGTTGAAAAATCGCCTTGCGGCTTTCCGTTGAAAATGGGAAAACACCACTTTTCAATGGAGAGCGCCGCTCGCTTAACCAACTAAAGTGGGTTTTGTGCGCAATTTTCAACACTTCCCAAAAGCAAAACTCCCGGGGCTTGGTTCAAAATGTCGGGTTTCGCAACGCTGCCTTAAACAGTCGTTTAAGCCAAAAACTGTCTTAATGCACACTTATTCGACAATTTCCATAGTATATATAGACGGGCCGTCAAATATATATTAGGGGCGATTTGCATAGACAAGTACAGCTTTAAAAAAATTACTTTGGCAAACGGGTTCGACACCGAGGACCCCGCTAACGCGAGACAGAACAACTATGCCTGGAGTATGGCCGAGTTTGGGAATCATGTTTATGTAGGAACTGCGAGAAACACGTTTTACATGGGGTTTAAGAGTTTAGGGTTGGAGCCGCCCGCTGATTATACCCCCGATAACGCAGTGAACAACGCCGAAATCTGGAGGCACAGAAAAGACGACGGAAGGAACTGGGAGAGAGTTTACACCGCCCCTGAAGACAAGACCGTTCTCGGTTTTCGAGTAATGGTTAAATACACCGATGAAAACGGAGTGCCCGCACTTTATGCCGGCTGCCATACGATAAATGACACACCATATCTTGCCATGAGTATAAACGGTACGAGCTGGGAGCTGATACCTGCGGGCATACCGGACAAATTCGGCACAAGATCGATGACCGAGCACAGAAGAACGCTGTATATAAGCGCAACTGATGCTTCAAACATAGGAGAACAAAGGACTTTTCTCTACTCAAGCAAAAACCCGAAAAAAGGCTGGCAAAGCATTGACTTTACAGGTACCGGAATCAGGGGCGAAATAACATCTATGATCAGCTACAACGGCTGCCTATACATAGGTACGTCTCCAAGTGGCGGGTTTGAGGTATGGAAATCACATGACCCTTCCGGCGGAGACTGGGAGCTTGTAGTTGATAAGGGCGCGGGAGATGAACTGAACGAAGTGCCGATAAGCATGGAAGTTCATAGCGGCAATCTGTATGTCGGTACGGCTGTTTGGATGGCTGTAAAAAGTGTTGACCCCGATAAAAAATTTGTCCCGTTAAAGGGTTTTGACTTAATAAGAATCAATGACAACGACGACTGGGAAGTAATCGTCGGCAAAGAACCGTTAGTTCCGACTGTTCCGACAAAGGGAACCAGAAACTGCGGAAAGTACGAATCGGGCTTCGGCAATATTTTTAATAACTATTGCTGGCAGCTTCGTTCCTTTGACGGAAGTCTGTTCGTGTCGAGCTGGGATTCTTCTTTGGCATTCTACACGATTATCAGAGGCTTACTGACTCCGAAAACGCCTTTAACCGAAGAAAACGCCAAGAACTTTTTTTCAAACTGGAAGACGGCTTTGGCATTGCTTTCGCAAACGGATATCTTGGATAATATAAAGAATTTCAATGCTTCTTTGTGGCTCAGAACTCTTGTCGGCAGTATTTTTGAAGCTCCGCAGGATTTTGGGTTCGACCTGTTTGCATCGAGCGATGGGGAAAGATTTAGGCCGCTGAGCTATAACGGATTCGGAAATCCGAATAACTACGGTCTGAGGACACTTTTGCCTTCGGGCAACGAAATGTACGCTGGTACTGCAAATCCCGTCAGCGGCTGCGAAGTCTGGGTAACCAAGGTTGCAAAAAGATAGTGACGTGTAAGTTATTGCCGCAGTAAATACTTATTCGGGAGATTTTCCAAACACGCACGGCAATAAACAGAGCGGAATCGATTACAATAGCGATACAACTTGATTACAAAATGCTGTCAAACGGATTACAGTGTAATCGCAAAAAACGTCAGAAGCTACAGTCGTTTAAGAAAATAACAGTAATTAAAGAAAGTAGGACGTCGGGCGTTAAATTAAAAAACGCTAAACGATTGGGTTGCGGGGTTGAATTTAAGTAAAAATAATTTGATGTAAAAGAGCGCCC
>JAVBOO010000021.1:0-12448 GCA_031550435.1 Eubacteriales bacterium
TTTGACGCACATCCCGATGATTTCTGCTTTGTTACGTTCGCTCCGATTTAACATTTCTCTCATGCCTCTATTCTTCCCAGAGGTATGAAATTTTCTTGCGTTTGTTAGCTATACTGAAATTATCATAAGTTAGCAGCACGGCAATAATTTATGCTTGACTTAGCGGTTCGCTTTCACTATAATAGACTAGTCATTCGCCTGTAGCGCAGAGGATAGCGCAGAGGTTTCCTAAACCTTTGGTCGGAGGTTCGACTCCTCTCAGGCGAGTTAGCAAATAAAAAGGCTTTCGGTACAAACACCGGAAGCCTTTTTATTTGATTGAATGATCTTTGACTGACTACCGCTATAAAACTTTAGGTAAACACCGATAAAATCACTTTGGACGGATACTCGGCTGATTTAATCGGTGCATCCTCGTCCTTAGCAAACGTTATACGACCTTTGTGCGGAGCGGGATGCTTGCGGGCGCAACCGTTCGATTAAATCAGCACTCACTTAGATAATTCCCGATTTACTTTCTTTTTCGACAAGGAGCAAATTAAGTCAAATTAAGGCTGAAATACTATTTTTTGCTTCGAGGTGTGTATAAACCGCGCAATCAAAACGGAACATTTTTTTCTTTGTTGCGTCATTATTACCGCGGAAGTTAAATACCTCATATAATACTTACGCGGTTACTTGGGCCGAGCAGACGCTCTTAGATACGCCGCCGCGCTACAATGCGGCATATCTGCGTCTTACAACAAAATATGACGTTTTCCTATATTTTGTTGCCGAATTAATATTGATCCCCCGATTAAACCATGCGGTTTAATCACCCTTTATACCGCCCCGCGGGCCAAAGGGGGATTGAGGCACAAAATCAGGAATGGTATTGTCACCTCAAAAGACACAGAAAATTAAATAACGGAGGGATTTTGCTATGCGAAAAAACGTATTTTCTAAGACTACGGCAATACTTTTATCGGTACTTTTGCCGGTGCTGTCATTCTGCGCAAATGTGGGTGCGGCAGAAACGGAAGCAGCAAAAACTAAGCTTGTCAATCCCACAGCCTCGGGATTTATTGTCAGCGAAACAGCTGTTACCATAACTGTTGACGCCCCCGGAAACTATATAATCCAAACCGCCTTGCCCGCAAACGGACTGTATGAAAAGGAGGACACCGTTCTGTCTCTTTATGACGAAAAGACGGGGCTTCTGCTGGCTCAAAACGATAATTATGAGTTTAACGGTCAAAAAACCGACTATTCGCGCTTACTTGTAAGCCTGTTCGGCGGCAAAAGCTATACCTTGAAGGTAGCCGGAAAGTCAAAGCCGCTGACCGCATCGTATCTAACGATCCATAAAGCGGGAGAGCTGTACGTCGACACGACAAACGGCATGAACACCTCATTTTTCAGCGAGTTGTGCAAAGATTTTGAAAAAATCGCTCCGGCTTCCGACAAGTATAACTGCCTTTCTTATGCGCTCGGTATAAACTATATGAACACCTGGCCATGGGAAAGCGAACCGTCTGTAAACGATGTGGATATTTTCATGACCGAAAGAGGCTATATGAAAACGGAGCATCCTAATGAAAACTGTATCGTCGCTTACGGTAAAGACGATAAAATCGTTCACTTTTCAATGGTGAGTAACGGCATAGTTACCGCAAAGCTCGGCACTATGGAACTCGTGCGCCACTTTGAGATTGATACGTATTTTTCGGATTCGGAGTTCGGCAAGCCTTTGGCCTTTTATGTTAAACAGCTTTAAAAGGACTTTAAAACATTACTTACAGGTGCATAACTCAACAGGCAAAACGGAGGAACTTTTATGAAAAAAATATTTATACCCGTAATTCTAACGGGATTAATCTTTCTGCTGCAAGCAAATGTTTTTGCCGCGACAAACACTCAAAACCGCAATGCCATGCTGAAAGAAGTCAGTTTTTCCGCAGGTCAGATCATAGCTCAGACAACGGATGTTTCGGAAGAACAGATACTTCTAAACATAGAAACAATAAAAAAAGATGTCTATACGGCCATGACAGGAACAATGGGAAAAACTGCGGTTCCGAAAGAAGATTATGCCTTGACTGCCGCGGAAATCGGCAATTTGATTAAAAACGTCAAGAAAACTGTCGGTGCCGATATTACCATCGAAGAAAAAACAAGTTTTAAAGATGCTACCGCTCAGTATCTGCGAGCAATGATATACATGCGTGACAATCAGCTCGATGTATCCGGCATATCACAACTCGAAGAACTTTACGCTTGCTTCTGGGGGCTGCAAATGTATCTTGTGCCGAATACGGATTTTGAGCAGGGCTGCAGTATTAAAGAAGTGTTGAGCTGCTATCGAGCCATTCAAACAGAGAATAAAAACAAGTTTTCGGCAATAGTCTCAAACTACAGAATCAAACTCGATACGGAAGCAGGCGAAACCCTTATGCTGACAAAACTTGTGCCCGTAAACGACAAAGCGGTAGTCGAAGCTTCGTATTTTCAAAACGGCAACAGAGTCTTCATGAATAAGCCTATAGATAATGCTTCGTTTCCTGAACTGCCTTTGGCACTCGGCACAAATCTTCTTTCTTTAAACGTCAGCTTCACCGAGAATGATCTTCGCGTTTCACGAAGCTATACATTCTCGATTGACTATGCCAAATCCGACAGCAATTTGCTTACAGGTTTCACCTTAAACGGACGCAGTGCCGATATCAATCAGCAAACCGGACAGGTTAGACTCACGCTTCCCGCAAGCATGAAACTCGGCAATCCGGATATAACCGCAGTGGTTTCGAAAGCCGCAAGCTATGACTTTATACCCGAAAAGCCTGATTTTATAAAGCCGTTTGCGCTTGCCGTAACTTCGGAATCCGGATTTGTGAGAACGTATATAGTTTCAATCGAAAAATCCGATAAAATCAGTTATCCTAAAAGTTTTTCCGACATAAACAACCCGTCGGTTTGGTACTATTCATATGTGTTGGAAGCCGCGGAAAAAGGGTTGCTGCCGGATTACGGCGACGGTATGTTTAATCCGCTTTCATTTATTACCGGCGAAGAACTTGCACTGATATTCAATCACGCGACAGGTATTAAGGATAATAAAGTAATTTCCGATTTTTCGTCAAAAAACACAGTCACACGGGAAGAGCTGGCGTATTTGTGCCATAGCGTAATCAACGGCAGTCAAAATACAAACGGCGTTGACCTAAACTCTGTATTCACCGACTATGCGGAAACAAACGGGGTTTATGCCGAAAGCGTCCGGGCTGTATACAATATGAACATCATGACAGGCAGGGCAAAAGACCGCTTCGAACCGAAAGCGTATGTCACAAAAGCGGAAGCTGCAAGCGTTATTCTAAGGTTATTGCGGCATGTTTAAGTATTTATAGTCAATTAAATTCAAAACCGTCCAAGCGAAGCTTGAGCGGTTTTGAGTTTAACGCCCGACGTCCTACAGTCGTTTAAGACTGGTATTGTCTTTAACGACTGTAAATCGTAAAATTTATAAATAATGACTTTATACCGGTAACACCGTCTCAAGCTAACGAATCGATGACGGGTGCCGGTTCTTTTAGCTTTTAGCGGCGTTTATTTCATTAAGATACTCGATATAGTCACTTTCCCATATTTTATTTGTTTCAGCGCTTCCGCCGGGGGTGCAGCCGCGTTTTTTCAAATCATTTGAAAGAAAGCTGCTTATTTTTACGGCTCCGAAATAGTTTGCGTGACCACTGTCGTACATGTCAGAATGAAAATCGAAGCCCATGGTTTCAGTATAGTCGTTCATTTTTATAAATTCCGTCTGCGGGCAGAACTGCTTGACTTTATCGATATAATTGTCAAAATAGTCTTTTCTGCATGACGGAGTTGTCATTAGTACCAAAGTTACGCCGTTTTTTTCACAAAGAGCGGCGATTTTTTTAAGATATTCAAAATTTTTCGAATAGCTGTCGGATATTTCTTCGTAAACGCCTTCGTCAAAATACAATTGCGTGCCCGCTTTATCAAGATAGACGTAGCCTCTCAATGCACTGCGCTTCTTCCCTTCGGTAAACAACTCCAGCGCATCGCTAAAGCTTTGAGCAGTCAGCTTCTTCCACTGAGTATGATAAGTGAAAAAATCATAAAAATAACCGTTAGAATCAATTTTTCTGCCGTTTGCCGCCGAAATCAGTTTTGCAAACGGGGCTACCACCGGAAAGTCAAGAAATTTAATCATTTGAGGATCTTCCGTATCAAAGCCGCGATTATCGGAAAAGCTCAGCCCTCTTATATCGAGATAAACATATTTGGTTTTTGTCTTCGCCAATTCCTGTTCGAGCAGATAGTAAGACGTATCCATAGACTGCTCGGGCCCGCCCAACACATAGGTTCTAAGCCGTGAATCTTTCCATATTTCCATAGGTGAAACAGCGCAATACACAAACGACGACCCTAGAAATATAGCGTCGAGGTTCCTGTCTTTGTTTTCACCCGTCAGTTTAATCGGATTAAAAACGCAACCGAGAAAATTTATTATCGTAAACACTATTAAACAAAAAACAGTTGCCGCAATAAGCTTTTTTAATTTCACCATTTTTTCACCCGTGCAGCTAAAATTGGAAGTACAGGAATGTTTGAGGCTCGTAGCTTCCGCCGTACACTCCGAAGATAAGAATCGAGAACACAATGAGCAAATATATGGCCCACCTTAAGACCAAAGGTCTGTTTTTCAGCGCTTCCGCAAAACTAATCCTGAAAGAAAGTTTTTCGGATATCAGCAGACACGCAAGCCCAACAAAAGCAACAATATATTCTTTACTGTCAAGCCACTGAGTAAGAACCGCGCTCGATGGTAAGCTCCAGCCTGAAAAATTCAGTATACTCTTGCAGACATAAAGAGCGTCCGATATACTGTTAGCCCTGAAGAAAATCCAAGCAAAACAGCAGAGGCCGAAAGTCAGGAGTACGCTGAATATTCCGAAATCCCTTTTTTTGAACGGCCACAACAGTCTCTCGATAACCTGGAAAAGCCAGTTCAGTATTCCCCAAACTATAAAGGTCAGCCCTGCCCCATGCCATAATCCGCTCACGAAAAACACTATGAAAAGATTCAGTATGCTGCGTTTTGAGCCTTTTTTGTTTCCTCCGAGCGGAAAGTATAAATAGTCCTTGAACCATGTTGAAAGCGAGATATGCCATCTCTGCCAGAACTCCCGTATAGATTTTGAAAAATACGGCTTATCAAAGTTGACCATCAAGTCAAAGCCGAGTATGCACGCGCTGCCCCTTGCGATATCCGAATACGCTGAGAAATCACAGTAAATCTGAAACGCAAAGCACACGGTCGCAATTATAAATGTCAGGCCGTTATTCCCGTTATAAGGATAGTTATAAACAGCATTTACTATTACAGCAAGTCTGTCGGCAATTATCATTTTTTTGAGCAAACCCGCAGCTATGTAAAGCAGCCCTCTTCTCAAACGCTCAAAATCAAACTTTATTTTGCTTCTTAACTGATGCAGCAGGTTTCCTGCTCTTTCGATCGGGCCGGCGACAAGCTGTGGAAAAAACGAGATAAACAGCGCGTAAACAAAAAAGTCCTTCTCGGGTTTGATGCTGTCCCTATAAACATCTATGATGTAGCCAACGGTTTGAAACGTAAAAAACGATATTCCGACAGGCAAAAGCAGGTTTAGCACAGGCATGTTTATCCCGCTGCCCGGCAGCAGGTTAAAAAAGCCCTGCAAAAGTTCGGCCGTGAAATTGTAATACTTAAAAAAGAACAATATACCGAAGTTGACAGCAATACCCGCAGTTAAAGCAATTTTCCTGCCAAAACTTGATGATCTCGCGATAAAAAGCCCCGAAACATAGCTAACGGCGGTTGCGGTAAGCATCAGCAGTGAATATTCCGCATTCCAGCACATGTAAAAATAATAGCTCACAACCAAAAGCCAATACTTTTTAATCAGCTCGGGCAAACAAAAATAAACAAGGCATATTATTAAAAGAAAAACAATGTATTCGATCGAATTGAATTGCATGCTGTTAGTATGCGGTGAAACGCTTCCGCATTGCTCCTTGGCTTATTGAGTATATGTTCCGCTTAAGATTATACAGCGGACGTGCTGTTTTGGCAAGTTTACGCAAAACCGAAAATGACTTTCCGATACATTACTGCGTCAATGCCTTGTGCTTTCGAATGCTTCGTCTGTTTTTAGTTCGGTGTTAGTACATGCCGATCTTGCGAGCTCGTCACAGCGGTTATTTTCGACATTCGAAGCATGTCCTTTAACCCAGATAAACTCCACATTATGAATATCCAAGAGCTTAAGAAGCATTTCCCAGAGATCGACATTTAGCGCTCTTTCATCTTTTGTACGCATCCAGTTGTTTTTTTTCCACCTTATAACCCAGGCTTTTTCTATAGCATCGACTATATATTTTGAGTCGGTGTAAAGCTTGACATCACAAGGCTCCTTTAGCAACGAAAGCGTCCTTATAACCGCAAGCAGCTCCATGCGGTTGTTCGTTGTCAGGCGGTAACCCTCGGATATTTCTTTTCTGTGCCCGTTATATAAAAGGACGCCTCCGAGGCCGCCCTTTCCCGGATTGCCCGAGCAGGCTCCATCGGTATAGATATTGACTGCCTTCAAAATATCTCTCTTTTCAAAAATAAAATATGCGGCTCAAATAAGCGCCGCTTGCTTGAGAGTGCAAACGCTGACTTTGCTGCCGCAAAACCTGCTGACATCAAGCATTAGCGGTTTGCCTTCCGAGTAAGTGCCGGATTACCCGAAAACTAAACACCCTGATAGCAAACCGCTAATTTATTCTTTAATTGCAACGCAGAAGCAATATACTGTGCCGCAACTACGGCTCGAGTAACCGCTAAGTTTATATGCGGTAGTTAACTTCCTCGGTAATAATTACATTCCGGCTATTTTTTGAGGGTCATCGTATTCATAACCGTTTAATTCTATCGTGATTTTATCTATACGCTGCTCTTTAAGCGGCCTGTCGCCGTAATCCGTATCGGTTTCCGCGATTTTATCGACAGCTTCCATCCCATCCGTGACCTTGCCGAATGCGGCGTACTGTCCGTCAAGATGCGGTGAATCGGCGTGCATGATGAAGAACTGTGAACCCGCAGAGTCCGGGTTTGAGCTTCTCGCCATGGAGATAACGCCGCGCTCGTGTTTAATCGGGTTCGAAACGCCGTTAGAGGAAAACTCGCCTTTAATCGAATAACCCGGTCCGCCCGTACCCATACCGTGGGGACAGCCGCCCTGTATCATAAAACCTCTGATTACTCTATGAAAAATCAGTCCGTCATAATAATTGTCCTTGGTTAAGGAAATAAAGTTGTTTACGGTATTTTTAGCGATTTCCGGATATAATTCTACCCGGATTGAATCTCCGTTTTTCATTAAGAATTCTGCTGTGGGATTGCCCATGATAACCTCCTGCATATCTATTATTTTTGCGTGCAACCGCCCGCTTTGCGGATCGGCTTTTGACGTTGTCTTATTGCTTCAAACAGCATTACGGTCGCAGCTGTAGAAGCGTTCAGCGAGTCAACTTTTTCGGAAATGGGTATTATGAAATCTTTGTCGCATAGCTTTAAAGCTTCCTCAGAAACACCTCTGGCTTCGTTGCCGACCACAAACGCAGCAGAGCCTGTATAGTCTAAATCATAAAAATCATTCAAAGAACCAAGGCTGCTTCCGTATACCGTGACGCCTGAATTCTTGAGAAAAAGTATGGCGTCACAAACATCGACATCCGTAACAATCGGCAGCGAAAATATTGCGGACGCGGTGGCCTGCAACACCTTAGGGCTATAGATATCCGCCGAATTTTTAGAGACAATCACAGCGTCGGCACCCGCCGCCGCGGCTGTTCTGATAATCGTTCCGACGTTTCCGGGGTTGTTTAGCTCTTCAAGTATCACAATTAGGCTTTTGCCGGTCATAATACTGTTAAGCGAGAAATCCCTTTTTCGGCACACCGCAGCTATCCCTTGCGGAGTTACCGCATCGCTGAGCTTGCCGTAAAGCGAGTCTGCAAGCACGACGGAGTTAAAACCGTTTTGGCGCGGATCCTTGTTTTTTCGGCAGTACTCTTCCGAAAAGATGAAAAACACAGGTTCTTCGCCTTTGGGTATATCATTAACGAATTTTTCGCCTTCTATAATAAACAAGCCGTGCTCGTCGCGGTATTTTTTTTGCGCCAGAGATTTTATCAGCTTATACTTCCTGTTTTCCGAAGCCCTTATAATCTCCATATTAATGCTTCCTGCTGACTCTCGTAATATCCGCGTTTTCTCCGATAACAACCAAAATATCGTCAGACTCGATTATATCGTCAGCCTGTAGTGTAACGATTATTTTGTTAGCGCGTTTTATGGCTACTATGTTTATTCCATAAGTGGCGCGAATATTAGCTTTTTGGAGCGTCTTGCCGAACCATTCCTCAATCGGCGCAATTTCGGCAATGCCGTACTGTTTTGAAAGGTTGATAAACTCAATAACGTTAGTGGTAGTGAGCGTCGTCGCAAGCTTAATGCCCATTTCCATCTCCGGAAGAACAACCCTGTCGGCTCCGACGCTTTTGAGTATCTTTTCCTGGCGCGAGTCCTGAGCCTTGGCGATTACATAGCTTACGCCAAGTTCTTTTACTATCATCGTCGCCATAATCGTCGCTTCAAAGTCGGTTCCGATCGCTACAATTCCTATATCAAAATTACTCAAGCCCAAGGTTGACATGGCGCTTTCGTCCGTTGCGTCAACCTGAATAACATGAGTCGCGATGTTTGATACTTCTCTGACTATGCTGCCGTCAACATCGATTGCCAGAACCTCGCAGTTTGCCTCGCATAGGGTTTCGACTATGGCCTGACCGAATCTTCCGAGTCCAACGACCACAAATTGCTTATCCTTATACATAATTACCTCCAAAAATACGTGCAGGCATAAGAGTGCTATTACTTCGGCACGAGTAACCGCGTAAGTATTTTATATGGTATTTAACTTCCGCGGTAATAAGTAAAAAGCACATCATCAGCCGATTAGAACCTTTTCGTCCGGGTACTGTATCTTGTTCTTGGCGGCACTGAACTTCATTGTCAGCGCCACAGCCGATGTTATCGGTCCGATTCTGCCCATAAACATTGCAAGTGAAATGATTATTTTACCCGCGACTGTAAGATGAGGAGTCACGCCTGTCGACAGGCCGACCGTTCCGACTGCGGATGTAACTTCATAAAGCAAGTCCATAAACGTAAGCTGTATATCCGAATTACGTTCAGTGAACGAAAGAGCGATAACGGCACTTATCACGGTTAAGAGAAGCAGGAAAAAGACAGCAAGAGCGCGCTGAAGAAGTTCTGTCGGAATACGCTTATGAAACACTTCTATCGACTCCTTACCTCTTATAACCGATAGTACGGATATGAAAAGTACGGCTAACGTGACAGTCTTGATTCCTCCCGCAGTTCCCGAAGGCGAACCGCCTATGAACATAAATATTACCGTCATAAACTTCGAAGCTGTTTCAAGCCCCGCTTGGCTTACCGTAGCAAAACCTGCTGTTCTGGGGCTTACGGACATAAACAGCGAAGCAAATATTTTATCCTTTAGTGGGAGGTTTCCTATAGTCAAAGGATTTGAATATTCGCTTATAAAGAAAAATATAAAGCCGAATACAATGAGCACGCCGGTCACAAGAATTGCAATCTTTGTATTCAGCTGTAGCTTGCGCTTTTCTATTACGAAACTAAAATCTTGCCTTGTTTCTTTGTTAAAACGCTTCTTAAACAGCTTTATCAGGTCAACCCACACAGCAAAACCCAGACCGCCGAGTATGATTAGCGTGATTATGACTATATTGACAACAGGGTCGCCTACATAATCTGAGAGGCTTGTCTTTCCTATAATATCAAAGCCTGCATTACAAAATGCGGATATCGAATGAAAAAAGCCGTAGCCCAGCGCCTTGATGAAAGGCAGACCATCAAAAAGAAATCTGACGGTCAGAATAAGCGCACCGCTTGTTTCAACAATTATTGTTCCAAAAACAACGACTATCAGGAACCTTACCATTCCCCTTAAGTTTAGCTGGTTAAACGAAGCCTGTATCAGAACACGTTCAAATAGTGTGATCTTTCTGCCGATTACCGTCAAAAACATTGTGATTACAGTCAGAAAACCGAGGCCGCCTATCTGAATCAGCACCATTATTACAAACTTTCCGAAAATCGACCATTGGCTGAAAGTATCCACAACAACGAGTCCCGTAACACATACAGCCGAAGTCGCCGTAAACAATGCGTCGATATAGCTGACTCCCGTTCCGGTATTTGATGAAAAGGGCAAAACCAGCAAAATCGAACCGATAAACAGTACAACGAAGAAACTTAGCATTATCGCGCGCGGCGGACCGCTTTTCTCCAAAATATATTCATAAAAATTACCCAGGCTGAGTAATAATTTACTAATCACAAACTCGTCTCCCAAAGAGAATAATAGCAATCCAATTCAATATTATAGCACAGCCTTCTCAATAAACAATAGCAAGTTATTGATTTTTCGAGCAGCTCTGAATATAATATTACCGCAGAAGTTAATCACCGAAGTAATAACAGTGTACACGGATTTTTGAGCGGCATCCGCAAAGACTGTTTTCGAACAAAGCAGGTATCACGGACAGACAAGAGCCGCGTTACTGCCGTATAGAATCACGGGTAAATCCTAAATACAATCGAAAACATTCTTTTCAATTAAACGGAGGTTATTATGAATATTTTATATGCGGTAATCCTGGGAATAATTCAAGGGCTGACAGAGTTTTTACCGGTTTCTAGCTCGGGGCACCTCGTCCTGTTCCAAAATCTGTTCGGGCTGGATATGCCGGGCATGCAGTTCGATGTGGTTTTACATATCGGTACGCTTATCCCCGTCATAATCGTTTTTCGCAAAGACATTATAATGCTTATTAAGAAGCCGTTCCAAAAATACGTGCTTTTGCTTGCAGCCGCAACTATACCTGCCGTTATCTTTGCGCTGCTGCTCGGCGACGCTGTTGATGAGTTGTTCAAATCGGGAGCTTATTTGGGACTCGGCTTTATTCTCACGGGTCTTGTACTGATTTATGCTGACAGGATCGGAAACGGCAAGAAAAAAGAAGAAGACATTACCTTGACGGACTCTATTGTAATCGGAACAATGCAGGCAATTGCAATCTGTCCCGCTATATCCAGATCGGGAAGCACTATCGGCGCGGCATTATTCAGAAAACTCGACAGGGAGACGGCAGCGCGTTTTTCATTTCTTTTGTCCATCCCCGCGATACTCGGTGCTGCTGTTCTGGCGTTTAAAGATGTTGTAACAGGCGGAGTACCCGTACCTTCGGCGGATATTCCCGGCTTTGTTGCCGGTTTTATCGCTTCCGGACTCACAGGCTATCTCGCGATTACGTTCATGCTGAAAATTATCAAGAAGGGCAAGCTCAGATACTTTGCATACTATGTTTTCGCACTTGCGGCCCTTATACTCGCCGATAAATTTATATTCGGGCTGGTATTTTAGTCAAGTGCCGATTACACAGCGGTAAAACTCTACACTATACGAACAAGGTCCGGTCAATGGGGTATCGGCGAAAATCAGTTTTTACCGCCCTGCACCGCACCGTTATCTTTCATTCCGGCAATCGCCCCGCCGGCTATTGCCCAAATATACAGCGAAGCTACCGTTCCATACGGACTGTATCTTCGCTTATATTTTTCAAAAAGCTTTTTATCGATCTTTTTATGTCCGTACAGCATCCTTAAACCACGGTGTATGCCAAGGTCGCCGTAACTGAATATATCGGGGCGCTGCATACAAAAAATCAGCAGCATTTCGGCCGTCCAAACGCCTATCCCCCTTAAAGAGGAAAGTTCGTTTATAACCTGTTCATCGCTTTTCTCGTTAAAAGAATTTATGTCAAACTCACCCAAACGCACTTTTTCGGCAAATCCCCGTATGTTATCGGCTTTTTTAAACGTTATACCGAGTTTTTGCAACTCGTAAACCTCCTTGGAGCATACGGTCTCCGGAGTAATCCGGCCGAGCAGCGATGTTGCTCTTTGAATGATTGTTTTTTGCGCCGCAGTCGATATCTGCTGACCGATAATATGATGAACAACGGATGAAAACAGGTCGGTTTCGACTGCGCGCTCAAGCAAACCGATTTTTTCTATTGCCTCGCCGAGCCGCTTGTCTTTGCGCTTTAAATACGTGATTTCTTTTTCTCCGTAAGTAAAAAACATAATTCACCTCTTTGATAAATTGAGTTTCCACGGAAACCCGAACCCCAGTAAAGTCAAGGATCACGGATACCCTGTTTTATCGTTCACCTCCGCTTTTCGTAGAGGAAACATACAATCAGTATTGTAAAATTTTCAAAAACACTTGACTTTTTCGAAATC
>JAVBOO010000025.1:0-12878 GCA_031550435.1 Eubacteriales bacterium
TTTGACGCACATCCCGATGATTTCTGCTTTGTTACGTTCGCTCCGATTTAACATTTCTCTCATGCCTCTATTCTTCCCAGAGGTATGAAATTTTCTTGCGTTTGTTAGCTATACTGAAATTATCATAAGTTAGCAGCAAAAATCTAAAAAACAGTTGACAACAAAGAGATTCTATATTAAAATGTAGTTCGTTGCCGATTAAGGCAAGGAGCCCAGATAGCTCAGCTGGTAGAGCAGTGGACTGAAAATCCACGTGTCGGCGGTCCGATTCCGTCTCTGGGCATAATTTTTATAACAGGCAATATCGTTTTTATAACGGTACTGCCTGTTATTTTTATTATGATTGGAGAACGCAGATGAATCGTAAAAAAATCGTATCGTTAGTAATGTGTGCGTTTTTCACTGCCTTGACATGCGTACTTTCGCAGTTGGCGGTTCCCATAGGACCGGTACCGGTAAACTTGGCAACATTGTCCGTACTGTGTTCCGGTTTAATGCTCGGCGCGAAAAAAGGGGCTCTGAGTCAGGCTGTTTATGTACTGCTCGGGGCGGCGGGAATACCCGTTTTCGCAATGTTCACCGGAGGCATGGGTATAGTTTTTGGCCCCACGGGCGGATTCATTGCCGGCTACATAGCGGCGGCTTGGGTTTCCGGCTTTATAGCGCAAAAGAAAAGGGGCAGCCTAGCCAATCTCGTAGCGGCAGCTTCTGCCGGTGCGGCTGCTTGCTTGCTTTTAGGTTCTTTATACTATGCATTTTCCTGCAACCGGCCTCTGTCTGAGACCTTACTCGTTTGCGTTGTACCGTTTTTGCCCGGAGAGGCGCTAAAAATAGCTGTTGCGTCCGTAATAGCACACAGAACAAGAAATATATCTCAAAGACTGTAAGACCGCTACAGAGCTGTTTACCCGGTATTCAGTATAATCTCACTTTATTTTAGGTAAAATCTACCGAATAATAATTAAGGTAAGAAGGCGGCCACGTCCATGTTACATGTTATAAAATTGCTATAGGCTCGGCTGCGGCAAAGCGTTGCGGCTTTGTCACGGAGTCAGGTGACCGTCCGGAACTTGAATCAATCGAAAACCCCGAGGACAAAAGCATTATCATCAGAGTAAAACCCAAAGAGGATAAATAGCCCTTCAGCAAAGAAGGCGCGTATTCGGTTCTTCTAAATGATTTTTGAACTTTGCTTGACAGTGTTGCAAGCGTATAGTATAAATATAACAAGTTATATATTAAATTCCGCTTTAACCGGCATAATGTAACCGCGTAAGTATTTATGCGGCGTTTATCTTCCGAGGTAATATTTACTGCGCGGACGGACTCCTCTCGAAAACCATTTACCGGCCAAACAGTCCGTTAACTTGTCGAAACATCTGTGTTTTATACACCGGCACAAGCAAACGCGTGCCTGTGCAAATATTAAGAACGACCAATAAAACAAAGGAGAGTGTTTATGAATTTTTCATTGTTCATCAATTTCGACGGTGAATGCAAAGAAGCGACTGAGTTCTACGCAAAAGTGTTTAAATCAGAGGTTCGGGATGAAATGACCTACGAAACCATGCCGCCTGATCCGGGCTATACAATGCAGGAAGCGGACAAAAACAAAATCGCGTATTCATGCATACCGATTTACGGCTGCAACATCATGTTCTGCGATGTTCCTACCGGTATGCCGTTAATCAAGGGCAACAATATCAGCCCGACCATCGGCACCGAGGACATGGATGAAATCAGAAAAATGTTCGACATGCTGAAAGAGGGCGGCGAAGTTGCTATGGAATTGCAGAAGACATTCTGGAGCGACCTGTACGGCATGGTTACCGACAAGTACGGAATAACATGGCAGCTCTCTCATAACAGCGGAAAATACTAGAGCAAACACCGAAGTTGTTACGAAAACCGCACACAAATTACCCGGAAACAGGAGACGATAGAATGTCAAAAGAAAAAGTTTTTGAAACACTGAGTAATTCGGACAAGCCCTTAAAGGCTGTACAAATCTGCGAGTTAACAGGTCTTGAGCGCGCCGATGTGGACAAGGCGTTTAAAGAGTTGAAAAAAGAAGGCAGGATTGAGTCGCCTAAACCCTGCTTCTATACGGCGGTTAAATAATCATGAACCTGCATACAACAAACTATTTTAACACGTTTATTGAGGTTGCCGAGGACTGCCCGGCACCGGCTGGGGAGATTCCGCCCGAAAAAGAGCCGAAAACATCCGCTCGCATTGAGTATGACATGATCTCGTCGAACCCTTATATGTATAGCTCGGATGATGTTTTATACGAGTCGAACGGAAAGCGCAGGGATATAAGACGCGAAGATTTTTTCTCCAAGGGTCAGCCTTGTTTTCGCTCATCAGCGCTCACAAAGCGCTACGGCTTCGGTGTACACTGTAACAATGAAGGGAAAATAGCAATATTCGCGGTAGACTCCGATGAATATAAACGCCTTGCGCACGACGAAGGCATAAAGCATGTGAAGGCGATGCGCTCAAGCAAAAAAGCAAAAGAGTGATTTTCAACGATACTTCCGCCGCAGGCAGGTTCCTGCGGCGGTTTTCGTTTGCCGGCGGGCAAAATCCGGACATTCCGCGAAGACCGCAAACTTTTTCTGCGTTATTGCGAGGGTACAATAAAATATAACTGACTATATTTTATTGACGAAGTAATATAACTGTTGAAAAACAAAAAGCACTAATGTATAATTGTAAAAATGCCCGTATGTTACCCGCCCGGTGGCCGCAAAACGGCGATAATACCGTGTATGCGCCGTGCAAAGCGAAAGGAGCTTTACTATAAATGAAAAAAGTGATTAGAGAAGGTTTGACATTCGACGACGTTTTACTCGTGCCCGCAAAATCGGAGGTATTGCCGAAGGATACGGACGTTACCACACGTTTGGCAAAGGATATAATTCTTAACGCCCCGTTTGCGAGCGCCGCAATGGACACCGTTACCGAATCGCGCATGGCGATTGCTATGGCGAGGCAGGGCGGAATCGGTATTATACACAAAAATCTTTCGATACAGGAACAGGCCGGAGAGGTCGATAAAGTTAAGCGTTCGGAACACGGAGTTATCACCGATCCGTTTTTTCTGTCGCCAAACCATTTTGTGTACGAAGCCGACGAACTTATGTCGAAATATCATATTTCAGGTGTGCCAATTACCGAAAACGGCAAGCTTGTCGGCATTATAACAAACAGAGACCTGCGTTTCGAAACTAATCATAACAAGCATATTTACGAGATCATGACAAAGGAGCGTCTTATAACCGCCCCGGAGGGAACGACACTCGAAGAAGCGAAAAACATACTCATAAGCTCAAAGGTTGAGAAACTTCCGATAGTTGACTCTAAAAATTACCTTAAAGGGCTTATTACCATAAAAGACATAGAAAAGTCCATTAAATACCCTAATTCCGCTAAAGATAAGCATGGCAGGCTTCTTGTCGGCGCGGCTGTCGGCGCGGGAGCCGATATGCTTGACAGAGTTGACGCGCTTGTGAAGGCTAAATGCGACGTTATTGCGCTTGACAGTGCCCACGGTCACTCAAGAGGCATACTCGACGCGGTTTCCGCAATCCGCGCGGCTTACCCCGAGGTATGCATAATGGCAGGAAACGTCGCAACCGCGGAAGGCACCTTGGCTTTGATAAAGGCCGGAGCCGACTGTGTAAAAGTCGGAATCGGACCGGGCTCTATATGTACAACCAGAGTCGTTGCCGGCGTTGGCGTTCCTCAGTTCACGGCAATTGCCGATTGCGCCGAAGCTGCCGCAGCCTATGATATACCGATCATTGCCGACGGCGGCATCAAGTATTCCGGAGACGTTACAAAAGCTCTGGCGGCGGGAGCAAGCGTAGTCATGATAGGCAGCCTTTTCGCCGGCTGCGACGAAAGCCCCAGCGATACCGAATTGTTCTCGGGCAGAAAATATAAAGTTTACAGAGGCATGGGTTCGCTCGGAGCTATGGAAAAAGGCAGCAAGGATCGTTATTTCCAGGAAGAGGCCAAAAAATTCGTTCCGGAAGGAATTGAAGGCCGCGTAGCGTACAAAGGCCCCCTCTCCGATACGGTCTATCAGTTTATCGGCGGCCTGAGAGCCGGCATGGGCTACTGCGGAGCCTTAACGATTAAAGACTTGCAGGAAAAGAGCGAATTTGTGAAAATAACATCGGCAGGACTGAAAGAAAGCCATGTGCATGACGTTCAGCTCACAAAAGAGGCGCCGAATTACAGTGTCGAACACTAATTTGACCGGAAACTTGCAGTTGCATGATTTATCCGGTATAATGCAGTAAAAGACGTTTAACTCAGAGGTATAATATGCCGGGCTTGTTCATAACATTTGAAGGAATCGACGGATCAGGCAAGTCTCTTCAGGTCAGAATGCTTGAAGACAGTCTTACAAACGAAGGTATAAGTTTTATAGTATGCAGAGAGCCCGGTTCCACCGATATTTCGGAAAAAATCAGACATATTATACTTGACAGAGAGAATGCGGAAATGTCACCGGTTACCGAAGCATACCTGTATGCGGCTTCAAGGGCACAGCTGGTTTACGAACGTATTAAGCCTGCGCTGGAGGGCGGTATAACGGTTATTTGCGACAGATTTCTTGATTCGAGTATTGTCTACCAAGGCATGGCAAGAGGTTTGGGCGAGCGTGAAATCAGCGAGCTTAACCGTTATGCGGTTTCCGGGCTTGCTCCCGACTTGACTGTATTTTTGGACATTGACCCCACGATTTCTCTTGGCAGAAAGAAAAAGGATTCTGCCCCGGACAGGCTCGAAAGCGAAAAAACAGAGTTTCACAAGAAGGTGCGAGAGGGCTATAAAAAGCTTGCATCGGAACGGAAGGACAGCTCACTTTTTATCGACGCGACTCTTCCGCCCGGCGTTATCCATAAACAAATAATGCAAAGATTAATGGACCCGGCACTTAAAAATAAGCATGTTAAATTCAACGATTCGGCTAATTTTGAAAGGAGGCAATAACATGAAACTGATAATGGCTATTATTCATGATGAGGATGCGTTTCACCTTATTGATTTGTTGAGCGAGAGCGGATACAGCGTAACAAAGCTTGCAACGACCGGTGGTTTCCTCAGAGCGGGAAACACAACGATTATATGCGGTGTACAGGATGATAAAGTTGAGGAGCTGCTCAACATAATCGAAAAGAACTGCCGTTCCAGAAAACAAATTACCTCTGTCAACACGGCGCACATCAACGCTACCGAAAACTACGTGCCCTATCCTATAGAGGTTACTGTCGGCGGAGCTACAATTTTTGTGCTTAACGTTCAAGATTTTAAAAGAGTTTAACTCTAGCAATATGGGGGCGTCAGCCCCCATATTTTTTTGCAATCGGCTTTATAAGTCCCGGGTTTTAACCGATAAATAATTAACGCAGTAATGAGTATAATAGATAGCGGTGTTGTTATTATGGAAATGAGGATAAGCCCGGCAGAAACGGCGCCTATATCACAGCTACAAGAAACGCGGCCCAAGGAGGTCTCCGACGAGTTCGGCTTTACGCTCAGGCGGCTCGGCGAAGACGGTCTTGCCGAGCGCCTCAACGGATTGATCGAAGAGATCACCGTGCAGGGAAAGCGTCTTGCAGACCACATGGATATCAAAGACATGAAGCGCTATCGTTCGCTTGTCGGCGATTTTATGAACGAAGTCGTGACAAACTCCCATAAATTCAACCGAGAAAACTTCCTGGACAGGCGCGGCCGCCACAGAGTTTACGGTATAGTGAAACTTGTGAATAAAGATTTGGACGCCCTCGCACAGGAGCTGCTGAAAAAAGAGAAAGATCACCTCAAAATACTCGAAAAGACCGACGAGATTAAAGGCTTGCTTCTCGATCTTACAATTTAGCGGCATTGAGTAAAACGAGTTTTTCGGCTTTTGCTATAAAAACAGCGACATAAAATCGTTTTTGGTTAAATTGTTAAAATAGTACGATATCTCCGCATTTTCCAGAGCTCTTTCTACGGCCTCGGGAGAATGCGGTATTTTATTCAGCAGCTTCTCAATATCCGAAACAGGGCCGGTACCGAAAAAATCGCCGAAAATGCGGCAGTTTTCGAAAAATCCGCTCTTCACGTTAGCGACGAAGTTAATGTTTCCGCAGCCTTCAAATCTTTTGCTTACCGAAAAATCGTAATCCGGCGAAGCACCGTATATCCAGTCGCTCGATGCGTATTTTTCGTCGCGTAGCTTCGAGATATCGCGGATTTCCCGGTCGGTAAATGTTGAGAGGCTTTCGCAGCCGTATTCGTTCATGACATAGCTTCTCAGCGCCGACCAAAATTCCTGTATGCTCTTTTTTGTGTATTCGCTTATATTTGCCACTCTGCTTTTTACCGATGCGACACTGTTCGACTTCAGTTTTTCTTCCGAAACGTTAAGGCAGCTGCCGATAAAATCCAAATCCGAGTCAAAAAGCAGTGTACCGTGGTGCAGTACCCTTCCCCCCAGAACAAACTGGGCGTTGCCGGAAATTTTTCTGCCTTGTATGGCGATGTCGTTTCTGCCCTGGTTTTCGGCATGTATGCCCATGTCCGCGAGCGCGCCTATTACCGGTCTCGTAAACTTTGTGAAATCGTAGGCGTTTTTGTCGGTATCGGCAACAAATGTAAAACAGATGTTCCCCAAGTCGTGATAGACGGCTCCTCCGCCTGTCATCCTGCGGGAAATATTAACCTGCTTTTCCCTCGCGAATTCAATATTTATCTCGCTGTAGGGGTTCTGATTTTTTCCTATTACTATCGTATTGTCGTTTTGCCACAGTCTGAATATCGTTTCCGGGTCTTTTCTCATAAAAAGGTATTCTTCTGCGGCAAGATTAAAGTATGGGTCAGTGCAATCGTATTCTATAAATCTCATAGACACTCCTTTAAATAATTCGCCTGCCCTTTGCGGACGAGGGTGCTTATATTTATCCCTTGCGGGCTTGAGGGGGATTGAGTCGACAAGTTTAACGAACGGTTTGATTGTCTCCTCAACAGAAAAACCGAATCGGAAAAACAAGCAAGCGCGCTTTACCCGTTTTCAGCTTTATCCGCAATAAATCATAACGGGTTAAGAGCCGAAGGTCAAGTAATGTTAAATATTGGCATTAAATTCGTTATGCCAAAAACTGTTTTTGGCGGCAACTACAGCCACTTCTATATTTTATTTCCTTAGCAAGAAAAGGCCAATCCGGCTTTGTTTTTAATTCCTACTAAATCACTTGACATTGTTGTAACGCTGTGCTATTATCTTGGCATAAGGCGACAAGCCGGTGTTTTTATCCGCCTGCCGCCGTCTAGGGGTGAGGAATTGAAAATCACGACAAAAGGGCGTTACGGCCTGAAAGCTATAATTGATATAGCCATAGCGACTCAGCGTGAAAAATGCGTAAACCTGCGAACTATCGCTACAACGCATGGGATCTCCGACAGTTATCTCGAGCAGATTATTTCCCAGCTTAAAAAAGCGGGGCTTGTTGTGAGCACAAGGGGGGCGCAGGGCGGCTATCTCCTGAGTACCGGTGCTTCGGAAATATCGGTCGGTGATGTACTTCGTGTTTTGGAGGGCTCGCTCTCTCCCGTTGAATGCGTTGAATCCGGTGAGGCCGCTTGCGGCACGGGAGACTGCGGAAGCTGCAGTACAAAGTCCGTGTGGGGCAAGATGTATTCGAGCGTTAATACGGTTGTCGATTCAATCACACTGCAAGACCTTGTAAACGATGCGCTGCAAAAAGGAGAAGAAACCCATGAATAACATATATTTTGACAATGCGGCAACAACCGCCGTTTTGCCGGCAGTTTTTGATGAAATGAAACCGTATTTCTGCGAGCACTACGGAAATCCGTCCAGCATATACGACATATCAAGAAACTCGAAAGCCGCACTCGGCCTTGCGAGAGAGAGAATAGCAAAGTCCATTAATGCGCTCCCCGAGGAAATATTCTTTTCAGGTTCGGGAACCGAAGCCGATAACTGGGCAATCAAAGGTATTGCCGAGTTAAACAGGCAAAAAGGAAAACATATTATAACAAGCGCCATAGAGCATCACGCAGTGCTTCACACCTGCGAATACCTTGAGCGCAACGGCTTCGAGATAACTTATCTGCCCGTTGACGAGTACGGTTCTGTCAGGCTTGAGGATCTAAAAAGCGCCGTCAGAGATGATACCGTCCTCATTACCGTAATGTTTGCGAACAACGAGATCGGAACGATACAGCCGGTTGCCGAAATCGGAGCGTTTGCCCGTTCAAAAGGCATAGCGTTCCATACCGACGCTATCCAGGCGTTCGGGCATGTACCGATTGATGTTAAAGAAATGAATATAGATTTGATGTCCCTTTCCGCTCATAAGATTCACGGGCCGAAGGGCATCGGCGCTCTGTATGTCAGAAAAGGCGTTCGCCTCCCGTCGTTTATTCACGGGGGAGCACAGGAAAGAGGCCGCAGAGCGGGAACGGAAAACGTCGCCGGCATAGTCGGCTTCGGAAAAGCCGCAGAAATCGCAATTTCGTGTATGGAAACGGAGATGCCGCGTATAAAAGCGCTCAGGGACAGGCTGATTAAAGGTGTTTTGAGTACAATACCTTACAGCAGGTTAAACGGGCACAGTGAAAATCGCCTGCCCGGAAATGCAAACATTTCCTTTGAGTTTATCGAAGGTGAGTCCATACTTTTGATGTTGGACATGAGCGGCATATATGCTTCAAGCGGTTCGGCCTGCACATCCGGCTCGCTCGACCCTTCGCATGTTCTTCTCGCAATCGGTCTTCCGCATGAAAAGGCGCACGGCTCTTTGCGCATGTCCTTGGATTACGGAAACACGGGCGAAGAAGTGGAGTTTGTCATCAAGACTCTTAAACCGATAATACAAAGACTTAGAGATATGTCGCCGCTATACGAAGAGTTTATGAAGAAATAGTAACTTCGATTTAAAACGGGATGATACGAACGTGTTTATTCCGGGTAAACGCTGATTAATCAACTTTGGACGGATACTCAGCCTTAAATCACTATAAAAAGTAAGAAACCGATATACGGAGGAATTATAATGGACTACTCAAAAGAAGTAATGGATCATTTCATGCACCCAAGAAATATGGGCGAAATTGAAGACGCAAGCGGACAGGGCATGGTCGGAAACGCCCGTTGCGGAGATATTATGAAGGTATATCTTCAAATAGAAGACGGTATCATCAAGGACGCGAAGTTCAAAACTTTCGGCTGCGGAGCTGCTATTGCTACAAGCAGTATGGCAACCGAGCTTGTTAAGGGCAAGACTCTTCAAGATGCCCTCACGGTTACAAATAAAGCTGTTATGGAAGCGCTGAACGGTCTTCCGCCTGTGAAGGTGCATTGTTCGTGTCTGGCAGAAGAAGCCCTTCATGCGGCTCTTTGGGACTATGCGCAGAAAAACGGCGTAGAGATTGAAGGCCTGAAACCTCCCGTAAACGATATACACGAGCACAGTGAGGAAAAGGAGTTTGAATGCGGCGAATAGTGAGGCAAGGCCGCATACCGCAATAAAAATCACAATATCCCGGTTTAGCAAAGGGGCTGTATCACCACGATTTTTTCAAAAATCGTTTTGATGCAGCCCCTTTGTAAAATTTCGGTTTAAACAGTTATTGAGGCCCGCTGAGCCGGTATAAGCGGGTGATTAAACAGCATGGTTTAACCGAGAGATCAACTACACCCCGGTATGACCGAAGCCCCCTGTTCCTCTTTCCGTTTCGTCCAGCTCGGTTACGGCAGCCCATTTGATTTGCTGAATTTTATTAATCACCATCTGAGCTATGCGGTCACCGCGCTTTATCTCAAAGCCCTGTTTGCCGTGGTTTATCAGTATTACACGTATTTCGCCCCTATAGTCGGCATCTATCGTTCCCGGAGAATTAAGCGTCGTAACGCCGAATTTTGCCGCCAGCCCGCTTCTTGGCCGTATCTGCGCTTCATAGTACGGAGGAAGCGCAATTTTTATCCCCGTGGGTATGGTCATAAACTCGCCGGGAGCAAGCACTGTCTTTTCCGTAACCGCCGCGTATAAATCCATACCGGCGGACTGATCTGTTTGGTAAGAAGGCAGCGGCAAATCCGGCGCCATGTTTATTATCCTAACGTTATTTTCCACTGATAAGCCCCTCTAAGTCTATGTTTTTCAACCTGCCAACCGCTGATATGCTCATACTGCCAACATCGAGTACAGTATCGGTAAGCCGCTTTATATCCTGTTTTTCGACCCTGTCTATTTTTGCGATAACGTCATCGGGCGTGAGTATACGCTTGAGCAAAAGTTGAGAACGTCCGATTGAGCTCATTCTGGCCGCGGAACTTTCAAGACTCAGAACATAGTTGCTCTTGAGCTGTTCTTTTGTACGCTCAAGCTGAGTATCAGAGATATCATCTCTTTTAACATCACGGATTTCTTCCAGTATATATTTTACAGCGTCTCCGGCTTGCAGAGGGTTAAGAGCGGCGTATATAAGAAACAGGCCGGTATCAACATAACTCTGGGAATATGAATAAATCGAATATACCAATCCCTTGTCTTCCCTGATCTTGCGGAATAGCCTTGAACTCATGCCTCCGCCGAAAAGCGCGTTAAATGCCGAAAGGGCATACGACATATCGGAGTCGAGCGCTATGCCCGGAAAAGCAAGGCAGACGTGCAGCTGTTCGATCTTCTTCTCGGCCGAGACGACGGCCTTCGTATAGCTCGAGTCGAAACCGGGCATGTCGCTGTCTTCGCTGCTGTAGTCCGCAAAATATTTCTCTATCTTTTTAATCATCTCCGGAGTCTTGAAGTTTCCGGCAATTGCGACAACGGTGTTGCGCGGGCTGTAATGTGTTTTTATATATTTAATAAAATCATCGTGCCTAAAGTTTGCTATGGACTTTTTCGTTCCGAGTATAGGAGAACCGAGAGGGTTGCCGGCATAGGTCTTGCCCTGCAAAATATCGTGCACAAGGTCCTCGGGGGTATCCTCATACATGTTTATCTCTTCGATTATTACGTTTCGTTCCTTTTCTATTTCGGCATCGTCAAAACTTGAGTTAAAGAACATATCGGCAAGTATTTCCAGAGCTAGGTCAAAATGTGTATCGAGTACTCTCGTATAATAACAGGTATGTTCTTTAGATGTATAGGCGTTCAGCTGTCCGCCGATAGCATCGGTTTCATCGGCAATTTGCTTTGCGCTGCGATTTTTCGTTCCCTTAAACATCATGTGCTCTATAAAATGGGAAATGCCGTTTTCTTCCGGGCGTTCGTTCCTCGAACCGTTTTTCACCCAAAAACCGAATGATATACTTCTTACAAAAGGTATTTCCTCAAGTACTATAGTTAGGCCGTTAGCCAACTCGATTTTTTCGACCATTATTTTCTCCCGGAACATTATATTTTTGCTTTTATTCATACACTGCGCCGCTGACCCCTGCGGATCATGGGTTGTCGGTGTCGGATTTCCAAAAAACTTAATTTCAGACGCAGTAATAATTATGATTACCAAAGCTGTGTTTTTTAACCAACCTAGCATATTTAAGCGGCAGTGAGAAAATTCTCTCCCACTTTATCAAAACCAAAAGATATAAAGATTATCCGCAGTATTTCGATTATAGCACGGACGAGTACAGGTGGTAAACATTAAATTCGCGGAATAATTTGCCGAGGAAATTGAAAAAATAGCTTAGAGGTGAAGTTTATGGATTACTTAATAAGTTTTCTCGTCGGAGGAGCAATTTGCGTGATAGGACAAATACTGCTCGATAAAACGAAGCTGTCAAATGCAAGAATACTCGTAATATTTGTGGTTTCCGGCTGTATACTGACGGGCTTCGGAATATATGACAAACTGGTTGATTTTGCAAAGGCCGGGGCAACAGTACCGCTCCCGGGCTTCGGCTACGCTCTCACAAAGGGTGTCATCGACGAAGTAAGCAATGTCGGCTTTTCAGGAATATTCACGGGGTCTCTTAAGGCGACAGCGGCGGGAATAACATCCGCAATGCTTTTCGGCCTGCTTGCTTCCTTCGCGTTCACATCAAAAGAAAAATGACGACAATTAGCAACGTTTAAATTTTTCGCGCACAACGGAATACATCGGTAAGGAAGAAATAGTGCCGGAGCTTGTGGTTTAACAGGCTCCGGCGGTTTGTCCGAGTTAAAACTTATCACGTTTTGGAGTAACGTAAGTTGGGGAGGTGGTTGAAAAGCTAATGCGGCCCTTTATCTCATGATGCGTACCACCTCGGCAGTATTACATCGGCCACAAAATATAGGAAAACGCTATATTTTATTGCCGATGTAATAAGTATAAGCCCGCAAATCATAAACAATGAAACCTCCTCATATACTGAAAAAGAACGAGTATTGAGGAGGGCAATTTCTTTGAAACAATATATAGAAGAAAGAGCCATAGAGGTTGCAAATTTTATTATAAATTCAAATGCGACTGTTAGGGAGACAGCTAAGAGATTTGGAATCAGCAAATCTACCGTACATATGGGTGTAATGAAATGGAGCGCATAGTCTGGGTTATCCGATGAATACAAGGTTTGAGATTTTGAAACCGTTCCAAAACGGGGTGTTACGTCCTTGTGGTCGTGATGGTAAGTTTATAATCGGGTGAGTTATGGGATGAAAAAGCCGCTGTGGTTTGCAGGAATGCAGACTTCAGCGGTTGTTTGTTTGGGTGAAAATATCACGCTTGGGAGCAGCGGAAGTTTTCCGATGATATAACACTTGTTGGAGGCGCAACACCATCTAAGCAAAACCCTGACTACTGGAATGGTGATGTTGTTTGGCTGTCATCTCAGGAAATAAAAGGAAAATTTGTCGCAAATG
>JAVBOO010000032.1:0-29823 GCA_031550435.1 Eubacteriales bacterium
TCAAACACCGTCCACGCCAAGTTGCTGCGTATTTTAATTTACCGCCCCAGTTCCTCCCGCCGTTTAAGACTTATATGTACTTAAACGACTGTACTCCAATACAGTGATTGAAGGTTTGCTAAGCTGTGTTTTGGGTACACCCGAGATCCCTACATTCCAGCCAGGAAGTTTTGAAATCCGTTCGCGATACCCTGAGCGCATTTTTGCCTGAATTCGCTTGTCGAAAGAAGATATGCTTCTCTCGGGTTAGAAATAAACGCAAGCTCGGTTAGTATTGCCGGCATCTTTGTTAACCTGAGGACTGCGAGGTTTCTTTGTTTAATTCCGCGGTCTCTCAGTCCGTTTGCTGCCACGAGTGCTTTTTGAACATAGCCGGCAAGTTTTTCGGCGGTTGTTCCCTGACGGTAAAACAGTGTTTCCGTTCCGTTTGCCTGCGGATCTGTCGCGGAGTTGCAGTGAACGGAAATAAAGTAATCAGCGCCCCAGGAGTTCGCCTCTGCGGCTCTTGTACCCAAGCTTACGTATATGTCTGTTGTTCTTGAGTATCTGACGGTGTGACCTTGTGATTGAAGTATGGCTCCAAGCCGCAAGGAAACATTTAAGTTAGTCTCGGATTCCTTTAAGCCGTTAGAGCTTGAAACCGCTCCGCTGTCATATCCGCCGTGCCCGGGGTCAATAAATACTTTCATAATTCCTCCCGAAAATAGAATTTTCTGCCGGTCGCAAAACAAAAAAACAATGTCTGCGTATATATAGTATATCGCGGCGCAAAGTTTTTGCTACTATTACCGCGGAAGTTAAATACCGTATAAAATACTTACGCGGTTACTCGTGCCGAGCAGACGCGTCTAGATACGCCACAGTGCTCAAATGTGGCGCATCTGCGTCTTAGCTAGGGAACAACAAAATATAGCGCTTCCTATATTTTGTTGCCGAAGTAATATTGACAATAACAGTTAATAAATGTATTATTGTATAATCACAATTTATGTGTAAATTTGGAAAAATGAGTGCCGGTCTTATAACACTAGTCTAAGTAAGCGATGATTTGATCAGAGATTTCAAGAACAATCATGAAGAGGCAAAACATTTGAACGAAGAGTTGAGACCGCAAGGTTTCATCGTGTTGAACAAATGGCCCGGCTCTGTACTTTCGTTGAAATCTTGTTAATCGGGAGCTTACCAAAAATGTGCCAGACGCATTTATAGAAATTTGACATTTATTGGCCTGTTTAATTTTGGGGAGGATATTATGAACTGTAAAAAATGCGGAGCCGCAAATGCCGAAAACGCGAAATTCTGCGGAGGCTGCGGAGCGGAACTTGTCGAAAAGCAAACAAATATTTTTTGCGGACAATGCGGAGCAAGCAACTTAAACGGAGCGGCTTTCTGCGTTTCCTGCGGAGCCGGATTAAGGCAGGCGCCCGCTTCGGAACCGGTAATGACACAAATGACGCAAATGCAGGCTCCCGTATATACACAGCCTGCCGAAGAAACGCCGAAAAAAGCAAAAAAAGGTTTCGGTAAATTTGCGGTAATCGCCCTTGTACTCGTCATTGTGCTCGGCGGCGGCGCAGTACTCGCTTCTACCGTTTTTAAGAGCGATATTTCCCGCCTGATGATGGGTGAGGAAAAATACGCGAAAAGCATAATCAAGGACATAGTTATTGATGTGACTGACGCAGCTCTGGATATGTGCGATGACGCTCAAAAGCAGTTGAGCGTCGGAAACAGCGGCACAGGCGGAGCTTTTGAGTTTAAGTATACGGCAAAGCTTGCTTCGAAGGAGTACGAAAAGTACGCCGATCTCATGTTTTTGTACGGAGACGAGGCCGAGCTGATGAGACTGCTACTTAACTCAACTGTCGATGTCAGCGCGAAGTTTGACCTTAACGCCGACAATCCTCAGATAGAACTCACAATCGAGTGGCTTGTCGATAACACAAAAGTACTTACAATAAACTGCTCTGTCGTCGACGATGTGTTGTACGTCGGGATTCCCGAACTCTACGGAAAGTCGCTGTCTTTAAACCTTAAAGACTACAATATGAGCTTTACCGATGCAGTCGGCCAATTAATGGGTGCAGCAGCCGGAACTGATTCGACTCAATATGTCTTGGATGTTATCAAGACAATATCCGATAACAAGAGCACGCTCAAGTCAATGGTTAACGATGTTGTTGACGCGGCTCTTTCAAAAATCGATACCATTGAGCTTATACAAAACGTAAAAGTATCCGTTAACGGCAAGGAAGCAGGATTTGACGAAGTAGCGGTTAAGCTGAATCAGGAACAGGCGGGAAAAGCTGCTGTTGCGGCTCTTGAGTGTATCGCAGACAATCAAAAGTATGTAGATGTGATTACGGCTTTAGCTAACGAGTTTGACAAAATCGGTTACGCAAGCTACTATGCTTATTACGGATACGAAGATGAAGATGCCTATACATCTGAAGATATTAAAGACGAAATACAATACTCAATAGACGAAATAAAAGATTCGGTTTCGGGAGACGGAAGCGAACTGCTGTTAAGTCTGTATCTTAACTCTTCAAACAAGGTTGTAGGTTACAACATAGAAGCAGGGGAAACCAAATCAACAATGATTTTTAGTCCCGGAACCGGTTATGAGCTTACCGTGATTGATAGCTACTATGGCGAAACAACCAGAATTTACGGTGATCTTACAAAGGACTTAAGCGGAAACCTTGATATAACCGTAAAGAACGATTATGAGGATTATACGCTGAGGGTACTGGAATTCTCCAAGCTTAAGTTTAACTTGACGAAGAACGAATTGAACGGAAGCGTCAAACTGAATCTCGGACGCCTGTTAACCGATATGTATGACAACGATGTTATTTATGACTCTGAAATTGTTGATCTGCTGAAAGACGCTTCGTTAACATTAAGCATTGACAGCGGCGCGAAGAAGGCAAAGGCATCGATACAGTTGACAGACGGAGATTCTTCGATAATCCTTGACGTCGGTTCGGAGGCAGGCTCAAAGGTTAACGTAAAGGCTCCCGCATCAAATGTTGAAAGCGTGGGAGTCCTCTCCGATTTCGGCACCATGCTTGGCGAAGTTGACACAAACCTTCAGGGTCTTATTGACAAGATTGTCGGTTTGGGTTACGACATCGGATGGCTTAAAGATGCGCTCGGGGAGGTTATGAGCAATATTTATTAATAGTGAAATAATACTCAGTGCCGAAGGACTTTCAAAGTCCTTCGGCAAAATAATATTTAAGGATGTAAGCTTTCAGGTCACAAAAGGCGAAGCTCTGGGAATAATAGGAGGAAACGGAAGCGGAAAGACAACGCTGCTCAACATTATTTCCGGTATTGATAAACCCGACAGCGGAAGAGTGGTCAGAAACGGTGTTTTGGGCTATGTAATGCAGAAAGACGGCCTGTTTGAGAGGCTTTCGTGCTCAGACAACCTGAAATACAGCTGCGAGCTTCTCGGAATCACCCGCAGTGAGAGAAAACAGCGTATAGACGAGTGTGTCGAGCTTTGCGGAATCGGAACGTTTCTTAAGAAGAGAGTTGCTCATTGCTCGGGCGGCATGCGCCAACGCTTGAATATCGCCCTCGCGCTCATAGCGCGGCCGGATATTTTGATACTTGATGAAGCCGCTTCGGGGCTCGACAAAGGGTCCAGAGACTCGCTCACTTGCATATTGAAGGCGTTTAAAGACTCCGGAGGAAGCCTTGTTATGGTTTCGCACTATAAAGAGGAGTTGGAAACGCTTTGCGGCAGGTTTTTGGACATAGAACAGAACGTTTGTGAGGTTCTTCGGTGATGGTTTGCTGAATTTAAGACGAATTTTTTCGATAGTCAGACATGATTTTATAGGAATGCTCAACGGGGCGTCGGCACTTTTGCTGCTAACGCCTGTTATTGTTGTACTTTTATTGGTCTCGAGCTTTTCGGGAGACATAATGAAGGAGGGCTCGATAAAGCCGTTCCCCGTCGCGGTTGTTTCCGACGGTGACAAGCAGGTTGCGGCGATGCTCGGTTCGGGGCTACGCTCCGTATCGCTTATTTCCGAGGTAATGAACGTAGGCTCGGAAAAAGGAATGCGTATGCTTGACAATGGCGAGGTTGCGGTCGTGGTGAAGGTGCCGGACGGCCTGGTCAACGCTATGATTGATAATATTCCCGTATCTGTCGAGGTTTGGGGCGGAGAAGAGTTTCCGGTCGAGTCTTCGATTATACTGGGACTTGCGCGAGGTATTTCAGAATCATTGACAGCCGCTCAGGCAACCGTGTATACATATTACGACACGGCGAGGCCCTACTTCGAGTCAAACGAAGAATTTTACGGGAGCTACGAAAAATTTGCTAGGGACATACTTGCAGACGTTTTGCAAAGAGGCAGATATATCGACAGTGCGGAAAGCATATACGGATATACGGCTCAGCTTATTTCGGTTATCGTGTTCATAACTGCTTCGTTCGCTGCCGCTTTTGTCTCGATGTACTATTCCGAGCAGTTGTCGGATGGTACCATATCGAGAATAAGGCTGAGCGGAACGGGAAAAGTCGTTATTACGCTTTCAAAGCTCGCGGATTTGCTGATTTATAACGCGCTGCTGATTTTGCCCTTGTTTGCGGCGCTAAAGATATTCGGTGTTTTCACCGGGATTTCTGCGTTAAAGCTGTTTTTATGTTCGTGTGTTTCGTCGCTTGTGTTCTTTGCCGTCAGCCAAAGTACGGCAGTGCTGTTTGGAAGCCAAAAACTGACTATACTGGTTTCTTTTGCGTGTATGATCTTTTTGCTGTTTATAGGCGGAGGTATTTATCCCCTGTATTTGATGGGGGATTTGTTTGCGTCTTTCGGCGGGTTGACGCCGCACGGGGTTAATCTCTCAATGACCGTTTTTGCGCTGGGCGGTTTATTTCCGGTATCGGCGATTGTTTATGCTGCCATATCGCTTTTTATCGTTTTCCTTGCAGGCTTGAAGGGAGGGCGCCGGGTGTGGGCATGATGTTTTTTATAAGGTTCAAAGAGCTGTGCAGATACAGGCTGCTGATAATTTTGATGCTCGTGCTTCCCGCGGTTTTCGGCTATCTGGAGTCGTATGCGTTTGCGGATAAAAAAACACCGCTTTCCGTCGCGTATATGGATAACGACGAAACGGATCTTTCAAAAGAATTTCTCGATATACTCTCAAAGACTTCGGGTATAAGGCTTTTAGAAGCCGCTGACTCAAAGAGCGGAGAGAAGCTGCTTTATAACCGTAAGGCGGAGGGCCTGCTGACCGTAAACAAAGGTTTTTCGGAAGAAGTTTTGGCAAAAGCGGAAGACTTGGTTGATTATGTATCCGCTCCGGGAACAAGCAGTGCGGAGCTTGTATCCGAATGCGTTTCTTTGGCAGTTGTACACATACGGTCTCAAAACATGATAACCGAAGCAGTTTGTAAGCTTGATCCCGATGCGGGGGAAAAAGTCAGAGAGGTTTATAAGTCGTATGCTGTAGCCGAGCCTATACTTACGGTTAAAGAGTACGGGGATATGAATCCGGCCGCTCAGCTTATACTTTCGCCGAAGCACGGGCTTATCTCGATTTTTGTACTTCTTTCCGGTCTGTTCGCCGTGTTCAAAACCGGAGAAGCCGAAGAAACAAGAGTCAGGCTTTGCGGGAAAAAGGCATATTTAAAAGATTATGTGGTTTCCGCAGGAGTGATAGCTTTGGCATGGTTGGCTTTTGCTGCGGTTTATCTCGCATTTTCGGCGCTAGCTTACGGCGACTTGCCGGATGCTTCAACATTGTGCGCTTTTGTGGTTTTGACGGTATTGTCACTCGGAATTGGTATGTTTGCGTCTTCGATCTTAAGAGACAGAAGGAGCGCGGTATATTTATATATCCCGTTTTTGTTTATAAATATGACGGCAGGCGGGGCATTGTGGGGTAAGGCAACTACGATTGCCGCACTGGCGGGTGTGATTCCGTCTTCACTTTTTTCGTCTGCGGCGAAAGGGGATATCGTGTCGGCGGCAGTAATGCTTTGTTCAGGCATAATGCTTCTGATAATCTCATATTTTGCGGCCGTAAGAAAAAGAACTTAAGCTGACCGCTTGCGGCATTTATGTCGTTTTACACATATAACATAACAGTGCTGCGGCGCTCATAAAGTTGAATGCGACAAACGAGCAAGCTCGCTTTGTCTGTTTTCAACTTCATTCATTATATCGCCAAAATAACTGTCGAAATAAAAAAAATCACAAAAAATTACACACTGTACCATTGGTACAGTGTGTAATTTTTTGTGATGGTGTAAAATAAAGTTACGCTAGAATCCGGCATCCGTTATTCCAAGCGGATGGTTGATGAAGGATATAGCGGAAATATCCCGAGTCACCGGACACCATCAATGCAAAAATATAGAGATAAGTTACAGAGGAATTGGAAAGAATCAGGCGTGTATAGCTCCCGAATGTTGCAGATGCATCGTTCGGGAGCTATGCTCTTTTTATTTCCTGAGTAAATCTCTGATTTCGGAAAGGAGTATGATTTCAGCCGAAGGAGCCGGAACAGCTTGAGGCTCATCTGGTTTTGACCTAAATTTGTTTATTGCTTTGACAAGGCAGAATACCGTGAATGCAACTATCAGGAATGTCAGCGTGTTTTGCAGAAAACTGCCGTAAAGTATTGCCAGCTCCGGCTTTGCTTCCGTAGCGGCTTTAAGTACGATCTTTAGATCGGAAAAATTAATACCATCCGTCAAAAGACCCAATGCCGGCATGATAATGCCTTGGACAAGCGAGTTTACGATCGCAGTAAACGCGGAACCGATAATGATACCGATTGCCATGTCCAAAACGTTTCCTTTTGAAATAAACTTCTTGAACTCGTTAAAAAAATTTTTCACTCAGATATCCCCCTAAGATTTTTTAGAAGACAAATACACGGCGTATTGCAGCCTGACTTAGTTTTGTCTATGAACAATAATACTTCGGCAACAAAATATAGGGAAACGCTATATTTTGCTGTTCCCTCGCTAAGACGCAGATGCGCCAATTGGAGCGCTGCGGCGTATCTAAACGCGTCTGCTCGGCACGAGTAACCGCGTAAGTATTTTATGCGGTATTTAACTTCCGCGTTAATAATGATTCTTAAATCTGATTGCTCGATGTTTGCTTTGCGTAAAATGTCGGTTTATGATAGCACAAGTTTAAATTTGACGCAAGTTTTTTCAGTTTATGTTTTACCGGTTTGATGCAGAGACTATGCAGTGTGTTTGTTTCGAGAAAATGCATATTTTTTTTACTTTTTAGGATAATAGAGATGTACTTGCCTGAATAATCGCCAATACAGCAAACGAGGTGATGCAAACGGATATTTATATCAAGCCTGTGAAAAAAGCTTCAGTCGCCGACAGACAGCATCTGAATCTTGAGGATATAGCCGAGGTGTTCGCTCCGAGCGAGATAATCGGTAAGCTGAAGAAAGTCAAAGTTTTAAACATTACGGAGAATAAAAAAACTTCGTATCTGGTTAATGTTATTGACATCATTAAAGCTATAGACAAGGCTTTGCCGGGTAACACGATCTCGAATGTCGGCGAGCCTGAGACGCTTGTTGATTATAAACCGAAAAAAAGCAAGGACAACAAGCTGTTAAAGTTTGCGAAAATCGCTGTTATTTCAGTGACAATTTTTATGGGGGCTTCAACTGCCATAATGAGCTTTCACACGGATGCTCAGCTTTCGACGGTTTTCAAAAAGTACTACAAGATGTTTTACGGGCAGGAAGTCGAAAACCCTCTGATTATAGAAATACCGTATTCGATTGGTTTGGCCACGGGCATAATAGTATTTTTTAACCATTTCGCAGGAAAGAAGCTTACCGACGACCCGACTCCCATAGAGGTTGAAATGTCCGTATACGAACAGGATGTGACGGAAACAAAGCTGGATATGCTGAATACAGAGCGTGTTAAAGGCGGGGGCGGCAAGAAATGACCGCTGTCAAAAATATAGTCCTTGTTTTGGTCGGATTCGGTGCGGGAGCGGTGATATCGGCAGGCGTTTTCGCGTTTATAACCGTGTTGGGAGTTATACCGAGGCTGGCTCAAAAGAGCCATACCGAGCACAGTGTTAAGTTTTACGAGGAAGTTATACTCTTCGGCGGTCTTTTCGGCTGTCTTGCCGGCTTTTTTGACTTCAAGATAAAACTTTTCTCCGTTATAACGGTAATTATCAGCTTTTTGAACGGGATATTTGTAGGCTGCCTTGCGGTAAGCCTTGCCGAAACAATAGATGTAATACCGATTATGACAAGGCGTGCTCATATTCAAGAAGGATTGATGTACTTCGTAATTGCCCTTGCGCTGGGTAAACTGTTGGGAGCGTTACTGTATTTTGTCGTACCGGGGTTTTATACGGCACAGTAAGAGGAAGTGCTTAAAATCGGGCACGAAACCGGATTGAGGCAGGTTGGGCGAAATTTCCGGGAAAACAGGCGTTGACCGCTGCCGATTGTATAATTTATTGGAGGCATTATGGGAAAACTGAACGTAACAAAGTCGGAGTTTAAAACAATGGTCGAAAAAGCCTCGCCGAACAGCAGCCTCTTCATGGACTGCCTGAAAGCGTTTTTTGTCGGCGGTTTGATTTGTGACATTGGGCAGCTCATATCGAATTTATTGCTAAACGGCGGAGCTTCAAAAGAAAACGCGGCCATGTTTACTTCGATTGCATTGATTTTTTTGGCTTCGCTTTTGACGGGGCTAGGAATTTACGATAAGATTGGAAAATTTGCCGGAGCCGGCTCCGTAGTTCCGATTACCGGCTTTTCAAACTCGATAACTGCTCCTGCAATCGAATTCAAAAAAGAAGGGTTTATTTTGGGAGTCGGCGCAAAGATGTTTGTGATAGCCGGTCCGGTTATAGTTTACGGAACATTTGCGTCTATAGTTATCGGTATGATTTACTATTTTTTCGGGTAGGTGGATTATGAACAAAAGAAAGGGCAGTCAAACAGTTGTGTTTCAAAACCCGGTGTCGATTTTATCGGCTGCGGCAATCTCCGGACCGAAAGAAGGCGAGGGGCCGCTTGCCCGGTATATAGACGTTATAATGCCGGATGTTCTTTGCGGACAGGACAGTTGGGAAAAGGCAGAGAGTATACTTGTTAAAGACGGGCTTGAGCTGGCGGTAAAAAAGTCGGGATTGACAATGGATCAAATTCATTACATTATCGCGGGAGACCTGCTAAACCAAAACATCGGCTCAACATTTGGCCTGCGGGATACTCAGCGACCGTTTTTCGGTATATTCGGAGCCTGTTCGACAATGGGAGAGGGTATGAGCCTCGGGGCAATGATTATTGACGGCGGTTTCGCAGACTATGTTGCTGCGAGTGCTTCCAGCCATTTTTGCGCGGCCGAGAAGCAGTTTAGGTATCCGCTTGAGCTTGGGACTCAAAGACCGCCGACATCGTCATGGACGGTTACGGGAGACGGGTCTGTAGTACTTGCCGCAAAAGGCGGGCCGCCGTATATAAAAGCCGTTACAACGGGGAAAATTACAGATCTGGGCATAAGCGACGTTAACAATATGGGTGCCGCTATGGCGCCGGCTGCGGCTGATACCATACTCAATCACTTTTCCGATATGGGAATAAATCCTGATTATTATGACGTTATTGCGACAGGAGATCTCGGACACATAGGAAGACAGCTTGTGGTTGACCTTTGTGCAAAGGAGGGTCTTTATATTGGACCCAACTACACGGACTGCGGAATCGAGATATTTGACAAGGAAAAACAGGATACCCATGCGGGCGGCAGCGGCTGCGCCTGCTCCGCCATAACGTTTTGCGGCTATTTTTACACAAAGTTGAAACGCAAGGAGATTAACCGGCTGCTTTTTATTCCGACAGGTTCGCTGCACAGTCCGATCTCTGCGCAACAGAGCGAGAGCATACCCGGAATCGCTCATGCCGTAGTGATTGAAAGCGAGTAGGCCGATTTAAATCCTGATTTTCAAAGCTCATTTTGCAGAAAACAGTGATTTAAGACCGTAACGGTCGTAAATCACTGTTCAGTACCGCGTAAGTATTTTATACGTAATAGATTTCACAGATAATAGTCGTATATTTCTTTTAGGCCTTTTTCTAGGCTGTACTCAGGGCTGTAACCTAAAACGTCATTCATTTTCTGTATATTAAAGCGGCTGTGTACGATATCGCCTTTTCTTTCGGAGAGGTAATGCAGATCGAGCTTTATTCCGGAAACAGCCTCCGAGCACCGTATAAGCTCGGTTATGGTCACAGGCTCTCCGGTACCTGCGTTTATCGTCTCGCCGTCTGCTTTTGTCATAGCGGCAATGTTCGCTCCGACTATGTCTTTTACATACACATAGTCGCGGGTCTGCTCACCGTCTCCGTAAACATCAAACGGATGTTTTTTCATGAGCTTTTCTGTGAGTATTGATATCACGCCGCCTTCCCCTGTCGGTTCCTGGCGTATTCCGTAAACATTTGCATAACGCAGTATCGTGTACTTTAAACCGTAAAGCTTTGAAAAAAGCTTGATATATTCTTCCGCAGTGAGCTTTGAAAGCCCGTAAGGCGACAAGGGTTTACAAGCATGGTACTCGTCTATTCCGAGATAGTCGGGTTCACCGTATACGGCTGCTGAAGAAGCATAAATTATTTTTTTCACTCTGTGCTTACGGCAGCATTCCAAGAGGTTCACTGTTCCGGTTAAGTTACGCGAAGTATCGTTTATAGGGTCAAGAAGAGATTTTGGCATTGAAATCTGCGCAGCTTCGTGAAAGACAATTTCGGGTTTAAAAGATTCGAAAACGGCTTCAAGCTCTTTGCTTCTGATATCGATTTTATGAAAAACCGCGCATGGGTTAAGGTTTTCGATTTTTCCGCCCGATAAGTCATCGACAACACAAACGTTATGCTTAAGTTCGGTCAGTCTATCCGTTATGTGCGAACCGATAAAGCCGCATCCGCCGGTGACGAGTATATTCATAGCTTCAGTCCTCCGCTTCCGGTTTCTATTACTGTGTTTTCGAGCCTTGATTTTTCGGCGGCAAACGCCATGTTATGAGACGCAACCGATACCTGTATCGTGGTCATACTGTCGGAAACCCGGTCTCCGCGTACATAAGCCAAGAAATCTTTCATAATCCCTGAGTCTCCGCCGCCGTGGCCGCCGGTCGTATCAGCGGTTACAATCGTTGTTGTATTCCCGGAAAGAAAGTCGTATATGATTATTTCTTTTTTCAGATCGTTTGCCGCAATCTCGCCTTTTGTTCCCATAATTTTTGTCGTTCTCGAGCCTTTGTCAGTGAATGCACTCATCGTAAAGGCAACGGTTGTTCCGTGCTCGTATTCCATGTTTACAACCTGATGGTCAACGACATTGTTATCGCATTTATAGACGCAACGGCCGTATCTGCCGTTTTTAACGTTTCTTAAAAACACTTCTTCGGAAACGGGTTCGGGTTCGCAGACGTAGAACATAAAGCCCTTGTGGCACGATCTGTTTTCACGGTATCTCATTACATAGTAAGGGCAGGTCTCGGCGGCAGCGCATCCGTCCAGACAATATTCTGTCGCGCCGGCAGGCGCGTTTTCGGGTTTGAAATGCATAAGACTGCCGAATGACGACAGGCGCATACATTCGGAGTCTATGAGCCAATTGAGCAAATCCATATCGTGGCAGCATTTTGCAAGTATCATCGGGCAGGTCTCGTCACTGTTTTTCCAGTTGCCCCTGACAAAACTGTGCGCCTGATGAAAAAAAGCGACATTCTCGTTATGAACGACGGAAACGATATCGCCGATTATACCGCTTTTAAGCTGTTTTTTCAGCTCACGATAAAACGACGTATATCTGAGGACATGGCAAACGACGACTTTTGCCCCGGTTTCGTTCGCCTTTTCGGCAAGCTTCATACATTCATGTGGGCTGACCGAAATCGGCTTTTCGAGCAGGATATCATAACCGAGCTCCATAGCCCTCATCGCAGGCTCGAAATGCATATCGTCAAGCGTAGCTATTATGACAGCGTCGCAAAACTTGGGAACAGCTAGCAGCTCGTCCCACGAATTAAACGTTTTATCGGACGGGACATCATACTTCTTGCAAAAAGCTTCGCGGCGCTCCCGGTCCGGCTCGGCTACACCCACTATTTTGCCTTCGCCCGGGTTATCGAGCAGGTAAGGGGCATAGGCGTACATTCCGCGCGCTCCGGCTCCGATTACGGCAATATTTATTTTTTGCATACTATCGCTCCTTGAATATAACAGTTTGATTATATATAATTAGGTAACACTGATTAATTGACTTTGGACAGATACTCGCGCCTGTTATTATTTCTGCAACGGCGCTCATTCAGTCATAATAACCCGATAAGGCGGTGAATATAATCAATAATACCGAAATGCAAACAATCTCGAAAAAGTTTTTTCCGGAATCGGATGTCATAAGCTGTAAAGAGTACGGAAACGGACTTATTAACGACACGTTTATTATAAAGCTAAAGAAGCCTGATTTCAACAAGTATATTGTGCAGCGGCTTAATACGGATATTTTTAAAATACCGGAGCATGTATCGGAGAATATAATGCGCGTTACAAATCATATACGGCAAAAAACGAAGGCTTTGGGGCAGGATGACGGGAGATTAACGCTTACTTTGGTTCCTGCGGCTGACGGGAAGCTGTTTTACAAAGACGGCAGCGGCAATGTTTACAGGGTGTTTGAATACATAGATAACAGTTTTTCGTATGACAAGCTTTCGTGCGCGGGAGATATGTATACCGCGGGAAGCTCGTTTGGGCATTTTCTAGCCTTGCTTTCGGACTTCGATTCGAAAACATTGCATGAAACCATACCGAATTTTCATAACACGGCTATGAGATACAAAGCGCTTGTCGGCTCTGTGGCGCATACCGACAAAGAAAAGCTTGAAACGGCATGCCGGGAGCTGAAATTTATTACCGACAGGGCAGGCGACACGGAAATTGTTGTCCGTATGCTTCGAGAAGGGAAGCTTCCGCTGCGCGTGACGCATAACGACACAAAGCTCAACAACATACTTTTTGACTGCGAAACGAAGAAAGCACTTTGCGTTGTTGATCTTGATACGGCAATGCCCGGTTCTGTGCTTTATGACTTTGGCGACGCTATAAGAACCGGAGCGGTAACAGGCGCGGAGGACGAGAAGGATTTGTCTGAGGTAAGGTTGGATGTCAGATATTTTGAGGCGTTTTCCCGGGGTTTTATAGAAAAACTGGGTCATTGCCTGACGGACACGGAAAAGAGCATGTTGGTTTTCGGAGCAAAACTTTTGACGCTTGAGAGCGCGATAAGATTTTTGACCGACTATTTCAACGGTAACGTTTACTTTAAGACCTCTTATGAGGAACATAATCTTGTGAGATGCCGGACACAAATAAAGCTCGTGTCGGAAATAGAAAGCAAAGAGCGGGAGCTTATCAAAATAGTTGAAGATTTGTCGCGGAGGAGCATATGAAAAGAAATGCCGTTCCTTCAGAAAGCAAATTAACAATGTTGATTTTGCTGATACAAGTTATACTGATAGCCGTACTTATCGGCAATCGCGCGGTAGTATATCTGGGGGTGCTTCCCCAGAACAACCTCGGTAACCCAGATGTAATACTCGGTGGCTTTGTCGCCGCCGTTTTGCTGGGCGCTCTGATGCTCGGAATAGAGCTGAATCTTATCAGGAGACTCAGAAGACAAAACCTGATTCAGGATGAAATGCTGAGAAATATCGAGCAGTTGAACTTAAAGATGCGGGCACAGCGCCATGATTTTCTGAATCATATACAAGTAGTTTACAGTTTGCTTGAAATGAAGGAATACGAGGAAATACTGCTTTATTTGGACAGGGTTTACGGAGACATCGAAAAGTTGAACAAATTCATTAAGACGGGTGACGCGGCGGTCAATGCGCTTTTGCAGGCGAAATCAAACGCTTGTAAAGAAAAGGGCATTGATTTCAAGCTCGCAATAAGCTCGAATTTGAAGGGGTTTTGCATCGAGTCTTGGGAGCTGTGCCGGATACTCGCAAACCTTATTGACAACGCCATTTATGCTTCATTAGGGTATAACGGCGATAAGGAGATAGACGTCGAAATATCGGCCTCCATCTCAGGCTATACTTTTAAGGTTACAAACAAAGGCGCAACCATACCGGAAGATTTGAGAAACAAGATTTTTGAGCCGAATTTTACGACTAAAGGAGATAAGGGCGAGGGGATGGGGCTTCATATCGTTAAAGAAACGGTCAAAGAGAACAAGGGCAGAATCGAGCTTGTCAGCGAGAATGATATAACGAGCTTCAGCGTGATATTTCCGAGAAAAAAACAGTAGTGTCATTTCAGCCGCCGTTTTGTATATTTGATGCAAATGCTGTTGAATAACACAGTTGTTTAGTATATGATGTAATCATGAATCAATACTTTTGGAAAGGAGAAGGTCATGGCATATCTCGCGGTGATGCTGATAATTTTCGGAGGGGCGTTGCTGGTTGCGGAAATTTTTACACCGGGCTTTGGGGTGTTTGGTATTTCCGGCATACTCTGTATAATCGCGTCTGCAGTTTTAACGGTGTTGTATGTACCGTTCGGCCCGTTTATTCTTATAGGAGAGTTTGCTGTTCTTGCCTGTCTTGTTATGTACTTTTTGGACTATGTCAGGAGAAAGCAGCTTTTCGGTAAGATTATACTTGATGAAACCCTAAACTTTGACGAAAAAGAAATAGGCGATCTAAGCTTCTTTCTTGAAAAAGAAGGAACATCAAAAACTCCGCTAAAACCCGTCGGAAACGTGGATTTTAACGGTGTTGTTCTCGAAGCTTATTCGGACGGCGCTTTCATATATGAAAACACAAAAGTGAAAGTTGTCGGTGTAAACGGAAATAAGCTTATTGTAAAAGCTATGAAAGTGCAGTAAAAAGCAGGTTTAGGTAAGCCGCAGCAAAATGCGTTATAATAGTACAAAATCACTTAAACGGAGGGAATAGTTATGCCTACTGATGCTGTAGCATTGGTTCTTATTGTTTTGTTTGTTGTACTTGCGATTATTATAATTTCGGTGTTCTTCAGCTTTGTTCCTGTCGGGCTTTGGATATCTGCGAGAGCGGCCGGTGTCAAGGTCAGCATTTTCTCTCTCATCGGTATGAGACTCAGAAGAGTTCGCCCGGACAGAATCATTATACCGCTTATCAAAGGCACAAAAGCGGGTATGAAGATCAACATTAACCAGCTTGAATCCCATTTACTGTCAGGCGGTAGAGTAGATAGAGTAATAGACGCTTTAATCGCCGCTCACAGAGCTAATCTTGAACTCACGTTTGAAAGAGCCGCAGCGATTGACTTGGCGGGCAGAGATGTTTTCGAGGCCGTTAGAATGAGCGTTACGCCTAAAATAATCGAAACTCCTTGGATTTCGGCTGTCGCTATCGACGGTATCGAAGTAAAGGTTGTTGCCAGAGTAACAGTCAGAACAAACATAGGCCGTCTTGTCGGCGGCGCGGGAGAAGAGACAATTATCGCCAGAGTAGGCGAGGGCATTGTAACAACCGTCGGTTCTTCGCAGTCACATAAAGAAGTGCTCGAGAATCCCGACAGGATTTCTCAGACTGTTCTTGCAAAAGGTCTCGACAGCGGCACGGCATTTGAGATTCTCTCTATTGATATCGCCGATATCGACATCGGCAGAAATATCGGCGCGCATCTTCAGATAGAGCAGGCTGAAGCCGATAAGCAAATCGCCCAGGCAAAAGCCGAGGAGCGCAGAGCAACGGCTATTGCTCATGAGCAGGAAATGAAAGCTCATGTTCAGGAAATGAGAGCGAAAGTCGTTCAGGCTGAAGCCGAAGTTCCGCTTGCTGTTGCGGAGGCTTTGAGAAGCGGTAAAATCGGGGTAATGGACTACTATATGCTTGAAAACAAGAAAGCGGACACGAAGATGAGAGAAGGATTTTCCAACCTGAATATCGACGTGTCGGCGAAGCAAAAGGATTCAACGTCAAAATAGTGCGTTAAAGTTACGATAAGAAGAACCGGCGTCGGGAGATTTAACTCTGCGGCGCCGGCTTTTGTTATTGGGCTATTAAACAACTGTAAGACCGTTCCGGCTATAAATCGCGGCAGCCGTATCAGCTTGCGTAATTGTCAAAATACCCTCTGATCAGTATTACGGGTGTCCCCTTGTCACCGCTTCCGCTCATTAAATCGCAGAGACTGCCGAGCAGGTCGGCATACTTTCTCGGGGTTGTGCCTTCACTGTATACGGTCTTCGACACATCTTTTTCTTTTATCATGCTAGTAACGGCAGTTGTTCTGTCTGCTCCGGACAAGTGCGAAAAAACATTGTCTGCAATGTATTTCAGCTTGATTTCGTTCGGCTGTCCTCCGAGGCGTTTCGTGTAGCCGGGAGAAACCACCGGATCGGCAAGCTCCCAGATTCCGTATAGCGGATCTTTGAAAGCCCCGTCTCCGTAAATCAAAAACTCCGGCGCCACTCCGGTTTTTTCTTTTATCATTTTCACGGTTTCTTCAACAAAAGCGTTGCAGTCTCTCGGAAAGAGCTTAAGAATATTATCTGTCGAAAGGTTTGAGCCGAGTATACCGTAATCGGGATTGTACCCGCTGCCGTTTACGGGTTCGTTGAGTATGTCCGACAAGAGACAGACTTTTTCCGCGCCTGCCGCAAGTAAGCGTTTCTTTGTCACGAATCTCGAATGTATTTCTCCGACTATAATGTTTTTTGTAAGTTTAAGGATACTGCGCGGGTCGTTCGATACATAGACCTTTACGTTTTTGGCGCAGCTTTCGTAAAGCGAGATGTAGTTAACGCCTGTAAACGGGTGAGAATAGCCGTCTGTTATACTGTTGAACTCTTCGCCGGTGATTAAATCTTTTGTCAGCCTGTCTTCAATCTCATCTATCTTAGAAATGTCCAGTATCGGATTGCCGACTTCATCTCCGGGGTAGTTAAGAAGAACGGCTACATTTTCGGCTCCTGCCGCGATACCTTTTAAAATATTGATAAACCTGTTCCGGCTCATAATCGGAAACACAACGCCGACCGTCCCCGACGGAAATTTTTTCTTTATGTCTGCCGCAACATCGTCCAGGGAGGCGTAATTATTTTGGGATTTTGCAACGACTGATTCGGTCACGCCAATTATATCGTTTTCGCAGAGTTTAAACCCTTCGGCTTCACATGCCTTTGCGACGGCATCGGCAACCATTGTTGAAAGATTGTCGCCCGGAGCAATTACCGGGATTTTTATACCCATCGCACTCGTGCCTATCAATTTCATAATTTTTTACCTCCTAGGTTTCGCATACCGGTCAAAGTACATACAGCCGAATGACCGGAGTCACATAGATAATATAACAATACCATTATAAACGAAATAGCAAATAAGTAAAATTGATAATTTTGATTGCGAGATAAATGAGGATTATAAAGACTATGTGAAATATAGCTAAAAAAAATAAAGTTTTTGTATTTCGTAGACAAAACCATTAAGGTATATTATAATTACTCCGGATATTTTATACTGTTAGCTGTGGTTAATTCCTAGTATTTTAGTAAGAATTGACCAAATAAATAAGGAGGAGCCTTAACATGGTTTTAGACGGAAAAGATTTTTCTAAACAGATTAAGGAGCTTGATGCGTTTATCGATGCAATGCCGACAAAAGAAGGCAAGTTGATTACTGTTCTGCATAAAGCTCAAGATCTTGTCGGTTATTTGCCGAACGAGCTGCAGAATTATATTGCTAAAAAACTTGACGTTCCCGCGTCGAAAGTATACGGTGTTGTAACGTTTTACTCGTTTTTCACTACAGTTCCGAAGGGAAAATTCCGTGTAAATGTTTGTATGGGAACAGCTTGCTTCGTAAGAGGAGCACAAGCGGTTCTTGACGAACTGAAGAGACATCTTGAGATTGAAGTCGGCTCAACGAGCGAGGACTTCATGTTCAGCCTGGACGCTTTGCGCTGCGTCGGAGCTTGCGGACTTGCGCCGGTAGTTTCTGTTAACGGCAAAGTTTACGGAAGAGTAAAGCCTGAAGATGTAAGCAAAATGGTAGATGAATATATGGCAAAGGGCGGTGCTTCAAATGAGTAAGATTAAGTCTCTCGATGAACTCAAAAAAATCAGAGAAAAGGCTAACGACTCCACAAACCTTCGCACAACGGGCGAAAACCCGAATCGTGTTGTTCTTGCTGTCGGTATGGCGACATGCGGCATAGCTGCCGGCGCGAGACCTGTTATGACAGCTTTACTTGACGAAATCAACGCCAACAATCTCGGCGACGTATCCGTTATCGCGACTGGCTGCCTGGGTTTTTGCTATGCCGAACCCCTCGTAGAAGTAAGGATTCCCGGCAAAGAGCCCGTCAGATACAAGAACGTTGATGCGGCTTTGGCAAAAAACATAGTAGACAAGCATGTTCTTCAAGGCATCGTAATAGAGGAACATGTACTTAACAAGGAGGTCTAGGAAATGAGCAAATACCGTATGCATGTTTTAATCTGCGGCGGAACAGGCTGTATGTCCTCCGATAGCGTAGATATTTTTGATCAGTTTAATACTCAGCTTGCTCTGAAAGAGCTCAGCAGCGAAGTACAGGTTTTAAAGACAGGTTGCTTTGGTTTCTGCGAGCAGGGCCCGATAGTAAAAATTTATCCCGACAATGTATTTTACGTTCAGGTTAAAGGCTCGGACGTTGAAGAACTTATTAACGAACATATTATAAAAGGCAGACCGGTTCAGAGACTTCTTTTCACAGACCCGAACAAGAAGACAAAAGAGTCGGAGCACAGACATATTCCGTTCTATGAGAGCCAAGTTCGTATCGCTCTTCGTAACTGCGGTATCATAGATCCCGAGAAAATTGACGACTATATTGCCGTTGACGGTTATCAGGCTCTCGGTGCGGCTCTCGAAATGAGTCCGGCCGATGTTATAGCAACCGTTAAAAAGTCCGGTCTTCGCGGCCGCGGCGGTGCGGGCTTCCCGACCGGCGCAAAATGGGAGTTTGCTTCCAAGTCCGTTTCGGATAAAAAGTATGTAATTTGTAACGCAGACGAGGGCGACCCCGGCGCGTTCATGGATCGTTCCGTTCTTGAGGGCGACCCGCACTCCGTTATCGAAGCCATGGCTATATGCGGTTATGCTATCGGAGCGGATGAAGGTGTTATCTACATCAGAGCCGAGTATCCTCTTGCGGTAGAAAGATTGAAAATAGCTATCGAGCAGGCTGAAGAATACGGTCTTCTCGGCGACGGAATACTCGGAAGCAACTTTAACTTCAAAATCAGCATCAACCTCGGAGCCGGCGCTTTCGTTTGCGGTGAAGAGACATCACTGATGAACTCTGTAGAAGGCGGCAGAGGAGAACCGAGAGTCAAACCTCCTTTCCCCGCTGTTAAGGGCTTATGGCAGAAACCGTCCAACATCAACAATGTTGAGACCTTTGCCAATATACCTCCGATTTTCACGAAAGGCGCGGATTGGTTTAACACGATCGGCACAGAGAAGAGTAAGGGAACGAAGGTCTTCGCCCTTGCAGGAAAAGTAAACAACGTCGGACTTGTCGAAGTTCCCATGGGAACAACGCTCAGAGACATTATTTTCAAAGTCGGCGGCGGAATCAGAAACGGCAGAGCGTTTAAGGCTGCCCAGACCGGCGGACCTTCCGGCGGCTGCTTGCCTACCGAACTGCTCGATATTAATATAGATTACGAATCGCTTCAGGCTGCCGGCTCAATGATGGGCTCAGGCGGACTTATCGTTATGGACGAAGACGACTGCATGGTTGATATTGCTAAATTCTATCTTGAGTTTACGGTTGACGAATCATGCGGAAAATGTACTCCTTGCCGTATCGGTAACAGACGTTTGCACGAGATACTCGAAAGAATCACAAAGGGCAACGGTACCATGGAAGATTTGAACGAGCTTCAGGATCTCGGTGAAATCATCAAGGACTGTTCGCTTTGCGGTCTCGGACAAACAGCTCCCAACCCGGTTCTTTCCACGCTCAAATACTTCTTTGATGAGTATAAAGCTCACGTTATCGATAAGAAGTGCCCGGCCGGAAAATGTACTCATCTTCTCAGCTTTGAAGTATTGCCGGAGAAATGTACGGGTTGTACAGTCTGTGCGAGAAATTGTCCGGTAAGCTGTATTTCCGGCGAGCGTAAACAGGCGCATGTTATCGATCAGAACAAATGCATTAAATGCGGCGTTTGTCACTCCAAATGTCCGTTTAAAGCAATTGTGCGTAAATAGGAGGGTGAGAAAACCATGGTTAATGTCACGATAAATAATATAAAAATCCAAGTCGAGGACGGAACGACTATTCTCGCCGCTGCCAAGCTTGTCGGCGCGCACATTCCGACTCTTTGCCATCTTGACTTGCATCAGCTCAATATGGTCAATCAGGTTGCGACCTGCCGTGTTTGCATGGTCGAAATCGAAGGAAGAAGAAACCTTGCTCCCGCATGTAACACAGCGGTTACCGAAGGCATGGTTATCCATACGAACACAACAAAGGCTATTAAGTCAAGACGTAAAATGATAGAACTTTTCCTTTCGAATCACCCGAAAGATTGCCTTGTTTGCGAAAAGAATCAGCATTGCGACCTACAGAGCCTTGCCGCTGAACTCGGTGTCAGAGAAGTTAAGTACCAAGGCGCTATGTCCGATTTCAAGAAGGACGAATCGAGCTTTTCGCTTGTACGCGACCCGAACAAGTGTGTACTTTGCCGCCGCTGCGAGACCATGTGCAATACGGTTCAGACCGTTGGAGTATATTCTGCGGTTAACAGAGGCTTTGACACAACGATCGGCACAGCATTTGACCTTCCGATGCTTGAAACAAGCTGTACTTTCTGCGGCCAGTGCGTATCGGTTTGCCCGACCGGCGCTCTCACTCAGAGAGACAATACTCAAGCGGTTTGGGATGTTCTTGACGATAAAGAGAAATTTGTTATTGTTCAGACAGCTCCGGCGATCAGAGTCGCTCTGGGCGAAGAGTTCGGAATGCCGGTCGGAACAATCGTTACCGGCAAGATGGTTGCCGCTCTCAGAAGAATGGGCTTTGACAGAGTGCTGGATACTGACTTTGCCGCTGACCTTACAATAGTTGAAGAAGCTTCCGAGCTTATCCACAGAATACAGCACAACGGAACATTGCCGATTCTTACATCATGCTGCCCGGCATGGGTTAAGTTTATTGAGCATCAGTTCCCGGATTTGCTTGATATTCCTTCTTCATGTAAATCTCCTCACGAAATGCTCGGAGCGGTCGCTAAGACATACTACGCGCAGAAGTTCGGCATTGATCCGAAGAAGATGGTTGTTGTTTCCGTTATGCCCTGCCTTGCGAAGAAGTATGAAGCAGCAAGACCCGAACTCGGACGCGAACAGGCCGGTGACGTTGACTTTGTTATCACGACACGCGAGCTTGGCCGTATGATCAGAGAAGCGGGCATCAGCTTTAAAGATCTTCAGGACGAAGACTTCGACAACGCGCTCGGCAGCTCGACAGGCGCATCGGTTATATTCGGTACTTCCGGCGGGGTTATTGAAGCCGCATGCCGTACCGCTGCTTGCTGGCTTGACGGAAAAGCTCCCGAGAATGTTGAGTTTACACAGCTCAGAGGTATTGAGGGCATCAGAGAAGCTACGATTACAGTCGGCGGAATGGATCTTAAAATCGCTGTTGCCAGCGGTCTCGGAAACGCAAGAAAGCTGCTTGAGGATGTTCGCGACAAGAAGGCGACATATCATGCGATTGAGATCATGGCTTGTCCTCAGGGCTGCGTAGGCGGCGGCGGACAGCCGTACCACAACAATGATATCAGCGTACTTCAAAAACGTACGGCGGCTATTTACACGGAGGATCGTAACAAACAGATCAGACTGTCCCACGAGAATCCCGAAGTTAAAGAGCTTTATGCCGAATACCTCGGTGAACCCTACGGACATAAGGCACACGAGCTTCTTCATACAGAATTCACGAAGAGAGAGTTAATATAGTATATTCAAAAAGTATTGACGCTAAAACAAAGGCCGAATATAAAAACGTTGCCATAAGAAACGTGATGAGCAAAAAAAACGATGTTCTTATGGCAACGGGCAAGCGAGACACCGGTAACAACTAAAAATCGAACAAAAAGGGATACTGTGTGAATGGTATCCCTTTTTTGATGTCAGTCAATGCCCCAGATTTTATAGTAGCGAATAAAGTTGAATCCGTCAAAACGAGCAAGCTGCATGTTTAATCCATGCGGATCATTATTGCTGTTAGTTAGAATCTTTTTTACATTCCCGCGTGTAAGAGTGCCGGAAACTTGGTCTTTTTTTCTGAACTTTTACCGCGGAAGTTAAATACCGCATAAAATACTTACGCGGTTACTCGTGCCGAGCAGACGCGCTTATGAATCTTGCGAGGGTACAATAAAATGTAACGCGCGTTTCGTTATATTTGTTTCCGAAGCAATAAATCAGCCGGTTTCTGTCCAAGGTCAATTAATCAGCGTTTCCTAACCAATTATTATTTTTGTCAGTTTAGAATTATCGATTAATAATGCATTCAAATTATATCAAAGATGGTAATAATAGTCTATATTGCACATAGTTCCGCAAAAGAAAATGCAGCCGAATTGTATCGACTGCCGATTGTTAAGATTTATGCTCGAATAGTATGAACTTTTGGGCTAGGTTACTTCCGCAGTAGTATTACTTCGCTCAGCTTCATATAATGTTATAAGCGGCTTGCTTATCCTAACAACCAATACGGTTACAGACAGCTCGACTTGCTGAACACATTTAAAGAAATGAGTACTATTTCTTCAATACCGCTTAAAATACTTCGGTGTCGCTCAAGACCGCTTTTGGTGTAAACGGTTATAAATAACTATACACATATCAAATTATAGGATATAATAATTATACATGGCGGCAAAAGCGGATATTGGAAATACCGGCGGAAAACTGCGCCGTTTCCGTAATATGCTCTGCTTGTCCGCATAACTATAAACGGGGTGAAATGATATGTCTGCAAGAAGCATCTATTCCAAAACTATGGTTTTCTGTTGGTACAAGTTGCTGATCGGACTGGCCACAGTGCTAATCTCAGCGGCTCTTTTCGGCATTATCGTCGGCATAGGTTCACTGTTCGGCGAAGACGGCGGCGGTATAGGGATAATTATCTGGCTCTGCGCCACAGGCGTTGTGCGGTTTGCCCTGATGCATTATTTTGGGTATATGATAAAGGCGGGGCACATCGCTGTAATCGCTACTGCTGTTTCTTCGGGTAAAGTTCCCGATAATCCTCTCGATGTCGGCAAACGGATGGTTAAAGAGCGTTTTGTTACGGCGAATGTTTACTTTGCGGTTGACGGGCTTGTAAGCGGAGCGGTCAAGCAGCTGCAAAACGTGCTGGACAAGGCGGGTAATTTTTTTGGCGGTGTACCGGGCATTGATGCCGTTATGAACGTCGGTAAGCTGTTCATAAGCATTTCACTCGGATACATAGACGAATGCTGCCTCGGCTACACTTTCGTGAAAAAGGAGCAAAGCGCATTTAAGAGCGCCGCAGACGGCGTGGTTATATATGCGCAAAACTGGAAAAAGTTGTTGAAGGACGCTGCAAAAACAACCGCAGTTGTAATCGCTTCGGTAGTCGTAGTTACGCTGATTATTTTCCTGTTTTTCGGACTGTTGTTCAGAGCTTTTAACTGGAACTTACTCGTAGCCTTTATTCTTGCTGCTTTTTTGGCGTACGGTATAAAGTTTGCGTTTATTGACAGCTGGATTTTGGCAAAGATGATGACTTCATACATGGGAGCTGTTCCCGGCACGGTTATTTCCTTTGACCTTTACGGCAAACTGTGCGGTTTGTCCGCGAAGTTTAAAGAGCTTTTCCAAAAAGGCCAAGACGGGAATCCTCAGGCGGTTTATGCGGGCGCGGGTGAAGCTGCCGCAACATCCGAGAGCGCGGTAGGAAAGACGGTTTCCGGCGAAGGCATGGTGTACTGCGGACAGTGTGGAGCGGCAAATGCGTCCGGAGGGATGTACTGTGGAGGCTGCGGCGCGAAACTGTGACCTTTGTGAATCCGAACGCTCCGAAAAGTTTGGATTCTATACCACTCATTGCATATATTCCGTTGTGTTATGGAAACATAGCATTAGTAAAAATTATCATTCATAGGAAGCAGGGAAGGAACCACCACCGATAATAACCATTAAACGCGGGAGAAAGAACATTGGCGCAACCATATGTATTACCGCGGAAATTAAAAACCGCATGTAATACTTGCGCGGTTACTCGTGCCGAAGCAGTATGTTTATTCCTGCAAAACTGTATTTCCAAGGCGGCTTTGAGCTGCCTTTTTTTAGCGTGACACCAGAACGCTTAAACGCAGATAATATGGCTTGCGGGTGCAATTAAATGCTTCGCTACACGCTATGTACACGTCCGTGACTAAGAAACACATCTTGATTAATTTTGCAATGGCGATTATAATGTATTTTGCAGGGAGAGTGTTTCTTTTTTGCTAAACAGGTGGTATGAAGTTCGGAAAATCCCGGGCTGTTCCAAAAACAGCAGGAAGTCAACACGAAGGAAAAACGTCAAACCCGGATTTAAACCGAAAACATAAATTGCAGTAAAATTGAGTTAATATATACTTGATGAATTACATCAAAAACGCACATTGTTTGGGAGGTTTTTTTGACAAAAAAGCTTACTACATTTGAAGCGACTTGCTTAGTCGCAGGTGCGGGTATCGGTGGCGGCGTTATGGCTGTGCCATATCTTGTGCAACAGATAGGATTATTTTCCGCATTAATCATCGCAGTCATTTCATACACGGTTACATTCATTCTTCATATGATGGTGGCTGAACTATCGGTGAGAACCGATTATTCCGGCGAACTGTTGACTGTGTTTTCCAAACATCTCTTTCGAGGTAAAAAAACGCTTCGGATTGGTTTTTTTGTTTTGATGTCGATTACCCTTGTGTGTAACCTTGCTGCTTATATTACAGGAAGCGGCGATATTCTATCTTCACTTGTAAACACCCCTCTAATTGCAAGCAAGATCATATTTTTTATTTTAGCTGCAGCAGTTGTTTTTTTCGGGCTTAAAAAAGTTGCTGTCAATGAAGTGATTGCCTTATCGGTCATGTTTTTATTTTTGGTGACAATGGCGATACTGTCTTTCCTTAAGCCCGGACAGATTCCTTACCAAGAGCCGTCCCTCGCTTACTTACCGGCGGCTTATGGGATGATCATGTTCAGCTTATCTTCCTTGTTTGCTGTTCCGCAGGCGGCCTCGGGTCTCGCACACTCATGGAGGAAATTGATACCGGCGGTGTTTTTAGGCTTACTCATCAACCTGTCAGTAACCATACTAATTACGGTTTGTGTGCTGTATTCTGCCCGGCCGGTGACCGAAGTAGCAATAGTAGGATGGGCAAAGGCTCTGGGACCGTTGGTCAATGTGTCTGGGTCGCTCTTTGTTTTTCTCGCTATGTTGGGGACTTTTTGGTCGATATCGTTGCAGCTTTGCGACATGACCGAATCCTTTTTAAAAACAGGGCGTAGGATGTCTTGGCTTTTGGGAACCTTGCCGTGCTTCATCGTAGCGCTTTTGCCGGTGGCGGGATTCCTTGATTTGATGCAAATAGCGGGAGGTGCGACTGCGGTCATTATTGCGCTGATGGTGGTACCGGCTTACCGAAATTCGATACAAGCTGCTACATACAACGATATTATGCTCAGGAAATTGGGAAAAAGTAAATGGGTTGCTTTTGCTGTTATGGGAATGTACATTTTAATGGCCATAGCATCATTCTTATAGGAGGCATTAAACTATATGAGAATAGCATTTTTGGCACCGGCAGGAGCTATGCACAGATGGGGCGGCAGCTTCGGAAAATCTCTGCACTATGCTCCGCTGACGCTAACAACTCTCGCGGCGTTGATTCCGGCGGAACTAAACGCTGAGGCGGTTATTCTCGACGAAACCGCCGGGAAGATACCGCTCGATCTTGAAGCTGATTTAATATGCATTACTTGCATAACCGGCACAGCGTCACGTTGTTACGCTTACGCAGATTATTTCAGGCGAAAAGGTATAACAGTGGTGCTGGGAGGCGTTCACCCAACGATGTTGCCGGGTGAAGCTTCTTTACATGCCGACAGTGTCGTAACAGGCTTTGCGGAATACACCTTTCCGCAATTGCTGTTTGATTTTGCAGCTAAACAATTGAAACCCCGCTATACACAGGCTTGTGATTTCTCCATCGCAGGTCGGCCTATTCCGCGCCGGGAGCTTTTAAATAAAAAGCGATACATAACCATGAATACATTGGAAGCTGTTCGGGGCTGTTCCCTGCCATGTACTTTTTGCGCCTACCCTGCCGCTTTCGGGAAAACGGTTTATAAGCGGCCGATTCAAGAAGTGGTCGCTGAAATTGAAGCGCTTGACAGTAAAATTATTCTTTTCCCGGATGTGAACCTGATCGCCGACCGGGAACACGCCATAAAACTATTTACCGCCATGATTCCGCTTAAAAAGATTTGGCTGGGTCTGGCTACCTCTTCGGTGGGCATTGATGACGAGTTAATTACGGTTTTTCGTAAAAGCGGTTGCAGAGGATTGCTCATAGGTTTTGAATCTGTTAATCAGGAATCCCAAAAATATGTCAGCAAAGGTGTCAATAAAGTCAGCGATTATGAAGAATTAATGAAACGGCTGCACTACTCCGGGATTTTAGTGCAGGGGTGCTTTGCTTTTGGTGCCGACAACGAGGATGTCTCCACATTTGAGCGCACTATAGAACTTGTGCAGCGGGCAAAGATAGACCTTCCGCGTTATTCAATTTTAACGCCGTTTCCGGGCACAGAGTATTATCGTCAGTTGGAAAGCGAAGGACGAATCGTTGAGCGCAACTGGGCTATGTACGATGTGGAGCATTGCGTATATAAGCCGGCGTTAATGACGAAAGAGCAGCTTGAAGAAGGTATAGCCTGGGCATGGAGGGAAACATATAAGCTCAGCAGCATCGCAAAACGGCTCGCACCGTTTACCCGCAGCGCGTGGCTTTCAATTCCGCTAAATTTTGGTTATCGCGGCTACGCTGAAAAATTTTTGATATTTACCCGTGATGTGATGTGCGACAATAGCGATATCGGGGAACCATCATGAAAATAACCTATATTCGCCCGAGTATGGACGGCAAGCAATATTCGGACGCTTTAGCTCCAATCTCTTTTGCCATATTATCCGGTTTAACACCAGAGGACTTTGATATCAGCTTTTATGATGAGCGGATAGAAAAGCTTCCGGAAATTATCGACGGAGATGCGATATGTTTCAGCGTTGATACATTTTCGGCAAAGCGGGCATATTCCCTTGCTGAGAACTACAGAAGACATAATCGGAATGTAAAAATTATCATGGGAGGATTTCATCCCAGCGCCTGCCCGGAAGAAGCGGAACGATATGCTGATAGTATTGTTATCGGTGATGCCGAACCTGTTTGGGAACAAGTGATGAAAGACTTGCAAGACGGCGTATTAAAACGCCGTTATACATCATCCAATTCGTACATGCTGCCGTACGCCGAAACCAATCAGCAAATTTTCACGGGAAAAAAATATGCTAACATCGGCGTAGTGCAATGGAAACGAGGTTGCGTGGGAAAATGTGATTTTTGCTCCATTCGGTCTTTTTATAAGTCCTGCGTTATAGAACGTGAAATCGATGATGTTATCAACGAAATTAAGAATAAGAAAGAAAATATTATTTTCATCGCCGACGACAATTTGCTGTACGACAAGCAAAAATTAAAAGAGTTTTTATTAAAGCTCATTCCGCTCAAAAAAAGATGGGGTTGTCAGGTCAGCATAAATGTGACAAATGACAGAGAGATTTTATCTCTCATGAAACAAAGTGGTTGCATTCTAATGATAGTCGGCTTTGAAAGTCTTAATGCAGATAACCTTGCCAAAATCGGGAAAAGGCAAAACGTGGATTACGACAACGCAGTACAAAAAATATATTCATACGGTATTATGATTTACGCCACTTTTATTTTCGGATATCCCGGCGATACTTTGGAAGCTTTTAATCAAGTTTATAAATTTGCTATCAAACACAAATTTGCTATAACTAATTTCAACCCGCTTATGGCAATGCCCGCGACTCGATTATATGATGAACTTAAAAATCATAAAAAACTTATTGATGATGAGTGGTGGCTCTCGGATACCTACAGTTACGGAGACGCAATGCATAGGCCGGAAAACTATTCGGCAAAACAACTGGCGGAAAACTGCAAACTGCTGCGCTACAGGTTTTATTCTGTGCTTGGAATTTTGAGAAGGCTGTTTAGCTTTGTGAATTTGTGTAATTTACCGGTATTTTTGCTCCTTAATATTGTCTCCGGGATCCAAATTCGTAAAAAACAAAAAAGCAAGTTGGGAGGGAAGGCGCAGTGAAGATTACGCTGATTAAGCCAACAATAGGAACAAAAAGCCATAGCTTATATGTTGATGAGGGACGTATGGAGCCGTTGCAGTTAGGTGTTATCGCGGCATTGATTCCCTCGGATATTGATGTCGTTATGTATGATGACCGGATGGAGGAAATACCATACAATGAACCTACCGACGCTGTTATGATTACGGTGGAAACCTTCACGGCTAAAAGAGCGTACGAAATAGCGGAAGAGTACATGTCGCGTAAAGTTCCTGTTATCATGGGAGGAATGCACGTCCTTCTTGCTACAGATGAAGTTATGGCTCATTGCGACTGTGCCGTTTCTGGTGACGCAGAAAATATTTTATCGCAAATTATTGAGGATTTGAAAAATGGAATGCTGCAAAAAAACTATACCTGCGGCATAGCCGACCCGCCTCAGTATGCATGTGCAACAAGGCGTGATATTTTTGAGGGAAAGGGATATTTGCCCATCTCGCTTATGCAATTCAGCCGCGGTTGTATACATGGCTGCCGATATTGCGCAGGCAGTGTGTATTTTAACAAGAAACATTACTGCCGTGTTATAGAAGAAGTAGTCAGTGAAATTAAGGCGCAGAAACGCAAGTTTATCTTTTTTGTTGATGATAACATTGTCGCTGATATTGAAAAAGCGAAGGCATTGTTCCAAGCCTTGATACCACTAAAAATAAATTGGGTCAGTCAAGGGACAATCAATATGGTGTATGACGATGAATTGATGGAGCTTATCGTAAAAAGTGGTGGAATGGGCTTTGTGATTGGTTTTGAAAGTATAAACCCAGATAGCCTCGACTTAATGAATAAAGGTGTTAATAAAGAACACGGCTTTGACCAGTATAAAAATGAAATAGGAATCTTAAGGGAATACGGCTTGCAGACATGGGCAGCTTTTACCGTCGGTCATGATACTGATACGATTGACAGTATAAAGCAAACGGTAAAATGGGCGCTCAAAAACAAATTTACATTTGCGGCTTTTAACATTTTAATGCCATATCCAAAAACGTCTTTATATGAGCAGCTTGAGTCGCAAGGACGGCTTTTGTATGGCGGAAAATGGTGGATTCATGACGAGTACCGTTTCAATTATGCTGCTTTTACGCCTAAAAACATGACAGTGCAGGAACTGACAGAGCTTTCGTTTTACTGTCGAAAAAAGTTTAACAGCCCTCTGTCTGTTTTTTTCAGGATGTTTGAACTGCACACCAATATGCGGACATTTAAGAAATTCATTACATACTGGTTATATAATCCGCTTTT
>JAVBOO010000012.1:0-67246 GCA_031550435.1 Eubacteriales bacterium
AGTTGATCTTGAATGCTTTACGGGTTCAACCGCAAACTCGTGAGACTCTGTGAACACTATGAAATTTATGTGTTCTATGCACATAAACCCGTAAATACGGGATTTCTCATCACTGTCAAAATTTTGACAGTACTCAAAACCATGAAACCATTGTTACGACCTGGTTTGAAGGGTGCGAAAATGATCCGATATCGCAATAAAAAATACAGTACTGTCAAAGCACTGTACTGCATCTTAAATGAAAATAACGGAGAGCGTTTGCTATAATTTTGATAGAAAGAGTTAAGTAAAGAATGTGGGTCTAAATGACGTAGAAAGCAACTGCTGTCAAAGTTCTTGCAAAGTGACAATAAAAAGCAAGACCCCGCAAGCTTTAGGTTCGCAGGGTCTTGAGTGGCGGAAGAGGGACTTGAACCCCCGACACCGCGGGTATGAACCGCGTGCTCTAGCCAACTGAGCTATTCCGCCAAAAAAATAATAAAGAAACAATAACATTATTAAAATGGGAACAATAGGACTCGAACCTATGACATCCTGCTTGTAAGGCAGGCGCTCTCCCAGCTGAGCTATGCTCCCGATAATCTGGGTGACAAGATTCGAACTTGCGACCTCCTGAACCCCATTCAGGCGCGCTACCAAGCTACGCCACACCCAGATAACTGTCTTGCGACAGCGAAAGTTATATTAGCACAAATCGCGTTTCATGTCAATAGCGAAGATAAATAAATGACATTTTTGTTTGAGTCGTGGTAAGCGCCAGCCCAATCGTCACGCAGACTCAACATAATTCTTATGAGACAATTCCCAAATAAGCTCTTCCGGGCCGGGCAAAAGTGCACTCAACCGGCCACTGTTTAGGTAAAATCTCAAGCTCCGGTCTAATTTGTTCTGACACATCAACCTCGAGCTCAATATTTAAGCTAAAAACGGTCTTGAACGGCACTGCAGCCACTTCTGTATCTTACATGTAAAACATATTACCATCCAATTATTTTCCGGATACTTTATCAGATTATTAAGGTAAACGCTGTTTAATTGACATTGAACAGAAACACGGCTGATTTATTGCTTCGGCAATGATAATCCGATCATCCTTGATCGCGACGGCCGTTATACGGCCTTTGTGCGGAGCGGGAAGCTTGCGGTTGTCCTTGCGGGCACAACCGTTTTGGTTTCGCTGTTTTTTGCGGCCACACTATGTTCCGTGTCGCCTAGAAACAGCCGCCATGACACAAACAGGACACCCGAGCGAAAATGACAGTTGCTCCCGAGAAACAGAAACCCCCTGCAAACGTTGAGTTTACAGGGGGTTTTGCTAGAGGCGCCACCGAGATTCGGACTCGGGAGTGAAGGTTTTGCAGACCTTTGCCTTACCACTTGGCCATGGCGCCGCAATAAATGACTCGTAGGGGAATCGAACCCCTGTTTCAGGCGTGAGAGGCCTACGTCTTAACCGCTTGACCAACGAGCCATTGCTACTACGAATTGAGATTATACTAGAAAAATTGCGTAATGTCAAGTTTAAATTATAATGCTGTTAAAAAATGCTGTTAAAAAAACGCATTCTATTGAGGCGAAAATCAAACATTTCGCTAAACTTGTCGCTTCAATACCCAATAACCGCAGTGCCGGTATAAGGGGATAATTAAACCGTATGGTTTAATCGGGAAATCAATACCCAATTGCAATATAAAGTTTAACAAAATTTCCAACCGTGTTTTGACTCAGCGAGCATTTAGACAGCTGTTTTCGCCCACTCCCTTTTCACTGTCATTTATTTGCTTTTTTATTTGCTTTTTATTTGCTTTTTATTTGCTGGCAGTGGTGCAAAACTCAAATTTTTCGCAGTAGTGTCCGAAAGATATCGGCGAGCGAAGCCCGGTTTCGCGAAGCAAAACACGTGAGCAGCGTAGAAAAGCGAGCACTAACGAATTTATTACCGCGGAAGTTAAATACCGTATAAAATACTTACGCGGTTACTCGTGCCGAGCAGACGCGTTTCTGCGTCTTAGCGAGGGAACAACAAAATATAGCGTTTTCCTATATTCTGTTGCCGAAGTAATATTACCGCGGAAGTTAAATACCGCATAAGTACCCGATTATGAGTCAAAAACCGGTATTGCACCGTTGCCTGCTTCTTACTTTTTAGAGAATCTGTCAAAATTTTTTTTAAAGTTGTTGACAGCGCAACCCTCTTATGTTAATATATTGTTCGGACTTTTAAGAGCCTCGCGGGTGTAGTTCATTGGTAGAACACCAGCCTTCCAAGCTGGATAGGTGGGTCCGATTCCCATCACCCGCTTTTAAAAAGAAGCATCGTGTTATTTAGTAAAAAGCCAACAATTCACGGATTGTTGGCTTTTTATTTTTTATCGAAGTTCAAAATTGACCCCGCTAGCACCCTTAAGCTTAAGCTAAAGCGGTTGCGCTGCGAAGTGGCAACCTCAATCATCCAGCCCTCACAAAGGCCATATAACGGACGTTGCTGACAAGGATGCGCGGAATAAATCAGCCGGTATCAGACCAAGTGAAATACGGCGTATACCTAAGATTTCATTGCGTCCAGTATAAAAAGCGAAGCGTCCTGACCCATGAATATTCCGTTTTCACTGTGAAATATTATGGATTCCGCCTCGGTAAAACCTATATCAAGCAAGATATCGGCCAGGCTGTTACGGTCGAATCCGTTATGAACTTCGCTTGAAACAATTGCTTCGTTCTTGTTAAAGTCAACAACAAGCAAGTGCCCGCCCTGATTCAAAACTTCAAATAACGATGACAGAATCGGTTTAACTTCTTTTATATGCAGCAGAGTCTGCGCTAAGATAACATAGTCCGCCCGCAATCCGTCCTTTCGCTCTTTTTCCAAATCGCAGCAAAGCACTGCCGCATTGTCCGCCTTCATATCGGCAATCTTCTGTCTTACCTGTTCAATCATATTGTGAGCCGCATCCACAAAAAGCACTGACCGAAAATCGTTAAGCAGCCGCAGTCCGACAAGACCTGTTCCGCAGCCGTAATCAATTGCAGTCTTCTCGCCGCCGTCGATTATATACGTTCTGACGGTATCGGCTATTATTCCGGCTATTCTCGTCCTGTCCCGAGTATCATATATGTTTGCGATACTTTCAAACTTTTCTATGTTTCCCATTTGTTGCTATCTCCCTCCGGAGCGTTTTTAAACGGTTCTTCACCCGCCTGAACCAACTCTTTGCGCTTGTACAGAACAAGGCCGCCGGCCATCATCAATGCCCCTGTTATAATCAGCAGAAGCTCGATCTTAACCTTGTCTCCGAGCGGGCCGAATAACGCTATTCCGAGAGGCATAGCCAGTCCGCTCAGCATCGACATTGCGCTGAACACCCGCCCCATCAGCTGAGGAGGAATTTTCGTCTGCATCAGCGTCATGCTTGGTGTGTTGTAGAGCGGCATAGTACAGCCGCAGAATATCATAACGCCTATATATACCCAAAAATTCGGCGTCACGCCGAAAAGCAGCGTCGACAGGCCAAACAGCAGCCATGCGAGTACCATAGTGTGTACTTTGTTCTTAAAACCGCCCCAGACGGATATGGCTATTCCTCCAATCATCATGCCTACAGCAAAGACAATCTCAATCAATGCAAGCCGCCAGACATCTTCGCCAAAAGTTCTTCTGACCTGAAGCGGTGTCAGCATCGCCGCGGGCGAAGCCAGAATCATGAACAGCGCCGAGGCAACAAACAGGGTTTTTAGCCAAGCCTGCCCGACGATAAAACGCAGGCCTTCCTTCATCTCATTATAATAAGCCCTTGCCCCCGCGCTGTGTTCTCCTTGATTTTCGGCGGAGGAAACCTTTACGCAAAAGAAAACCACGGCGATTCCTACGGCGGCCGTAATTACGTCTATAAAAAATATTGTCTCAATCGGCAAAAAGGTCAACAGCGCGCCGGCAACCATAGGCGCGGCAAACATAGTGAGAGACTGCGCCGCGCTCTGTATACCGTTAAACCGCGCCAAATGCTCTTTGGGCACAATCTGAGGAATCAACGCGCTAACCGCCGGCTGCTGCACTCCCTGCCCGATACTTCTGGCCATAACCGCAAACAACAGCACCCATACGCTCCTGACACCCGCGAGATATAAAAGCGCGAGGACAAGCGTTATCACAGCTATAGCACCGTCAGAAATATTTACAAGATATTTGCGGTTGTGCCTGTCTGCCCAAACTCCGGCAAACGGCGATATAAATACCATCGGCAGCATTGCGGCGCAAGTGAAAAGCGCCACAAAAATGCCCGACTGCTTCTCTATCGTGACATGCCATGTAATCGCATGAGAAACCAGCATTGAGCCGAACATAGACATAAACTGCCCCGAAATGAAAAATACCGCGTTTCGTTTCCATTTACTTGAGTCAACTTTGGTTTGCATAATCCGGTCTCCTTATACAGTGTTATTAGTATTACTTTTCCTTAACAGGATGCCATTCGCTGTGCAACCGTTCAAAGTAGAGTTCGTCATATCCTGATTCTTTCTTCGGCAAACTGCATATTGTACAGCTTCCTGTAAATCCCGTCTTTTGCCATAAGCTCCGAATGCGTTCCGTCTTCCGCAATACCGTTTTCGGTAAGTACCAGTATACGCTCTGCGTTTTTTATCGTTGAAAGCCTGTGCGCGATTACAAACGTGGTACGATTCTTAGCCAATCTCTCAAAACTGTCCTGAACGATCTGTTCGCTTTCGTTATCTAAAGATGATGTTGCTTCGTCGAATATAAGTATGGGCGGATTCTTAAGAAAAACTCTGGCTATAGATATCCTTTGCTTTTGACCTCCGGAAAGCTTTATACCTCTTTGCCCGATATAGGTGTCATAACCTTCCGGCAGCTTCATGATGAACTCGTGAGCGTTCGCGTTCTTTGCCGCCTCAACGACTTCCTCTCTCGTCGGGTTCGCTTTTCCGTAACTGATGTTTTCGTAAACCGTACCCGCAAACAGGTACACATCCTGCTGAACGCTTCCGATATTTTGCCTGAGTGATTCTTGGGTAACACTGCGCACATCCGTACCGTCTATTTCCACGCTGCCTTCAGTCACATCATAAAACCTCGGTATGAGGTTGCAAAGCGTTGTTTTGCCTACACCGGACGAGCCGACAAGGGCTATGTACGAACCCTTTTTCGCCTTAAGACTCAAATTCTTAAGCACATAGTCCGACTCGAAAGAATATCTGAAGCCGACGTTTTTAAATTCTATGCTTCCGCTTACATTCGTTAGCTCAGCGGCACCTTCAACATCGTCGATATCGGGCGTTATATCCATTATTTCAAGAAAACGCGTAAAACCCGTCATCCCGTTCTGATACTGCTCGGTGAACCTTATCAGTTGCTGGATAGGGCTGATAAGCAGATTAATATACAAAAGAAACGTTATAAGGTCAGACATTTTCAGTATGTTGTTGAGTATCAACAGTCCTCCTCCGACGGCGACAACCGCATTGACAATAGCGAGCAGCAGACCTATGCCCCCGTGGAAACCGGCCATTACTCTGTACGCGCGTCTTTTGGATTTAACGAACCCTTCGTTTCCCTCGTTAAACTTATCGATTTCGAGTCCTTCGTTTGCGAATGACTTAACTACTCTTATCCCGGAAAGCGAATCTTCGATACGCATGTTTATGTCGGCAACGCTTTCGCGGTTCTTTTTGAACGCGGCGTTCATTTTTCTGTTCGATTTAAACGCGAACAAACCGACTGCCGGCAGGAAAGCGAATATAACCAGCGTCAGGAGCCAATTTATATTGATAAGAACAATAAAAGAACCGAGTATTCTGACGAACGAAATTACAAGATCCTCGGGCCCGTGGTGCGAAAGCTCCGTCATATCGTTTAGATCATGGGTAATTCTACTCATCAGCTGGCCGGTTTTTCTTTCGTCATAGAAGCTGAACGGCAAACGCTGCAAGTGTGTGAAAATTTCCTTGCGCATATCGTATTCGATTTTCGCTCCGGTAACGTGACCGTAATAATTAATGAAAAAATTGCTGACATACTCAATAACCATCAAACCGATAAAAGCGGCAAGCACTTTAAATATCAGCTGTATACCCTCGTCCCTCGGAAGGGCTGTCGCCTGAGCGGTAATAACTCTGACAAGCATCGGGTAGGCCAGAGCCGTGAGTGACGCAACAAAGGCGAAAAACAAATCGGCGATTATCATACCTTTATAGGGTTTGTAATATGTCAAAAAACGCTTGAATTTACTCAATTTTATCCCCTTAGTGTTTTTTCTTGTGTACGTTTCTTATAGTTTTCTTCTTTGTTTTGAAGCCATTGTCTCTGATGCCGCGTTCTTCGCCTCTCTGCCCGGCTCCCTGTGTTTTTTTGCCGCCAAGACCGTCAGACTCTGGGGCCTTTTTTTGCCACGGTTTTTCGCCCTGCCGCGCAAATTGCCTTCCCTGAGCTTTTCTCGGTCTGATAAGACATTTCGCGCCGAAACCTATCAAGTCATCCCTGCCGGCTTTTGTAAGCGCTTCTTTGACCAGCTCATAGTTCTGAGGAAGCCTATACTGTATGAGCGCCCTTTGCATAGCCTTTTCATGCGGATTTTTCGGTACATATACCTCTTTGCCCGTTTCGGGATCAATACCGGTATAGTACATGCATGTCGATACTGTCGCCGGGGTAGGATAAAAATCCTGAACTTGCTCGGGGTTCATCTTGCGCTCATGCAAAAATTCCGCAAGCTCTATCGCGGATTTTAGCGTGCTTCCGGGGTGAGACGACATAAGATAAGGTACAACATATTGCTCCATGCCAAGCCTATTGTTCATGTTCGCAAATTTAGCGACAAAATCCTCATATACACTTCTCCCCGGCTTTCCCATCATACGCAAAACATCGTCGCTGACGTGTTCCGGAGCTATTTTAAGCTGACCGCTGACATGGTATTTTGTCAGCTGTTCAAGAAAATCGCTTTTCTTGTCCGAAAGCAAATAATCATAGCGTATGCCCGAGCGTATAAACACTTTTTTGATACCGGGCAACTCACGCAAGCTTTTGAGCAGCTTGATATAATCAGAATGATCCGAATCTAAATTTTTGCAGGGAGCGGGAAACAAGCAGCGCTTATTATTGCATACGCCGCTCTCGATCTGTTTTTTACAGGCCGCTTTTCTGAAATTAGCGGTAGGTCCGCCGACATCATGGATATATCCTTTAAAATCCGGCTCGTTCGTAAACCTTACCGCTTCTTCGATAATAGACTTATGGCTCCTTGATGTCACCGTTCTGCCCTGATGAAATGTGAGCGCGCAAAAATTGCAGCTGCCGAAGCAGCCTCTGCTGCTCGCGATACTGAACTTAACTTCCTCTATCGCCGGAACCCCCAAGCCCTTGTCACTATACATTCTGTGCGGGGCGTTCATCAGCTTCATGGAATAAACCTCGTCAAGCTCTCTTTCTGAAAGAGGCTTCGCGGGAACGTTCTGCACTACATATATACCTTCGTATTTTTCCGCCAAAGGAACGGCTGTTATCCAATCCGTGTTTTCATACTGCAATTTGAAACTTTCCGCATATAAAGCCTTGTTTTTATAAACCACCGCGTAGGAAGGAAGCTCGATACAATTTTTTATGTCAGTTATATCATTTGTCTTAAAAACCGTTCCCGGCTCATCTCTTATATCCGTGATTTTCTCGCCGTTTTTCAGCCTTTCGGCAATTTTACATATCTGTCTTTCGCCCATACCGTAAACGATGATATCACATCCGGACTCGAGCAAGATCGAGCGGCGCAGCTTGTCGGAAATATAATCATAATGAGCAAGTCTTCTAAGACTTGCCTCGATTCCGCCGGTTATCACGGGTACGTTCGGATACAGCTGTTTAATTTTATTACAATACACTATCGTTGCTCTATCGGGACGAAGTCCGATTTGTCCGCCCGGAGAGTAGCTGTCTTTTTGTCTGCGTTTTTTCGCGACGGAATAATGATTAACCATCGGGTCGATATTTCCGCCTGTTACCAAAAAAGCCAACTTGGGTCTTCCGAACACCCCGAAGCTGTCAAGCCGGTTCCATTCCGGCTGGGCAATCACTCCGACCGAATACCCTCTTTTTTCAAGCAATCTTCCGATTAAGGCCGCACCGAACGATATGTGATCAACATATGCGTCACCGGTCACAAGCACAAAATCAACACCGTCAAGTCCCCTTTGACGCATTTCCTCGGCCGTTACAGGCATGAAATCCATAATACACTCTCGCTATAATAATTTTCTGTTCTTCATTCTCCCGTTCACGGTCTTTCCGAAACCCAGCGGATGACCGTCGCAGCAAAACAAATTATAACCCTCTGCAGTACCCGCGTCAAACGAAAGTCCTGCCAAATAATCGGAAACCTGCCTGCTTTCCGAATCAAAGCTGACGGTTCCCGAAAAATCGTCGGATCTGAGCGCCATGGCTAAGGCCTGCGACGGTTCGAACTTAGCACCCTTTACCTCTCCCAGATACAGCCCGGGCCTTACAACTTTTATTCCACGCATATCCGGCAGGTCTTCCGGCAATAAATACAAATGATCCTTTCGCCGCTCAAAGCGCTCGGATACAAAGAATCCGTCCGAAATATACTTTGACCGAAACTCACCGAACTCTGCGCCCGCGGCTGACTTGACCGTTTCGTTCTTGTCGTATCGAGTGAAACGACCGTCTTTTTTCCTGAATATCGCCGTGAAGTGCCCTTCCCCCTTTGCTTTGTGAGGGAAAATCCTTGCGCAGCCGGTAAAGCCGTTGAGCCCGGCAGATATGCCGTGTTTCCGTGTTTCTGCGGAAACAAGCTCAAATTCTCCGAACAACCCGAGAAATTTTTCAACCGTCCCTTCGTTTTCGGTCGTGTTGAATGTACAGGTCGAATACGACATCATGCCGCCTTGCTTAAGCATTTTTGCGCAGGACACGAGTATGTCGAGCTGGATAACCGAGCATTCCGAGGGGCTGTATCTCTCCCACTCCGAAACGGCTCCCGTGTCCTTCCGGAACATGCCCTCTCCCGAACAGGGAGCATCGACCAGTATTTTGTCAAAAAAACCGGGCAAACGCAGAGAAAGTCTCTCGGGGACATCGTTAGTCACAACGCAGTTTTTTATTCCGGCCTGCTCGATGTTTTTTACAAGCGGTATACATCTCGAGGCCTTGTTATCGTTAGAAACTATCAAGCCCGTTCCTTTAAGCTTGGAGGCGAGCTGAGTCGTCTTCCCGCCCGGGGCGGCGCAAATATCGAGAACCTTGTCGCCTTCGCGTATTTCGAGCAAAGCCGCCGGAAGCATTGCGGAAGGCTCCTGTATATAGAAAAGCCCCGCCTGATACAGAGCAGACTTCGATGGCCTGTCCCCCTCGGAAAAATAAAACCCCGTATCGCACCACGGGACGCGCTCGTTCAAAAATTTAAGCTTTGACTCCAAAAAGTATGCGTCGGTCTTTAGCTCGTTTACCCTGAGCCCGCTAACGCCCGGCATGGAGAGCGACTTGATAAACTCCCCGTACTCGGACTCTCCAAACATGTTCTTCATAGAGCTGTGAAATTTTTCCGGTAATTCTTTCATTTGATTTTTTTCCTTTATGAAGTTATATTATTATCCGGCTTTACAGGGCATGTCCAAAAAACAGTTTGATAGACTCAAACATCACGGGCAAGCGCCTAAAATTGGAAGTGTTGAAAATTGCGCACGAAACCCACTTTAGTTGGTTGAGCGAGCGGCGCTATCCATTGAAAAATGGTGTTTTTCCATTTTTAATGGATAGCCGCAAGGCGATTTTTCAACATGCCCAAATTCGGTTTTTTCTTTTGAGCTGTTGATGCGACAATTAAACCGGTCGCTAAACTTGTCGCCTCAATCCCCCTTAGGCCCACAGAGCCGGGCGGTGTAAGGGGTGGTGATTAAACCGCATGGTTTAACGGGGGGGCAATACTAAAACTGCGGCTACTTCGAGTAAAAATGAATAATCGGATACCCGCGCCGAATAGAATCTGTACAAAACAATTATCAGAAACGGAGGACGCAAATGGTAAGCATAACCGAAGTAACCGTATTCAGCGTTGACAAGAGCGATTGCGAAACTTGGAGCATCGAAGGGGAAATACTGTTTGAGGAAGATCTGACAACGCCTTTTTCAGCTGTCTACGTACACGAAGACGACGAATTCGAGGATTTCGAAATGGAAATCAATCCGGGCAGATACGACAAAAACAGGCTGAAGCAATTGATACTCAGAGCTGCTAAAGAGTGCGATGATATATAAACCGCAAAGCCTTTGCCGCTGATTTAGCAGTCATTTATTACTCACCGCAAAACGCGTTGGCAAACCGGTACGAAAAGTACTCTGATACAGTTCGCCTCAGAGCAGCCTGAGCGGCCTGAAATCCAGATAGTCAGACGAAGTAAGTATATACTCGACGCCTTCTATAACTCCGGTTTCTGCCGCATCACACGCTTTATCGTGCAAATGCCCGAAAATAACTTTTCGCACGGGATAGCTTTTTATCAGCTCCAAGAATCCGGAACCCTTTACCCTTGAAACATACGGCGGAAAATGCAGAACACAGATAATGTTTTCGGCATTTTCCCTTACGGCTGCGTCAAAAGAGTTTTTTAGCCTTAGTATCTCCCGGTTGTAGATCTTTGCGTCGTTCGCCTTCACATAGTCCGCCGCTTCGGGGCAAAGCCAGCCCCTGGTTCCGCAGATATGAAAGCTTTCGTACTTTATGCAGTTGCCCTTCGCCAATAATGCGATTTCGGGATATTTCCCGTAGAATTTCGAAGCCGAGTCAAACCAATAATCATGATTTCCGAGGCTAATAATTTTTTCGCCGGGCAGGGAGCGAATAAGCTCCATGTCCGGCTCCAACTCTTTCTCACTCATTGCCCAAGAAACATCACCGTTAATGATTACGGTGTCGTCGTCCGACACCGTTTCCGCCCAATTACGTATAAGCCTGTCACTGTGATTTTCCCAGTTCCGACCAAACACATCCATCGGTTTATTAACCGCCCCGCTCAAATGCAGGTCACCGATAGCGTATAACACATCGCACCCCGTTCCGATATACACTGCTTTTATGCCCTGTATATCTCTCTCATAAGCTTAAGCTGCCTGTTAAACTCCATGAGTCTCTCGGCGCTTCCGCTTTCATAAATCTCGTAGAACTCGTTATTAAGCTCTTCAACTTGTTTCAGCTTGGAATTATAATGCAACACCTGTATATTCTTGAGTATCTCGTCTATAAGCTCGGCCCTGCGATCAACAAGGCTCTGCGCGTCAAGTATATCTTCTCTTATCTCGTTCATTTCGTTATCGAGCATAGCCGAAGCTTCCGATGTCGTTATCAGTCGTTCCTGGATATGCCTGGGTATGTTGCCCTTATACTTATATCTCAAAGAATGTTCAACAGTCGCCCAAAAGTCCATCGAAAGCGTACGTATCTGTATTTCGCATAATGTTTCAAAATAACCGAACGCCGTAATTACCGGATACCTGACTATCATATGATAGCTTCTGTATCCGCTCGGCTTTATATTCGTAATATAGTCCCGCTCTTTGATAATCGAGATATCCCTTGTGTCTCTTTCGCGCACCAGAGAAATCGCCCTCTCGATATCACCGATAAACCTGCAAATTATCCTGACGCCGGCTATGTCTTCGATATCTTCAAAAATTCTGTCGTTTGGGATTTCTTTGCGTTTAGCCTTTTCTATTATGCTGGATATGCTCTTAACCCTGCCGACAACGCGCTCTATCGGAGATTGTTTATCCAGCTTCTGAAAACCCAGCGACAGGTTTTCGAGCTTAACCGTTAATTCGTTAACGGTTTGAGCATAAGGCAAAAGCTTTTCGTCCCAGTTAATAATCTCCATGGTTACCTCCCGGGGGGTAAATTAAATACCTTGATATTCATAAAAATTCATAGCTAAGCCCTTGTATTTCCAGTGCCTACTATAGCATAAATAATGTCTTCTTTCAAGAAAATATGAAAAAACTATTCCCAATACGAAAGAAAAATGTTAGAATATCGCATACTCGGTAAGTATCGAGAAAAACACGGTTTTCCGAATAAGCTCAGACTAGATTTTTAAGGGGGAAGTTTTTTGGGTTGGCTTGATATTTTAATCATTGTCGGTATTATTCTTACCGTCGCAGTCGTTGCGTTGTATTTTCTTAACCGTTGGGCATCCCGTAAAATGGGAGACAGCCAAAACATGATAGAAAAAACAAAGATGGAAGAAACTATTTATGTTATCGATAAAAAAAGAGATAATATAAAAAACGTTAACTTAAGCAAAGCGATAGTAGACTCTATACCCAAATACTACAAGTTAATGAAAATGTACTTTGTTCAGGCAAAGGTCGGACCTAAAATTTTTACGCTTATGTGCGATAAAAAGGTTTTTAACGCAATTCCTGTCAAGAAAAGCGTTAGGGTTGAAATTGCCGGAATTTATATCGTAAACGTTAAGGGCATGAAGAGCGAAGCAGAAATGAAAAACGCTAAAAAGGCAAAGCAGGAAAAAGCCAAGGAGCAAGCCAAAGCTGAAGCCGCTGCTGCCAAAAATGACAAAAAGACAAAGAAATAGGTGACTTATGAAGAGATTTATATCACTCGCGTTAACGCTGATATTCACGGCAGGCTTACTTAGCTCCTGCACAAGCAAAACAGCAACGGCAAAGGCGACAGAGTATATGGGGCTTAAGCCCGATACATTGTATGTTTACACGGGAGAAGGCAGCGAATACGCGGGGTACTCCGTGTTCAACGACTACATCCGCGAAAATGAGGGCTTGTACCAACGCCGTCTTCTCCTGTCAAACAATCAATACCTCGGAGAAATTTTCAACTACAAAAACGGAATGTTTACAAACTATTACGCCGAGCCGACTCTGACTTACTTCTGGGATATGACTAAAACCACCCCCAACAATACCCTTACCATACTTAAAGAACCCCTGCAGGTTGATACAAGCTGGGTAAGAGGTTCTTTCAAGCGAGATGTAGACGCTGATGTAAGTATTACCATGAACGCGAAAATCACTTCGATGAACGCTTCCGTAACCGTACCCTACGGTACGTTTGAGGCTATGGAGGTAACCATCTCTTACTCTGATAATTCTCAAACAACCAAGGAATACTATGTTAAGGACTTGGGGCTTGTGAAAACAGACGTTGTGAGCGACAGCATCAGCTACAGCTCAAACCTCTCCGAAGTCAAACCGGGAAGCAGCATGGACATGCAGTTTGCTTACTTCTACCCGACAAGCGCGACAACGATAGACTACGAAACAAGAGACTGTAAATTCGAAACAAACTGTGACAGCGCGGCGGTTATACTAAGCGGCTTTAATTCTTACACCGAATACGAAAAAGGCAGCCTAATCCCTGATGGCACGAAAATCAATTCGGTTTCGTATTCCTCATCGGGTAAGCGCCTTAAAATCGATTTCTCGAAAGAATTTATGCCAATTGGCATTTCAAAAGAAGACGAATACGCTATACTGCAATGCGTTGTCAACACTTTGGGCTATATGTTCAACGCAACTTCCGTTGCTATAACTATTGACGGCGGAGCGTACAAGTCCGAAAACATTGAGCTTGAAACGACACTTTATATACCCGTTGCCGGAGCACCGGAAGAAAGCAGCAATGAGTGATATGAACAGCAAAAACACTAATTTAACCGCAACACCCGAGAGCAGCGCTTCATACGCATACACGAAAGCGATAACGAATAAGTACGGGATAACCGCTAAAAAAAGCCTCGGCCAGAACTTCCTGACCGATAACCACGTACTTCAGAAGATTTTACGCTCGGCAGAAATTTGCAAAGACGATACGGTCATCGAGATCGGGCCGGGCATAGGTACCATGACGCATGAGCTTTGCAGGCTTGCCAAAAGAGTCGTTGCGGTCGAAATCGACAAAAGCCTGATTCCCGTTTTGACCGAGACTCTTTCAAAATACGATAACCTCACCGTTATCAACAACGACATACTCAAGACGGACATAAACGAAATAATAGGAGATGACAAAAGCGTTAAGCTTGTTGCGAATCTGCCATATTATATAACAACTCCTATAATCATGCGCATACTCGAAAACGAATATAATATCAAATCGATATGTGTGATGGTGCAAAAAGAAGTCGGAGAACGAATGAGAGCAAAACCGTCTACAAAAGACTATGGTTCGCTTACCGTTTCTGTCGCCTATTTTGCCGATGCGGAACTTCTCGCGAATGTTCCCCCGAACTGCTTTTTCCCGAGGCCCAATGTGGATTCCTGCGTTATTAAGCTAAACGTACTCGAGAAACCCCGGGTTAATGTCAAGGACAGAGAAAAGTTCTTTACTTTTGTTAAGGCCGCATTTTCCAAACGCAGAAAAACTCTGGTAAACTGTCTCACAAGCTACGAAGGCTTATCGTTGGAAAAAAACGACGTTTTGGCGGCTCTTAATAAGCTCGGGCTTTCAGAATCTGTCAGAGGTGAAGCGTTAGATATTACGGAATTTTCGAAAATCGCCGAGGTATTATTATAAATCTTTTAACCCACGACCGGTGAACAAGCAAAGTCTGCTTTTCGGCGATATATTAAGGAGGTATGACCATGTCTGCAAAATACACAAACCAATACGGAACCATTGTTATCGATAACGAGGTGATTTCCCGTATTTCAGGACTTGCGGCAACCGATTGCTTCGGTATTGTCGGCATGGCCGCCAAGAATGTTAAAGACGGTTTTGTCCAGCTTCTCAAACGCGAAAGCATAACAAAGGGCATAAGACTGGAATTTGTCGGCGACGCGCTTCATATAGATTTCCATATAATAGTAGAATACGGTACAAATATTTCAACAATAGCCGAAGTCCTTGTCTCGAACGTAAAATACTGTGTGGAAGAGTTTGTCGGCGTTCCGGTCGAAAAGATCAACATATTTGTTGAGGACGTCAGGGTCGATGCCTAGGTGCAGATTTCGGCATCGCTCTGTTCAATTTACAGCAATTTAGGGGGAAACAATTTGGCTGCAAACACTATAAACGGCAGTTTGCTGAGAAAGATGATATTAAAGGCTTCCGAAAGCCTGAATGACAATAAAGACGCAATAGACTCGCTTAACGTATTTCCCGTTCCCGACGGGGATACCGGCACAAACATGTCTCTAACGGTTTTGAATGCCGCACGAGAAGTCGCACGGCTGCCGGAAGACTGCAGCGTTCCCGAAATTGCCCAAACGGCTTCTTTCGGTGCGCTTAAAGGCGCCAGAGGCAACTCGGGAGTAATACTTTCGCAGCTTTTCAGAGGTTTTGCAAAGGAATTGGAAAACAAGACCTCTGTCTGCACCTCAGACATCGCAAATGCTTTTAAGAGAGCGACCGACACCGCATATAAGGCGGTTATGAAGCCTAAAGAAGGCACTATACTTACGGTTGCCAGAGAAATCGCGGCGAAAGCTCTCGAGATTTGCTCCGTAACGACGGATTTTTCCAAGTTTGCCGGAATTGTGCTTGAGCATGGTTACGCAACGCTCGAAAAAACAAAAGATATGCTGCCGATATTAAAACAGGCAAACGTAGTCGACGCCGGCGGACTGGGGCTCCTGTGTCTGCTGAAAGGCGCAGCTTCCTGTCTCGAAAGCGAAGTAGTCGTTGACATATCAAAGTTTACATCTGCCGCGGATTCCAAAACAGAAGTTGACTTCTCAAAGCTCGCTCAGGCCGATGAAAATATTGAGTTTGCCTATTGCACCGAATTCTTTGTTAACTACGAAAAGAATGAGAGTTTTGATAAAAAAGAAGACGATATGAAAGCCTTTCTTGATAAAATCGGCGATTCCATAGTCGTTGTCGCCGATGATACAATGATGAAAATTCACGTTCACACAAACGCGCCGGGCGCTATTCTTGAAAAAGCGATAGATTTTGGTTATCTGAGCAATATTAAAATAGAAAACATGCGTTTACAACATAACGAGAAGATAAGCTTTTTGAAAGAAGATGAAGACGCTCTGCCGAAAAGCAAGCAGCCGGCGAACTATGTTCACACCGATGAACTAAAGGACTATGCCTTTATCGCCGTAAGCTCCGGAGAAGGATTTCGGACAATATTCGAATCTCTTAACATCGACGAGATTATCGAGGGCGGCCAAACACTAAACCCAAGCGCGGAAGCTTTTGTCGATGCGATTGAGCGTATAGCCGCAAAACACATTTTCATATTCCCTAACAACAAAAACATTATCCTTGCCGCGGAACAGGCCTCAACGCTGTGCAAAAGAGGCAGTGTTCATGTTGTTCCCACAAAATCGATACCTCAGGGCATAAACGCGTTGCTTAACTTTGTGTATGAAGACGATTTAGACTCGAACTTGCATAGGTTTGAGGAAAGCATAGCGGAGGTTAAAACCGGCCAGATCACGTCGGCCGTCAGAGACACTGTCCTCGGCGACAAGCAAATCAAAAAAGGAGACACGCTTTGCATTATTGACGGCGACATCGCCGAAGTAGCGCAAAGCCCCGAAAACGGCGTTAAAGCCTTGCTGCGCACTATGCTTGACGACAGCGGCTACCTCAACGTCTATTTTGGCGAGAACGTGAGCTCCGGGAGTGCCGAAGAGCTCGAAAACTATATTTCGGAAAACTATCCCGATATCGAATTCGAAGTAGCAAGCGGAGGCCAGCCCGTCTACGACTATATAATTTCTGTTATTTGACACCTCGGAAGTTATTACCGCTTAAACTACTTACGCGCTTACTTGGGCCAAAAGACGAGCAAAGGTTGCCGCAGTCTTGGCAAACATTTACATTCGGGTGATTATAAGTGAAGTACACGAGTCAGGAAAAAGGCTGGATACTGTACGACTGCGCGAACTCAGCTTATACGACTGTTATTAACTCTACGGTGTTCCCGATTTATTTTGCGAGTGTTATCACAAAAGACGGAGACATGCTTTGGGGAATCGGAACGTCGTTCGCGACAATAATAACGGCAATAATCGCACCGTATATCGGAGCAATTGCCGACTACAGAGGTAACAAAAAGCGGATTTTTTCGATGTTTTTGTTTTTGGGCCTTATGGCGACTCTGCTGAGCTCACTGACCGATATCATGCAGATAATGCTTCTGGGTTATGTGATATCCTTTATCGGTTACAGCGGCTCAATTCTTGTTTACGACAGCTTTTTGACGGACGTTACCACGCCAAAAAGGATGAATATGATCTCCTGCCTCGGTTACACGGCGGGCTATATTGGCGGAAGCACGATACCTTTTTTAGTCAGCATCCTGCTTTTACAGTTTGGAGCAAATTTTGGAATAGACGCCACTCTCGCCGTAAAGTTTTCGATAGTTTTCACGGTGGCATGGTGGGCTGTGTTTTCCGTTCCGCTTTTGTTCAGCGTCCATCAGAACGGCGGTGTTTCCTACGGAAAAAAACCGCCCTATATAGAAGCGTTTAAATCACTCTCAATTACGGTCAAACGGATTTTAAAAAACAAGGGTTTGATGGTTTATTTGATCGCCCACTTTTTCTATATAGGCGGTGTCTCGACAGTCATCATTATGGCCTCCAGCTACGGAACGGCGCTTAACCTTAGCACAACGCAAATGACCATGGCCTTGTTCGTAACTCAGATTGTAGCCGCGCCCTGTACTTATTTGTTCGGTAAGCTTTGCGGCAAATTCGGAGCGCTGAATATGATAGTCGCCGGTATAATTGTATATATCTGTATATGCGCCGTGTCCTTCGCACTCGGTTACGGCCTTGAAAACGGTTTTATGTCTGTATCCGCCGCGGAAAAACTGTTCTGGGTACTGGCTATAGGCGTCGGAACGGTTCAAGGCGGTTTGCAGGCTATTTCCCGCTCGTACTACGGAAAAATAATCAGCGCCGAGCATTCGGGTGAATATTTCGGCTTTCTCGACGTTTTTGCAAAATATGCGACAGCGCTGGGCCCGCTGATATATTCGCTGACAAAGCTCGCGACCGGCCGCAGCTCCTACTCTCTGATATCGATTATGCTCATGTTTGTTATAGCGGTAATAATTTTGACCGCAGGAAGAAAACACTTGAAGGTTGACATTTGAAAAAACATATGGAAAAACTGATACTAAAGTATAAAAAAATATTAACATACGGCTTGATAAGCGCATTTGTCACACTCGTTGATATCCTTATATGCAAGTTGCTCGACAAGCCGCTCGGAGCCGTTCCCGCTAACACCTGCGGCGTTATCGCGGGTTTTTTTCTGCATTATTTTCTGTCGGCAAAAACGGTCTTTCAACGACGCGATAAAAAGTCATTCTTAATCTATGCGGTCACAAGCGCATTTGGGCTGCTGTTCGCCGATTTAATCGTACATATATGCAGAAACATGTTTGACAGTCTGAACGTGTTTACAGAAAACATAAGATTTATAACAGCAAAAACAGCTTCGATTGTGCTGCCTTTTTTTGCTATGTACTTTGCCAGAAAATATCTTTTTGCGGCAATAAATAAAGATAAGGGAGAAAACAGATGAGTACATTATACGCAATACTTCCTTGTTACAACGAACAGGAGAATATTGCAGAACTGACAAGACTCTGGGCTAAAGAACGTGAAAGGCTCAAAAACGAAGGATTTGACGAAGTTATCGTTCCTATTGACGATAAGAGCAGTGACAATACAAAAGAGATAATTTCAAGTCTTGGCGAAAAATACGACAATGTCCGCCCAATATTCCACGAGTCGAATAAAGGCTTGGGCGGCGCTGTAAGAACAGGCTTCGAGTATTTTCTCAGACACGGAACGAGCGGAGACGTATGCGTTATCATGGACGGCGACAACACTCAAAAGCCCAAATTTGTGCACAGAATGACAGGCGCGCTTAAAATATCGGGTCTTCCGGTTGACTGCGTTATAGCCTCACGCTACAAGCACCAGTCAAAGTCATCCGGCATACCTGCGCTAAGGAATTTACTGAGCTATGGGGCGAGATTATATTACAGTCTTATTCTGGGCGTTCCCCATGTCAAAGATTATACCTGCGGCTACAGAATGTACTCGTATGACATAATAAAAAAGGCGTTTGCGAAGTACGGCTCGGATTTTCCGAAAGAACGCGGATTTGTGTGCATGATGGAAATCCTGTATAAACTACACATCTGCGGGGCGCGTTTTACGGAAATACCATTCGACCTGAAGTATGACGACAAACAGGGAACTTCAAAGATGCGCGTGCTAAAGACTGTGAGAGAAAGTCTTCTGAAAACTCTGGAATTCAAATTTAGCTGCAAGAAAACCAAGCCCGGAAAAACAGCGTAATTTTAGCCCGGGCATAAAATTAGGGCATCTTGAAAAATTGCCTTGCGGCTTACCAAATAAAAAGGGAAATAATATGAAAAAAACAGCAAAAACTGCGGCAATTGCGCTGCCCTACTTCATAATCGTGCTCGCATCGGCTTTTATTGCGCTCAGAAGCGCATTTGCGCCTCAGGTTGCCAGCCCGTTCCCCGTATACGACCAGGCAGCTTTTTCATATACGGGCTGGGTCATGACAAAAGGGCTTGTTCCGTATCTTAACGCTTGGGATAACAAAGGTCCCCTGCTCTACTTTATAGACTTCATCGGGCTTATTCTTAACAAAAATCACGGCATTTTTTTTATACAGTGGCTGTCCGTCTCTGTTTGCGGAGCATTCCTGTATAAAACCGCGAAACTCTTTGCCGGTAAAACAGCGGCTCTTGTCGCGTCACTGTACTGCATTATACTCATGACGGGAGTTTACGCTCTCGGAAATTCCGTTGAGGAGTACGCGCTTCCTTTTACGGCGATTGCGCTCTTTTTGCTGACGAAATATGTTTTTAACGACTATAGGCTAAAAACACCCGATGTTGTCATCGTCGGAGCCTGCGCGGCCGCATGCGCTCTTATGCGCATTAATCTTGTTACCCCGATTTTTGCTTACTGCGCCGTTATATTCGCTCACAGCCTGGTTGTAAAAAAATATGCTTATGCCGGAAAATACCTGCTGCTTTTCGCTCTCGGCTTTGTTTTGTTTTCCGTTCCGTTTGTTGTTTATCTTGCGGCAAACGGCGCTTTGTCAGCCTGTATCTCCGCCGCCTATACCATGATATTGAACACAAACGCTCTCGGAAACTGGGAAAAGCTCGCAAACGCGCACAAAATGTTTGAATGCATGTCCGGTTCTCACGGCGATCTGCTCTACTTCTGGTTTTTGGGCTGCGGGACTGCGTTCTTGGTCTTTGGCGGCAAGCGGCACGTCAAATACAAACTGTATACCGGCTGCGTCATGTTCGCTCTCTTAGCGAATCTCCCCGCCAACCTGATAACCGGCTACGGCTTTGCGCATTACTTTTTGACTTTTCCGACGCTGCTGCTCTTCCCCGCTGTTTGCTGCGCCGAATTCTTTTTTAGGCTGATAAGCTATGCCGCAAAAAGAATGAATCTTGATATAATAGGTAAAAACTCGGCAGAATTCGCCGCGGTCTGCTCTCTGCTTTTTGCGGCGCTTATTCTGGTAAAAACAGACATTTCAGGCAATATAAATTACATTTTGGATTCGCGGACTCAAAACGAAGTGCATAAACAGCTTGAAGAACTCGTAATAAACAATACCGTTGATGGCGACAAAATACAGCTCTACAACAATCTCGAATATGCCGGCATATATATGAAAACGAACCGGCTTGCGGCTTCCGAATACTTTTATACTCCGTTTTGGGATTCTTTCGACGATAGTTTCAGAGATGAAATTGCTTTGAAAGTAAACGAAGACATCATATCCGAAAAACCCAAGCTTATGCTCGTGTGGTATCAGGACCGGCGATTTGACGAAGGTTTGGCGGATTTTGCGGCAAAAAACTATGAAATACTTGATTTCCCTGTAAAAGGTTTTACAGTATATAAGCTAAAATAGCTGTGAATGAAATCTCTCTGTTTTAGAAATGAAACCGTATTGTTATTTGCCTATGATATAATTCTTTTACAAATAATCAGAAGTTCAAATCGTTGGCAACAAATTCTCCGGTAAAGAATAGGAAAACGGAATAATCAGGGAGTTCGCAAGAGCCGCTCGAGTAATCGAGCGGCTCTTGAACATTTTTGGGTATTAATCCTCAGCTGCAAGAACAAAATCCAATTTTCGATCGGCGACATTTGCCTTTGCGACCAGAATCTCGATACTGTCACCCAAACTGTAAGTTCTTTTCTTGTGTTTACCGATAAATCTGTAACCTGTTTCATCATATATATAATAATCGTCGTCAAGCTCGCTAACGGATAACAGACCCTCGACCGTATTCGGCAGCGTTATATAAAGCCCCCAGCGAGTAACGCCGGAAATAATGCCTTTAAATATCTGCCCAACCTTGTCCGCCATATATTCGACCTTTTTCAGATTATCAACTTCTCGCTCTGTATGCTCCGCCGTCCTCTCCGTAATTGAGCAATGCCTGCTCACCTCGGGCAGCAGCTTGTTTAGCCTTGAAACTTCGTGCTCGCTGAGTTTTCCGTGTATATTCTCTTTTATTATCCTGTGTATCTGCAAATCGGGGTAACGGCGTATAGGCGAAGTAAAATGGCAGTAGTACTTTGCCGCCAAACCAAAATGTCCCTTGCAGTCCACAGTATAAACCGCCTGTTTCATACTCCTTAATATCAGCGCGGACAGTATTTCTTTTTCCGGCCGCTCTTCCGAGCGCTTGAGTATGTCTTGCAATGTTTTCGGGTGAAGTATTGAGCCTTTTATACGATAGCCGAAGCCTGAAATTACATCTGAAAGCCTTTCCGACTTTTCGCTGTCCGGCTCGTCGTGAGTTCTGTATACAAACGGCAATTCCGCCCAGAAATACTCTTCGGCAACAGTTTCGTTGCATACAAGCATAAACTCTTCTATAAGATTCGTGGCGGAATTCCTCTCTCTAATTTCGATACCCGTCGGTTTTCCTTTTTTGTTTACTATTATTTTGCTTTCGCTCAGACCAAGCTCAATTGCCCCGCGTTTTTCACGCTTCCTGCCCAGTATCAGCCGCAGCTCGTTCATCATTTCTATCAGCGGCAGTATCTCCGCGTACTTTTCCCTATGCTCGGACTTTTCGTTCTCTATCAAATCGTTGACTATCGTATATGTCATTCTGTACTTCGAGTTGATGACGCCTTCGACTATTCTGTGGCTTGTCACCTTACCGTCTTCGCTAATGTCCATTATGCAGCTCAGCGTAAGCCTGTCCGTATATGGGTTAAGAGAACAAATGCCGTTTGAAAGCTTATGCGGGAGCATCGGTATTACTCTGTCAACAAGATACACACTCGTTCCCCGCTCGAATGCCTCGTCGCCTATCGCTGTCCCCTCTTTAACATAATGCGTAACGTCGGCAATATGAACATGCAAACGATAGCCGCTGCCAATTTTCTCTATAAAGACCGCATCGTCAAAGTCTTTTGCGTCTTCACCGTCAATCGTGAACACGCAGCAGTCTCTGAAGTCCTCTCTCCCTGCAAAATCGGCTTCAGAGCATTCCGAAGGCATGCTCTCCGTTTCCTTCATTACCTTTTCCGAAAACTCGATATGAAGGTTGTTTTCCAGCACTATTGAAAGTACGTCAACTCCGGGGTCGCCGATATGGCCGATTATTTCTGTTACAACACCCTCGGGGCTTCTGCCCTCGGAAACGGGACCGGCTATATTGACCGCTACCTTATGCCCCGTTACGGCGTTGCGGCTGTTTTCAGCCGAAACATATATCGTGTCTCCGATTTTTTTGTTGTCCGGTATGACAAATCCGCTGCCTTTTCGCCCTTCTTCGTATGTTCCTATTATGCGGCTTAAACCGCGTTCCAAAATGTTTACTACCTCGCCCTCCTGCCTCTTTCCGAAATCGGACTGACGCAGAAGTTTGACAAGCACAGTGTCCTTATGCATAGCGCCGTTTGTAGCAGTCGGCGGTATAAATACGTCGTCTTCCATGCCTTCGATCGTAACAAATCCAAACCCCTTCGCGTTTCCCGTGAAGCTCCCCCTGTACAAATCAAGTTTCTTTGCCGACATGAGCTTGCCTTTTCTTGTCTTAACTATATATCCTTGCGAAACAAGCTGTGCGCACAGATCGGAAAATACACCGTAATCACTTGGCGGCACTTCCATTATCGCCGCAATATCCTCTTCTTTCATGGGTATATAATCTTTGTCGCTGACAAAGTTGATTATCTTCTCTTTGCGCTCGCTTAGAGCGTCTTTTAACTCTTTATCTTCTGCCATTATTACTCCCTTCGTTTGAGTTGTAAAACAATTATCATAATGATATTATTAGGTTAACACTGATTAAATCACCTTGGACGTATACTCGGCTGATTAATTGAGGGAGAAAGCCAAATATAAAAGCTGTTTCCACTTCCTCCGTCCGAGAATTCGATACATCAAACCCATTGCAAAACCTATCCTTAACAAGTGAGTTGATAACTTGAATAACACAGAAATCGAAAAAAAATACCTTGTTTCAAGTATTCCCTTTGATTTATCATTATATGACAGCAAAATCATTAGTCAAGCATACATTTCCGTTGACCCTGTCATCAGAATAAGACAACTCGGAAGCGAATACTTTCTGACAGTTAAGGGCTCCGGCAAATTGTCCAGAACCGAATATGAACTTGAGATAACAAAAAAACAATTCGACAATTTGACTTTAAAATCAGAAACCCGTTTTATATCAAAAATACGCTATTATATACCCCAAAACAACGGGATAATTTTTGAGCTCGATGTCTACAAACACGATTTGGACGGACTTTTGACGATAGAGGTCGAGTTTGAAAGTATCGACGCTGCTAACGCATTTACAGCACCGAGCTGGTTCGGCCGAGATGTGACCGGCGACCCGTCCTATACAAACGCAAATCTTGCAATAGCCGGAAATTCATGCAAATAGATGCATTTTTGTCGTATTTTGTCTTGTGCTGTCGTTTTGCTGTTTTTGTCGAATTGTCGTGCGTTATGAAGGTTAGCGCTTCCGAAGCCTGTTGATTTCAGTCAATGGCTGCACTATAATTTATACGCAAGCATATTGTGATACAAATGTGTATTACATGCGGAATAAAGAGGTTTACGGTCGAACAAACGGCAAAATCAATACTTAATGTCACTGTAAAAACCGCTTTTTCTAACATGAAACCGAATATAGAGAAGTATGGAGTGGATGGTATGCAGAATAAAATTAAAATACTCCTTGCCGATGATAACCGTGATTTTTGTGATGTTGTAAGCGCCTATCTGAGTAAGATGGACGATATCACGGTTATCGGAATCGCTTACGACGGAGAAGACACTTACGAAAAAATCGTTACACTAAAGCCCGACATCGTTGTGCTCGACGGAATCATGCCAAGACTTGACGGCCTCGGAGTTCTCGAAAAAATGAACAAAACGCTCCAGCCCGCAAACAGACCCATTGTTCTTATGCTTTCTGCGGTAACCCAGGAAAAGATTACTCAAAAAGCTATCGACCTCGGTGCGGAATACTACATGGTTAAGCCGTTTGACCTAGAAGTACTCGTTTCCAGAGTAAGACAGCTGAAAGAGGAAATTTCCGCAAAAAACAAACTCGGCGGTATAAACAGCAAGAGCGGAACAAACATCCCGATGCGAGGGCTGGAATCAAGAGTAACATCTATACTTCACGACATCGGCGTACCGGCCCATATAAGAGGCTACCACTACATGAGAGAAGCAATAATGCTTGCCGTAAAAGATTCCGATGTACTCAACTACATAACAAAAGAGCTCTACCCTACTATCGCAAAAAAATGCAATACGACACCTTCAAGAGTCGAAAGAGCTATACGCCACGCTATCGAAGTAGCTTGGAGCAGAGGCAAAATTGACGCGATTGACAGTCTGTTCGGCTATACGGTCAGTACTAACAAAGGCAAGCCGACGAACAGCGAGTTCATCGCCTTGATAGCGGATAATCTTCGCATAGATTTGAAAGCTATGTGAACAGAATAAACGAAAAGTACCGTTTCATGAATATAAAAGCCGTTTTATTGTCAAAAATAGAATCATAGCCAATAACAGGTCCCCAACATACCTCTGCAAAGAAGTGTTGAAAATTGCGTACGAAGACTAAGAATTGGTCTGAGCGATCGGCGCTCTCCCTTGGAAAATGGTGCTTTTCCATTTCCAAGGGAAAGCCGCAAGGCAATTTTTCAACATGCCCCTGCAAACGCTTATTGTTTGACTTTGGCAGATACCCGGCTGAGCAAATTGCTAGAGTGTAAATGGTACCATATGATGGGGAACCAACTATTCGACGGCAGCTGGAGCGGTAGATATTTCGTATATATATCTTGTAAGGAACGGAAAATGTAAAACAGACGAAGACAAGGGGTACTTGGGATACGGTGATTCAGAGCTTCACAAAGACGGTCTGGCGCAATGCGAAGCTCTGAGCGCTTACTTTTCCGGCAAAAAAATCTCGGTTGTTATACACAGCGGCAGTAAGCAGGCCGCAAGAACAGCTGAAATTATTGCCGGAAATCGTATCCCCGTTGTCGCCGATACCGGTTTCGCGGAGCTGAACCCCGGTGATTGGAACGGCAAAAGTTTTGACGAGATCAAAATCACCTTCCCCGAACAATATGAAACAATGATCAAAAACACGCCCTGTTTCAGCCCTCCTAACGGAGAGAGCCTTCGCTCTTGCTGCAACCGCATGCTGGGCGCTTTTTTCTCTGCCGCAAACGCGGAGAAAACGCAAAACATGGTAATCGTTTCGCATTTTCATGCTCTGCGCTGTTTGGTTTCGGCCCTCTATTTCTCCGACATCGGCAGAATCTCGGCTATAAATCAGGATAACTGCTGTGTGAATGTCGTCGAAAAAATCGGATCGGAATTCATCGTGAAATCGATAAACAAAATTGTATATTGTTGAGGCGCAAATAAACAATTATCTAAGTAAGTGCTGATTTAATCGAACGGTTGCGCCCGCAAGCATCCCGCTCCGCACAAAGGCCGTATAACGGCCGCTTAGGACGAGGATACACGGATTAAATCAGCCCAGTATCCGCCCAAAGTGATTTAATCAGTGTCTACCTAAACCTGTCGCCTCAATCCACTTAGGCCTGCAGCGCCGGGTATAAGTGGGTGATTAAACCGCATGGTTTAATCTTGGGGATCATTTAGACAAACCGATTACAAATCAAAAAACAAGCATATATCGAATTTCTGCGATACATGCTTGTTTTTTGATGGTGTTTATTGAAGCGCGGCCTTGAGCCTAGCGCTAAATTCCTCAGACCTTTCAATAAACAGAGGCAGCTGCTCAACGATACTGCGAGCGTCTCCGTTTTTCGCGGCAAGCTCAAGCTCCTTTGCAATATCTCCTATAGGCATGATTCCGAGGTTGTACATCGCCCCTTTTATCGAATGTGCTTCAAACGACACAAGCTGTAAGTCCACAGCCTCAAAATCTATGCTTCTGAGATTCCCAAGACTCTTTTCGAGTAACGGTTCTATCTTTCCGAGCAATCTTAAATAAATCATTTCGTTTCCGGCGACAGTTTTGAGTCCCTGCTGCACGTCAATTTCCGGTATGTTTGTAAATCTCTCCGCAACACTCATTATGATTCCCTCTTAAGAAACAAAGTTGTAATTATCAGATAAACAAATTCTTCGTTGCACTTTGGAAAACACCGCAAATTATTACTGCACCTATAATATTACGTTAATTTTGCCGTTGAGGATATTCTCTCACGTCAGCCACCTTTTACACAGTAATGATACCGGAAAAATGAACTATGTCAACATATTGAAGCGATTAATTCCATAAATTGCAACTTTACTGGACAAAAAAAAGCGATAAGTATATAATGTTACCGTGAAAGTTAAATAACGCAAATAATATTACCGCGGAAGTTAAATGCCGTATAAAATACTTACGCGGTTACTTGGGTCTTGCAGACGCGCTTACCTGCTTTCGGCAGGTATGTTTTCGAGTTCGCGCACGTTTTGGCGCGGGCAGGCATACGAGCCGCTGCATGGCAAACAACCGATTTTATCGCCGCTGTTTGCTCTTAGAGTTTATCAATAATCCCTTTGCTGAACCCGAAAGGTTCACGGGGGTTACATCGCCAAAATAGTTGTCAATTAAATTGGCGAATAGTAATACTGAAATAAAAAAATACGGAGGTAAACATGGAAAATTACAATTTCTTGCCCGAACCATACAAAATCAAGATGGTAGAGCCGATACACCTTATCCCCAGAGAAGAAAGAGCCAAGGCTCTCGAAAAAGCCGGTTACAACCCGTTTTCGCTCAGAAGCAGGGACGTATTTATAGATTTGCTGACAGACAGCGGAACAGGCGCCATGAGCGACAAGCAATGGTCTGCTCTCATGCTCGGCGATGAATCGTATGCCGGCAGCAACAGCTTCTATGAACTCGAGGCCGTCGCAACGGATCTTTTCGGCTATAAATATATACTGCCGACCCATCAGGGCAGAGGCGCTGAGCAGGTTCTCTTCCCTCAGTTTATCAAAAAAGGGCAGGACGTAATCGGCAACATGCATTTTGACACGACTATGGCACATATTGAACTTTCGGGCGGCATACCCGTGAATCTTGTTCACGACAGAGCGTTTGACACCCAAGTCGAGCACCCGTTTAAAGGCGATTTTGACCTTGAAAAGCTCGAAAACTATATTAAGACCAGAGGCCCCGAAAATATCGCGTTTTGCATAATTACCATCACTTGCAACAGCGCCGGCGGCCAGCCCGTTTCCATGGCAAATATCAAGGCAACAAGCGAAATATGCAAGAAATACGGCGTTAGAGCTCATATGGACTGCGCGAGATTTGCGGAAAACGCTTACTTCATAAAGAAGAGAGAAGCCGGTTACGAAAATAAGTCCATCAAAGAAATTATCAGAGAGATGTTCACATATACCGAGTCGTTTACCTTGAGCGCGAAAAAAGACGGCCTTGTCAATATCGGCGGACTTATAGGCGTAAAGCAGGAAGAACAGACCTATATTAACGCTCGTTCGATGCTGGTTCCCATGGAAGGCTTCGCTACTTACGGCGGACTTGCAGGAAGAGATATGGCCGCTCTCGCCGTCGGTCTCACGGAAGTTGTCGAAGAAGACTATCTCGAAAGCAGAATTAATCAAATCGAATACCTTGCCGAAAGACTTAAATCTTACGGAGTGCCGTTCCAGACTCCTGCCGGCGGACATGCAATCTTCCTTGACGCGAAGAAGATACTTCCGCATATTCCTTACCATGAATTCCCGGCTCAGGCTCTGGCTAACGCGATATACCTTGAAGGCGGCATCCGCCCGGTCGAAATCGGCTCCTTCCTGCTCGGAAGAAACCCGCAGGGCGAGCAGCTCGAGTCTCCGCTCGAACTCGTCAGACTCACCATCCCCCGCAGAGTTTACACGATCAGCCATCTCGAGTACATAGCTCAGATATGCGCAAAGGTCGCGAAAAACGCAAGCGAGCTTAAAGGTCTAAAAATAACATTCGAACCGCCGGTGCTCAGACACTTTACGGCAAGGCTCGAGCCTCTCAAATAAGCCAATAAGCTCTGATTCGAAAAAGTGGCTGTATCCGCGACTAAAATCGCAGATACAGCCATTCTGATTTTATAGTCAATTTAAGCCAAAAACGGTCTAAAACGATGCCGCCTGACTAACCGCCTCGGAACTTAATTCAGCTCTTTTTTGAGCTCCTCGGCCTTGTCCGTTCTTTCCCACGGCAAATCAAGACTAATTCTGCCGAAATGACCGTATGCCGCCGTTTGCTTGTAAATCGGGCGGCGAAGGTCAAAATGCCTTATAATCGCTGCCGGACGAAGATCAAAGTGCTTACGTATAAGCTCCGTAATACGCTCGTCGGGCAATTTTCCTGTATTATTTGTGTTTACGGATATGGATACCGGGTGCGACACTCCTATCGCGTAAGCCACCTCAATCTGACACTCTTCCGCAAGCCCTGAAGCAACAATGTTTTTTGCGACATACCTTGCCATATAGCAAGCCGAACGGTCAACCTTTGTCGGGTCCTTGCCTGAAAAACAGCCGCCGCCGTGCGAAGCATATCCTCCGTACGTATCGACGATTATTTTCCTGCCGGTAAGCCCGCAGTCGGCCTGCGGACCGCCGATGACAAATCTTCCGGTCGGGTTAACATAGATTTTTGTGGTATTGCTCAGAAGTTCGGCAGGCACTACGGGCTTTATCACGTATTCGATTACATCATTTTCGATACGCTCGTGCGTAACATCCGCGTCGTGCTGGGTAGATACGACGACACAGCTGACCCCGACGGGCTTTCCGTCCTCATAGTTCACTGTTACCTGAGATTTCCCGTCCGGTCTTAAATACGGAATTGCGCCGTTTTTTCTGACCTCGGTGAGCCTTTTTGTAATCCTATGCGCAAGATAAATAGGCATCGGCATCAGTTCATCGGTATCGCGGCAGGCATAGCCGAACATCATACCCTGGTCGCCCGCTCCCGTGCTTTCCTCATAATCGCCGGAACCCTGCTTCGCCTCCAGCGCCTTGTCAACGCCGAGGGCTATGTCCGGAGACTGGCCCTTAAGCGATACGATAACGGCGCACGAATCAGCGTCAAACCCTATATCAGAGTTGTTGTAGCCTATTTCTCTTACAGTCTGCCTGACAACGCTTTCAATATCGACATAACAGTCGGCCGTAACCTCACCGGCAACAAATACAAGTCCGGTTGTAGCCATTACTTCGCAGGCCACTCTCGCGTTCGGATCTTTTGCAAGCATCGCGTCAAGTATCGCGTCGGATATCTGATCGCACATTTTATCCGGATGGCCCTCAGTTACGGACTCGGATGTAAAAACGTATTTACTCATTATTTTCCTCCTTCGTTGACTCGGTTGCGCTCTTTTCCCGCTCTTTTTCTTTCAGCATTTTAGCAAGCTCGTCCATGAACGTATCAATGTTCTTGAACCGCTTATACACGGACGCAAAACGAACGTACGAAACCTCATCCGTTTCCTTTAATTTGTCCATTACAAGCTCGCCTATGTCACGAGAATCGATTTCCCTTTTCATCGAATTCAGAAAAGTATTTTCTATCTCCGTAGCTGTCTGCTCTATCTGCTCCATGGTGACACTTCTTTTGTTGCACGCGCTCATAAGGCTTCTGACTATTTTCGACCTGTCAAAAGCCTCCCTTGTGCCGTTACGTTTAATAACGGTCATCGGTATCGTATCCAGACGCTCATACGTCGTAAACTTCTCGTTGCAGCTTTCGCACTGCCTCCGCCTTCGGATTACTGTGTTTTCGTCCATTGCCCGCGAATCGTTTACTTTCGTATCAATATTTCCGCAAAACGGACACTTCATCTGTTCACCTCTTGTATATCGGAAAGCGCAAAATTATTTTTAGCGCCGCCCGTGCATTCCCATTGTCACAGCCGGATTATTCGCAATCCACAAGCACTTTTTCGGTATTAACATCCACGAGAATTATATCTTCTCCCATTTGAACTATACAGTCCCACGGGATAATAAACTCCTGCTCGCTCCCGAAAATACCAAACATGCGACCGGGCCCGGCAACAATAACGGCAACGATTTTGCCGCGTGTCACATCTATATCCAAGTCAGCCGCATAACCGAAGCGCGCGCCGTCTCTGACATTGATTACTTCCTTTTGCCGTATATCGTAAATTCTTGCCATAACCGTCACCATCCTTCATATAAATATATGGAGGCTCACGGTTGTACGATACCATATATGCATAAATGCCTGCCGGACAGCGATCTGGCATGATTTCTTGCGCAAGCATTCGTTTCCCGGACGAAAAGTACTCTATGGATACCGTTACTTTATATCAAAAATAAAATCATACTCGACCCATTCCTCTGACAGAATACCGGACGCTGTCAAACAGTCTTTCGGAACGTTTTCGGTCTCAAACTCGATGCAAAACTCCGCGTATGTCTCCCCTTCTATCAGCGCCGAGCCGGTAGCCCTGTAGCGCTTGCCCTCGCCCTCGACATACTCCGCGGAAAACAGTACATCCTCAACCTCAAGCTTGTTAAGCTCGGCCGCAATCTCGCTTTCTGTAAACGTGTATTTCATAAACTGCCTCCAAGTATTACTCTTTAGTAAGCGCAAAACAAATGGGATTGAAGTGAAAATCTCAAAACAAACCGTTTGCGCCGGTCTTATTTGAAATTTTTTGACATAGCCCGCACTTATTTAGGAAGTATATCACATTTATGCAAATTTTAAAGTCGTTTGGCTTTAAATTAATATTGATTATTTTTGTGCTTAGACGTAATATTACCGAGTCGGCAAAATATTGTCAACTATTGTTGAAAAATCTTGCCGGTAAGAGTATAGTGACTTTGTATGTAAACATGTACCCAACGTAACCCGTATATTTTATGGCGGCATATGCCGGCCAAAATACAACCGTTACATTACCTTAAGGAGACACAATGACAAATTACAGGCTCGGCATTGATGTCGGCTCAACGACAGTTAAACTCGCCGTTGTTGAAGACGACAGGCTGATTTACAGCGATTATTCCAGACATTATTCAAATATAAACGAAACATTAAACGCCGTGCTCGCCAAGGCAGCCGAAAAACTCGGAAACATACGTTTTTCGGCATGTATAACTGGTTCAGGCGGACTTACCATATCCGAAAGGCTCGAGGTAAAGTTTGTTCAGGAAGTCGAAGCGGTTGCAACGGCTCTGGGCAAGCTTCCAAAAGCCGTCGATGTCGCCATCGAAATCGGCGGGGAAGACGCAAAGATTCTTTACATGTCAAACGGCATTGAACAGCGCATGAACGGAATATGCGCCGGAGGAACGGGAGCGTTTATCGACCAGATGGCGTCTCTTCTCCGAACCGATGCCGACGGGCTTAACGATTATGCGAAGTCATATAAAGTGATATACCCGATTGCCGCGCGCTGCGGCGTTTTCGCTAAAAGCGATATACAGCCGCTTATAAACGAGGGCGCCTCAAAGCCGGATTTAGCCGTATCCGTGTATCAAGCCGTCGTCGCACAGACTATAAGCGGTCTCGCATGCGGCAGGCCCATAAGAGGCAGAGTGGCCTTCCTTGGCGGACCGCTGCACTTTACCTCCGAGCTTCGAAAGAGGTTTATCGATGTACTGAATCTCACCGAAGATCAGGTTGTGCTGCCCGAAAATTCGCATCTTTTCGCGGTTATTGGCTGCGCCGTTTCCTCTGTGGACGAAGAAAGCACGTCTTTTTCCGAGCTTATCACAAAGCATGCATCAGACTCGAAATCATCGTTCGAAATATCGCGCTTGCAGCCGCTTTTTAACAGTGAAGAAGAATACGGCAATTTCAAGAAACGCCATTCTGATACCTCTTTGCCCAAACGCGAGCTTTGCAGCTATAAGGGGAAAGCTTTTCTGGGAATCGATGCCGGTTCGACGACCGCAAAAATGGCTCTTATTTCCGAAAAGGGAGAGCTTTTGTACTCGTTCTATAAAGGAAACCAAGGGCACCCGCTTGAGGTTATTACAGACGCACTCAAAGAGCTGTACGGTATGTTACCGCCTTCGGTAAAAATCGCTAATTCCGCTGTTACAGGCTACGGAGAAGGTCTTTTGAAAACGGCTCTTTCAATAGATATCGGCGAAATTGAGACCGTCGCGCACTATAAAGCCGCCGCGTTCTTTGAACCCGATGTTGATTTTATACTCGATATCGGCGGTCAGGACATGAAATGCATACGCCTGCACGACGGCGTAATAGACAATATATTGCTAAATGAGGCATGTTCCGCAGGCTGCGGCTCATTTATCGAGACATTCGCAAACTCACTCGGCTTCAATGCTGCCGACTTTGCGGAAATCGCGCTCGAATCAAAGCATCCTATCGACCTCGGAACGCGCTGCACGGTGTTTATGAACTCCAGAGTCAAGCAGGCGCAAAAAGAAGGCGCGGCTGTGTCTGATATCTCTGCCGGACTTGCGTATTCCGTAATAAAGAATGCATTGCAAAAAGTAATAAAAATCACGGATCCGACAGAAATGGGTAAAAAAATAGTCGTTCAGGGCGGAACGTTTTACAACAACGCAGTTTTGAGAAGCTTTGAGCTTATTGCCGGCAGAGAGGCGACAAGACCCGATATAGCCGGAATTATGGGCGCTTTCGGAGCGGCCGTTATTGCGCGCGAACGATACGAAGAAGGCTATGTTTCGACTCTCGCAGATATTGCCGGTCTTAACTCGTTTAAAACCGAGACGACCATGACCCGCTGCCGCTCTTGTGAAAACAACTGTATGCTGACTATCAACACGTTTGCCTCCGGTAATCGTTTTATCAGCGGAAATCGCTGCGAAAAAGGACTCGGAGCAGAAAAAAGCGATAAGAACCTGCCGAACCTGTTTGAGTACAAGTACAAACGCGTTTTCGCTTATGAACCGTTGCCTCTTTCCGAAGCGTCAAGGGGTACGGTCGGCATACCCAGAGTTCTTAATATCTTCGAAAACTATCCGCTTTGGCATACATTCTTTACCGCGCTGAAATACCGCGTTGAGCTTTCGCCGCGTTCTTCAAGAGCTTTGTATGAGACCGGCATAGAATCCATGCCCAGCGAATCGGTTTGCTATCCGGCAAAACTCTGCCACGGCCATATTATGTCTCTCATAAACAAGGGGATTGATTTTATTTTTTACCCCAGTGTAGCTTACGAGAAAAAGGACATCGAAAAAGCCGACAATTGCTACAACTGCCCGATAGTAACGTCTTATCCCGAAAACATCCGCAATAACGTAGAAGAAATACGGGAAAAGAACATAGATTTCCGCAATCCCTTCCTTAATATCGGCGACAGGCTGATTTTTATCGAAAGCATGATTAGGGCCTTTCCCGAAATCCCCAGAGGAGAAATCATGAAAGCGGCTTCTCTCGCTTGGGACGAACAGGAAGCTTTCAGAGCCGATATCCGCAGAAAAGGTGACGAAGCGCTCGAATACATAGACTCCTCGAATATACGCGGAATAGTCTTGGCAGGCAGGCCATACCATGTTGACCCCGAAATTAACCATGGGATTTCAGAACTGATTACCGGCTACGGCGCCGCAGTTCTGACTGAGGATTCTGTCGCGCACCTCGGTTTGGGACTCGAACGACCTCTCAACGTAATGGATCAATGGGCGTACCATTCCAGGCTGTATACAGCCGCGCATTTCGTCGGTACAAAAAAGAATCTGGAGTTTGTCCAGCTCAACTCGTTCGGCTGCGGCCTTGATGCCGTAACCTCCGATACTGCGAGAGAAATAATCGAAGGCTGCGGCAAGATATACACGCTGATAAAAATCGACGAGGTAAACAATCTCGGCTCGGCTCGTATCAGAATACGCTCACTCTTTGCCGCTCTTGACGAAAAGAGGCGCAAATACCCGAATGCAGAGCTTAAACGCAGAAAACTAAAAAAACGCCCCGTATTCACAAAGGAAATGCGGAAAAATCATACGATTATCGCCCCACAGATGTCTCCGATACATTTTGATATGGTTGAGGCGGCATTCAGATACAGCGGCTATAATGTAGTTATCCCTCCCGATGACAACAAAAAGAGCATTGATGTCGGCCTGCGTTATGTCAATAATGATGCCTGCTTCCCTGCTCTTATAACCGTCGGTCAAATAATTAACGCGATAAAATCCGGCAATTATGATATAAACAACACGTCGGTGATTATAACTCAGACGGGCGGAGGCTGCCGCGCTTCAAACTACATAAGTTTTATACGCACCGCACTGACCAAGGCCGGCTACTCGCATATTCCCGTAATATCCCTCAGTGCGTCGGCTATAGAAAAAAACCCCGGCTTCAAACTGTCTCCGGGACTTCTTAACCGTGCCGTGCAAGCCCTGACATACGGGGACTTGTTTATGCGCGTACTTTATAAAACTCGACCCTATGAAGCGGTTCCCGGTTCGGCAAATGCTTTGCACAAGAAGTGGAACAATATTTGCATAAAATCACTGGAATCGGGCAATTTAAAGCTTTTCAACAATAACATCAAAGCGATAGTATCAGAGTTTGATACTCTGGCTCTTACCGGAGCGGTAAAGCCCAGAGTCGGCGTAGTCGGTGAAATTTTGGTTAAATTCCACCCGCTTGCGAACAACGACATAGTCGGCCTACTCGAAGCAGAGGGAGCCGAAGCCGTTGTTCCGGATTTGACCGATTTCTTCCTCTACACGTTTTATAACTCGAACTTTAAGGAAAAGCAGCTCGGCGGAAAGCGTGCGGTAACCTTTGTATTCAATTCGCTTATAAAAGTTATAGAGCTTTACAGAAAGCAAATGACCAAGGCGCTTGAAGAAAGTCTGCGTTTTCATGCCCCGCCTTCAATCAAGACGCTTTCCGAGTACGCGAGTCCGATTGTCTCGCTCGGTAACCAGACTGGCGAAGGCTGGTTTTTGACGGCAGAAATGATAGAGCTGCTATACTCCGGGGCGAACAACATTGTTTGCGCTCAGCCGTTCGCGTGCCTGCCGAACCATGTAACCGGCAAAGGCATGATAAAAGAGCTTAAACGCCGCTTCCCGCTCTCAAACATAGTCGCAATCGACTATGACCCCGGAGCATCGGAAGTCAATCAGCTTAACCGTATAAAGCTCATGCTCTCGACAGCGAGGAGAAACATGAAGCTGAATGTTGACTACGAAAGAACCTCTGTACATACCGAAAGCACCGAAACAGGCAAAATTCCCGTTTTCACGGATAAATAGCGGGGGGCTCTCATGAAATCCAAACAGCCTAAGACTGCGGAAACAACGGAAAAAAATGAAAAACCGGAAAAAAAACCGAAACAAAAAACAAGAGAACAAAAAATCAGCAGGCGCTACTTTGTGCTAAAAATAGCGTTTGCTGTTGTTGTCATACTGCTCGGGATAAGTATCTATTCAAATGTAGACTACCTTATTTTCAAGTATCTAATCGCTCAAAATTATATTTACACCGATACGCTCGATACGATCTACAAGCAGCAGCTCGGTGAAGAGAATTTCAGCGGAAACTACCTGAAGGATTTTGACAATGTCGTTATCGGCATAGTTACGCAAAAAATCCGCGAAACCGGAGGGGATCGCTACACGTATTTGTATACTCCCGTTCAGCTCCAAGCGCAAAATACCGCAACTCGGGACGAAGCGAAACAAACCGAGATAAAAGAACTGACGCCGGAAACTGTTTATTTCAGGCTGCCGAATGTTTCGAAATACTCTCTTGATTATGTTTCGAAAAATAAAGAAAAACTTAACGGCTACGATAACCTGATAATAGACCTGCAATCGAACCACGGAGGCGAAATCGACGTACTGTACAAGCTTTCCGATTTGTTCCTCCCCAAAGGCAAAATAATAGGCAGGGAAGTTACGAGGCTTCCTATATTCTCAAAAACAGCAAAAACTAAGTCTGACAGTTACGCTTCTTATAAAAATATCTATATTTTGATAGACGGACAAACCGCGAGCGCGGCGGAAGGCTTTACAATGTCTCTGAAGGAGAACCTCAACAATGTAACCGTTGTCGGAAAACAATCCTTCGGTAAAGGCATCGGTCAGATTACGCTGCCGCTTCTGCGCGGATATGCCGTTAAAGCTACTGTATTGAAAGTCGAAACACCTTTAGGCAACAGTATAAACAAAGTCGGCATCACCCCCGATATAGAATACGATAAAAACGATATAGTCGATTACGTACTTAACAATGTGATCGGCAAATAATTTCGGAGGTTACACCTGTGATTATAAACAACGCAAGGCTTGAGACGAGCGCCGTCGAAAAAAGCCATTACCCGGACAGCGGTTTACCCGAGTTCGCTTTTGTGGGAAAATCGAACGTCGGTAAATCCTCGTTGATAAATTGTCTTGTCAACCGCAAAGCTCTTGCGAGAACGAGCCAAAATCCCGGTAAAACAAGGACTATCAATTTCTTTAATATTGAGGACATGCTTTTGTTCGTTGACCTTCCCGGCTACGGTTACGCGAAAATATCAAGATCCGAGTCGGAAAAATGGGGCAAAATGGTAGAAACATACCTGCTTAAACGCGAACAGCTCAGAAGTATTATATTCTTGATTGATATAAGGCACGAACCGTCCGCAAACGATAAGATGATGTACGAGTGGCTGAGGCATTACGGAAAATCTGTGATAACAGTTGCAACAAAGTCGGACAAGCTTTCAAGAAACGAAATCGCAAAAAACACGGCAATGATTCGTAAGACCCTCGAACTCGGCCAAGGAGATACCCTTCTTCCGTTTTCTAGCGAAACCAAAAGCGGGCGAGACGATCTGTGGGACATAATAAAGCAAAAGATCGAAACGTCCGAATAAGTCTGCACTTTTCTCGCAAATGAACAACAACGCAAGAAATTACGAAGCGGCTTTTAAACAGCGGCTCTGCATCCGAGCGACGAAAAATCAAAAATTTCATGCGCAATTTTCCTCTTTTTGTTACGTGTTTATTAAATTTTTATTAAACTTTAGCCGAATTAGGCCGTATATAAAAAAAACAGGCAGACAAATATCAATATTCGAGTAACGGCGTTTGACGGTTTCAACCGTTTGGGATATTATAGGGCGCAGACTGAAACGACGCGCGTCATTATGTTCCAATACTTTGCGTCATCAACCGTTCGACTGTAAGCACAAGCTTTGGAGGTGCCTTATGCGAAAAAAGCTTACTCTTTCACGAAAAAATAAAATTATTGCGGGTGTGTGCGGCGGTCTCGGCGACTACTTCAACATCGACCCGACAATAGTCAGATTAATATTCGTCGCCGTTGGGTGTATAAGCCATATTTGGCCGATTCTTCTGGCGTATATTGTATGCTGGGCAATTTTCCCGAGCGAGATGTAGCACGTGCCGATAAGAAATAAGAAAAGGCCGAGTAAGTCGATTGTTTCGACTTGCTCGGCCTTTTTTGCCGGCAGTGCCGGTCATTTCTCATTATCGCATCGCCGCTCAAATCGGCCTATTACTTCGGTAATAAAACCTTACTCAAACTTTACGCCAATCTGAATTTATCGATAAGACCCTTAAGCTCTATCGCCCTGTTTGAAAGCTCCTCGCTCAATGCGCCTGCCTCTTGCGAAGTTGCCGAGTTTTTCTCGACTGACGAAGCCATAAGGCCAAGCTCCGAGTTCATCTTTGAAACCGACTTGGACTGTTCCTCACCCGCACGGCTTATATGTCCTACAAGTTCGGAAACCTCGCTTACATTCCTGAGTATAAGCTTCAGCGCATCCGCTGTTGCGTTGGCAATGTCCATGCCCTCCTCGACTTTCTTATTGGAAGCCTCAATCAGCTCAGTCGTATTCTTGACGGCTTCGCTCGAATGAGTGGCAAGCATTCTGACTTCTTCCGCCACAACCTTAAAGCCCGATCCGTGCGCTCCGGCACGAGCGGCTTCTACGCTTGCGTTAAGCGCGAGTAAATTCGTCTGCGATGCTATATCCTCTATTACCCTGATAACTTGTGATATGCTTTTCGACGCCGATTTTATGTCTTCCATCGACTGTAGCATACAAGTCATCTTCTGCGTTCCGTCCTTCGCGTTTTCTTTTGATATCTTTGAAATATCGTCGGCATTTTCCGCACTTTTACGTGTTATCTCAACTTGATTGCCGACGTTGGAACACATATCTCTAAGCGTTGAAATCGCCATATTCTGCGAGATTGCTTCCGAAGCGAGATGTTGGCCGGCGTCTGCGAGGTTTGAGGAACCCAAAGAAACCTGATCGGCCGCAACCGAAATATTCCCGACGACAGAATTCAGCCTGCCGTTTATATTATTAATAGCCTTTTTGATTCTGTCAAACTGTCCTACATATTTGACGGTTATTTCATTGCGCAGGTCGCCTTCGGCTATACCGTCGAGCGCCTCGCTTATTTCTGAAATATACCTGCCAATTTGCTCACCCATATCATTAACCGAGTCTTTTATCACCTTAAAGCTGCCTTTGTAGTCGCCTTTCATACGAGACGAAAAATCCCCAAAAGACAGCGTTTGCAGTACCGTTTCAGCTTCGTTGATAGGGGTTACGACCGAAAGCAGCAATGTGTTAATCAGTTCGGCAAGCTTGAGCCAATCTCCCGAAAAAGACTTGGTATTTATCGAGGAATTAAGTTCGCCTTCCGAAGCGGACTTTGCGACATCAGCAATCGCGCGGCTGACATTTTTCAGGTTTGATCTGAGCGTTTCCGCCTGCGTGTTCATAAGCGCTTTCTTGCCCGGGAAAACCCTAAGCTCGGCATCAAAGTTACCGTTTCCGAACTCCGCCATAAGATTCATAAAATCTTCGGAGTCCGTATTGTTCTGCTTTATCATATTGTTAATGCCTTGGGCGAGAGTTCTGTATGCGCCTTCAAACCGTTCGGCATCTATCACACAATCAATTTCTCCGTTTTTTTGTTTGTCGGCTGTTTTGTTTATCGATGTGACAAGCTCTTCGACAATGTCAGACACATTGGCAAAGTTATTTGCCAAAACTCCGATCTCGTCTGTCCTGTTCGTTCTTTTCATCCCGCCCAGAGCGCCCTTCGACATCCTCACCGACTCAAGTGTTACCTTTTTCATTAAATCTGTAAACGACAGCTTAATATAGAGCGCGACTGCGGCTGAAAACAACACTGTCGCAATGATAGCGAACACTACAAGCGTCAGAGTGAAATTGCTTACCTGCTTCAAAACTTCGTTCGCGCTTATGTCTGCGCCGACTACGGCCAGCACAGTGCCCGATGCATCCTTAATGAGCGAAAAACCTGATACGAGGAACCCGTATTCGGGGCCGGAATCATATATATCTGTTGTACGGCCGTTGCCGTCGGCTAAAGCTTCAAACATTGCGGAGTCGAAAACCGGCCGCCCGTCGTCGCTGTAAATATTCTCCTGGGCTCTGTAAACTGCTCCGGGTTCCCCCTGCCTTCTCGCCTCGCCGAAGTATGTAACTATGTCGTTGTCAACCCGCTTATCGGCAACATACAAATATGCTATATCGGTAGCGGTTATGGTTCTGTTAAGCATTTCGCAATACTCAAGCCAATCTTCGCCCCCGTATCCGTTACTCATAATTTGTTTATATTTCTCGGGATCAATGGCAGATGCAACGGAATCGGAAATTCCTTTTGCCTCGTTGGACTTTTGCTCAATGATTCTGTTTCTGAACGTGAAGTAGCTAAAAACCGTTAGAGAACCTGCGGTCACAAGTATTATTGCCATGATCAATAATGTAAGCCTGATACCGATAGATTTTTTAATGAAATTCAACATTCTAAACTCCCCTGATAAGTACTTTTTAGCTGTAAAGAAGTGTGTGTTATCTGCACCGGGTTAACCCTGAGTTACATATCGGGCATGTTGAAAAATTGCCTTGCAGCTTTCCCTTGAAAATGAAAAATCACCATTTTCCAAGGAAGAGCGCCTGATACAACTTTTCCGGCTTGTGACCGTATATTTCTTAACCATAATGAAATATAATGGTATTGATGCGGCAATTAAGTAAACGCTGACTAATTGACTTTGGACGGATGCACGGCTGATTTAATCCGCGCTTCCTCGTCCGAAACATCCGCTGCTCAAGCAAGCCGCTTACAAAAAACTTGTGCGAAACAGCCTGATATTACCGCAAGTAAATCATCGTTTTAAACCGTAAATGATTTACTTGGATTTATCCAAAGCAAATGTTATAATGTTTTTATCCGATGGGTGTCGCGGCAGTTAAGGCTTTCGCCGGATTTGATGCCGAAGTCCCCGTTTGGCCTATACAATCGGAGAATCAGTACCATACTTTTATTTTTTCGGCATATTCGCTGAATTGTTTATGCAGTTTATACATTTTTTTCCTGTTTATACCGTTTATACAGTTATAATAATCGGATGCGCGTATACAACATATAAACACAATAGGAGATATGATGAAACTTCCTTGGGACAATAAGTACCTCAAAATCTGCTTTCACGTTATTTTTACAGTCGTCGTTGCCTATGTGCTGATACTGTTGGTTAACTCGGCTGCCTTTGCGGTTACAAACCTGGGTTCAATGGTCGATGGCCTGAAATCCGCACTAAGCCTTGTTTCCTCGGCCTTTTCGGTACTGATTATCTCTTTTGTCATTGCGTACCTGCTGAATCCGCTCGTAGGTTTTTGCCAAAAGAAGTATGACAATCTGATAAAAACGAAGTTCAGTAACTTCATGGCAGAAAAATTCAGCCATATTAAGTTTTTTTCGAAAAACGTCCGGATCGTCAAACCCGAACCGAAGTTTAAAAAGCGCACGGCCGGCGCTTTGCTTGCCTATCTCATAATGTTTGCCGTGATAATTTTGCTCGGTTTCGCTCTGTATATTCAGGTTCACGGAATGAGCCGGAAACTCGGAGCCGGCGAAGATTTCGTGCAGGGAATAAAGACCGGAGTAGACAAGATACAAAACGATTTAAACGACCTTTTGACAAATCTGAGGGTTATGCTCGAAGATTGGGGCGTTTCAAGCGATTTCCAAGATATAGTTTCAAATTTTATCGATTCGATTAAAAACTTTATCGGTGAGCTTTCGACAAAGCTTCTGCCCGCAATAACGTCTACGGGCGGTAAGATACTTAACTTTTTCATGGCGCTTGTAATCGCGTTTTACTTCCTCAGGGACAAGGATTATATAAAGCATAAGTCAACCGAGCTGCTTTCCCTGTTTACGCCTGAAAGACTAAAAAACCGCATAATGATTATATTGTCGGATATCAATTCCGTTTTTTCGGGTTATGTAATCGGCCAGATTACTGACGCGCTCATTATGGCGGTGCTTTTAAGCGTAACGCTTTCAATAGTCGGCATTGATCTTGCGGTCGTAATAGGAGTTTTTTCAGGCTTTTCAAATATCGTTCCGTATTTCGGCGCGATTATAGGTTTTATACTTTCTGTCTCTGTCGCCCTCATATCGGGTGATGTTTCGAAAGCAATTTATGCCGGCGTAGCCGTTATGGTACTGCAACAAATCGACGGCATGTTTATAGTTCCGAAAGTTGTCGGCAAAAAAGTGGAGCTAGGCCCCGCGATGGTGTTGCTGTCCCTCTCTGTCGGCGGTTCGCTTTTCGGATTTGCCGGTATGCTGTTTGCGGTACCTGTCTGCGCGATAATAAAGCTGTTTTTCTCTAAGCTCATCGAACGCCAAAGAGAGAGAAAAGCCGCCGAGGTTCTTGACACCTCTGATATGTAAATAAACTTATGTGAGTTAGACTTACCGCGCTGCCAAACAGTTTGACAAACGTTTTAGCGGCGCCGCCCGTTTGAGCCCTTGTGGTTCGTTAAAAGCGGGTGATTAAATCGTTCGCGGTTTAATCGGAAGATTAATAATGTAAGAACTCTATGCAACAACAAAACCGTAAAGTATAATTTTTCAAGGAGTGATAACATGGCATTTTTAGACAACATTAAGAAAATCGCTAAAGACACTGCCGATAAAGCCGGCGACATGATGGAAGTAAACAAGCTCAACTCAAGGATCAACACTCTGAACAACATCGTTAACGAAAACAAGCTGAAAATCGGTAACTACTACTTTCAGCAACTTTTGATCGATAACAACCCACCGTCAGACATAGCTGATTTCTTTGCGGCAATCAATACTTCTCTTGAAGAAATCGCTTCTGTTCAAGCAGAGATACAAACGATAAAGAGCAAAGAGGCCGCTGCCCAAAACGCTCAGCCGGCACAGCCTGCGGCCGGAATCGTCTGCTCGAGCTGCGGAGCCGCTAACCCCGAGGGTTCTCGCTTCTGTAAAGGCTGCGGAGGAAAGATAGAGGCTCCTCATGGCATAACCTGCGGCAACTGCGGAAGCGTTAACGCTGCAGACACAAAATTCTGCAAAGACTGCGGAACCCCCGTCGTCGCACCGGCACCCGCGCCCGTTCAAACGAGCTGCCCGTCTTGCGGCGCAGAACTTACGCCGGGAACAAAATTTTGTGCTTCATGCGGAACAAAAGTCGGAGCATAATTACACGGCATTTACTTATCCCTGCGGAAATTTACGCTCGGCCGCAGGCGAAAATATCAACAATACCGCTACGCGGTTCTTATACGCGCTATAAAGGGGCTGCCCTAAGCTTTAGGGCAACCTCTTTGATTTATCCCGCTATTGTTTGCCGCATGAAATGCTTACGCAGTACTTGGGCAGGCCGAAAAATTGCTTGAGGGTTTCATGTGCCATTTTCAACACTTCTGCTCATGAATTTATGACCCGAAGTCCTCAAGCGCTTTTATGAGTCTCTCGTTCCCTTGAATGTGTATACCTTGCTCCAAACGCTGCCGATCCTCACCGGTCAAAGCGTTTACCGGCGTTGATGTTATTTCTTTCAGGTTTGTTCCGTTTATTTCATCCTCGTAAAAAACAGCGACATAACCCTCGTGTATGCCGAGTACGTAGTGCTGGCTGCTGTCGCCTTCAACGGATTTTCTTAATATAACCTTGTCTTCGCTGAAGTTAAGCACTTCCCAGTCGACAAATGTTTCCTCGAAATAGGTCCTGGATTTGTCAAGCAAGAAATAAGGCGGTTTTTCCTCTGTTATCTCGCTTATTCCGTCGCCCTTGTAATAATATTCGTAAACAATTGTCGTAGACTCTTTGACGAGCACCGGGGCTTCACCCGATTCGTCAATGTTTGCTGCCGCGGGGATGATAACATCGCTTAGTAGCACCTCCGCCGCCAATGCCTCGTTCGGAGTTTCGGCTCCACGGTCATCAAATATAAGCATTGACACAAAGAACAGAAGCGTGAACACCATGGCAACTATATATAAATACAAAAATATCCTTCTCATATACCCTCCGCCTCGCTTAAATAACAAAAAATTCAGTTCATTCCGCGTTTTATTACTGCGGTAGCAAAATATAGTCGTTTAAGTCAAAAACAGTCTTTAACGACACCGACGGCCACTGTTCAAAAAGATTATTGACATTTTGGCAATATTTATACATATCCGTAATATTACCGCGGTTGCTCGTGCCGAGCAGGACGCGATTATGCACCTTAACGGGGGAATAACAAATATGCGTTTTACTATACATTCTTTTAAGAAAATATCAGTCTTAAACGACTGTAGGACGTCGGGCGTTGAATTCAAAACCGCTCAAGCTTCGCTTGGACGGTTTTGAATTTAACTGACTATATTTTGTTACCGAAGTAATATCAGGCAACAAAATATAGTAATTTCTTATTCGATATGGTAAGATTTACTGAGAAGGACGGCCTGTACTTTTGTACTGCCGGCCAAATATACTTGATTCGCCGTTTTCTGTAGTGTCGGTGTTTGCCGGCTGTGTCACAATTCCATGTAGGGGAGTGCTCATATGATTTCGACGGTAAGCTTATTGCTTTTAAATGAAATAATTGAGGCTAAACACGGAAATCCACACACTGTTCTCGGTCTGCACGAAATCGAGAACTCTGACGGGAATGCTGTATTGTCCGCGAGGGTCTTTGCTCCCAACACAAAGAAAGTATGGGTAGTAGACGACGGCTGCGACGACTATGCAGTTGAGCTTGAGAATATCCATACAGACGGTTTTTTCGAAAAATCCTTGGACAGGACGTCATGGTTCAGGTACCGGCTAAGATTTGAAGATTACGAAGGCAATGTTTGGGAGAATTATGACCCCTATTCGTTTCCTCCGGTACTCAGCGAGCTTGACCTTCATCTTTTCGGTGAAGGAACTCATTATAAGCTGTACGAAAAACTCGGAGCGCACCCTATGACTATCGATGGGGCAGAAGGCGTACTGTTTGCCGTTTGGGCTCCGAACGCCCGCAGGGTAAGCGTCGTCGGCAGCTTCAACAACTGGGACGGCAGGCGGCACCCTATGAGGGTGCTTTCGAACTCAGGAATCTGGGAGATTTTCATTCCCGGGCTAAAGAATTTTGACAGATATAAGTACGAGATTTATACGCTCACAAAACAGCTTTTGCAAAAGTCCGACCCCTATGCAGTTTTCTCGGAACTTCGGCCGAGCACGTCATCCCTGGTGTTTGACATAAGCGGTTATGAATGGGGCGACGATAAATGGATTAAGAATACCCAAAAGAAAGACATAGACCGAAGCCCCGTAAACATATATGAGCTTCACCTCGGCTCATGGAAAACCGTTGCAAGCGACGGCAACCGGTTTATGAGCTATGTCGAACTTGCCGACGAACTGATACCCTATGTCAAAGATATGGGTTACACTCATATCGAGCTGATGCCCGTTATGGAACACCCTTATGACGGTTCCTGGGGCTATCAGGTAACCGGATACTACTCTCCGACGAGCAGATACGGAACCCCCGCCGAGTTTATGCGCTTTATAGACCTGTGCCACCGGAACAATATCGGCGTCATACTCGACTGGGTTCCGGCACATTTTCCAAAGGATGCTCACGGGCTCGCAAGGTTTGACGGAACGGCTCTTTACGAGCATGAAAACGTTATGCAGGGAGAGCATCCCGACTGGGGGACGCTTATTTTCAACTTCGGCAGGAAAGAGGTCAAAAACTTTCTTATAGCAAACGCCCTATACTGGCTAGATGTGTTCCATATCGACGGGCTGAGGGTTGACGCTGTTGCTTCAATGATATATCTTGATTACGGAAAATCGTCCGGTAACTGGATACCGAATAAATACGGCGGCAGGGAAAATATCGAGGCCATCGAGTTCATCAAGCATATGAACTCGGTTATAAACGGAGCTTTCCCCAAAGCGCTGATGTTCGCCGAGGAATCGACTTCATGGGAAGGCGTTACAAGGGGCGTTGACAGAAACGGCCTCGGCTTCTCGATGAAATGGAATATGGGTTGGATGAACGATTTCCTGAATTATATGTCAAAAGAGCCTATACACAGGAAATATCACCATAACAATCTAAATTTCGGCATGGTATACGCATACTCGGAAAAGTTTGTGCTTGTTCTCTCGCACGACGAGGTTGTACACGGAAAGAAGTCGCTCATAAACAAGATGGGCGGAGATATATGGCAAAAATGCGCAAACCTCAGAGTGAGCCTCGCGTTTTTCATGGGACACCCGGGAAAGAAACTGCTGTTTATGGGCGGAGAGTTCGGACACTTTGAGGAATGGACAGAAAAGCACTGCCTCGACTGGTTCCTCCTTGACATCCCGCACCACGCCGCTATCCACCGCTATACAAAAGCTCTCAACAAGCTGTATCTGAACGAGCGGGCATTTTGGTACGATGATTTTTACGGACACGGTTTTGAATGGCTCGACTGCAACGACAGCGAGCGCAGTATAATCTCTTTTGTCAGAAAAACCGAAAAAGACAGTGACAAACTGATAATTATTTGCAACTTTACACCCGCGACCTATGAAAACTTTCGAATCGGCGTCGATAAAGACATCAGCTACATAGAGGTGTTTAACTCCGATGCTTCCGAATTCGGCGGTAGCGGTGTCGTAAACGAGCTTTTGATATCGGCGGAAGCACGGGAGTATAACGGAAAACCATATTCTGTTGTGCTGAGACTTCCTCCCCTCGGAGCTGTCATAATCAAAGAGTATAAAGCAAGTGCCGATTAAACCGTGAGGTTTAATCACCCCTTCATCGGCCCCGCGGGTCAAAGAGGGATTGAGGCGACAAGTTTGGCGAATGGTTTAATTGTCGCCGAAGTAATACGGTACAAATAATCAGTACCTACTAAAATTTCCAACTCATACGGAGGTGTTTCCTTGTCCGGCGCTAAAAAAGTTCTTGTCGTTGATGATGAAAAAAAGATTGTAGATATCATTGCGTTTAATCTCGCTAAAGAAGGCTATGAGGTATTGACTGCGTATGACGGTGAACAAGGGCTTAAGCTTGCGCTAGAAGCAGGCCCCGGCCTTGTGCTCCTCGATATAATGATGCCCGTAATGGACGGGTTTGAAGTTTGCAAAAAAATACGCGAAAAGTCTCAAATTCCGATCATAATGCTCACTGCGAGAGTCGAAGAGGTTGATAAGGTTCTCGGGCTTGAGTTCGGAGCCGACGACTATGTTACAAAGCCGTTCGGAAACCGCGAACTGATGGCCAGAGTCAAGGCGCATCTTCGCAGGGCTGAGCCGCAGGAGGCCGCTGATAATGCTCAAAACGAATTGCTTAAATTCGGCGACCTGTCCTTTGATGTTAAAAAGCACGATTTATATATTAAAGGCGAAATAGTTCAGCTTACGCCAAAAGAATATGACTTGATAAAATTTCTCTGCATAAACAAAAATCAGGTGTTCTCAAGAGAAGCCCTGCTCGAGAAGGTCTGGGGATTTGAGTTTTTCGGCGATGTCAGAACGGTTGACGTTACCGTAAGACGCTTAAGAAGCAAAATCGAGCAAAATGCGGAACTGCCAAAGTATGTAATGACAAAACGCGGCGTTGGTTATTATTACGGAGGCTAATTAATGAAAAGCATCAGATGGAAGCTCGTTATTATATATGTGGCAATGATATTCATCGTTTTGATTTTAGCCGGTACATTTATAATACTGAGCTACAGGAGTCAGCAAGAAAACAAAGCGGAGCGCGATTTGAAGCAGTATGCCGCAACTATAAGAGAAAACATTATCGGAGAGTATGAAGAGCCCGGTCTTTTTCAGACCGGCTTCGACTCTCCGACCTTCGGTATAAGCAAGGGTGAGTTTCAAGGCAATATCTTGGACGCTGAAGGAACGACCATCGCTTCAAACAGTACCGGCGGAGACGGTATATTTCCGAAATACCAAAGCACTGCAATTATTTCTGCTCAGCACGGAGAGGAATGCTTTATAGCCGGGCGAAAACACCCGGACGCAAACGATATATTTACGATATGGATGGAATATGCAGTGCCCGTCCGCAACTCAATTTCAAGCGAAGTTGAATACATTATATATGTCCGCGTCAACGCTGATTCTATTTATTCCAGTATCAGTGAAACGACTAATACATTTATCTTGGCTATTTTAATAGCGCTGGTGCTGACCGGTATACTCGGGGTAGTATTTTCCGGAACCCTGACCGGTCCTATTTCCATACTTTCTTCCAAGGCCAGAGAGCTCGCGGCGGGAAACCTCGATCAGGAAATACCCGTTTCTTCCAAGGACGAAATCGGGCAGCTGACCGAAAGCTTTAACTATATGGCTTCCGAGCTCAAAAAAACTATTTCTGAGATGGAATCCGAAAAAAACAAGACAGAAATTGTTTTATACAATATGACAGACGGCGTACTCGCATACGACAGCGGCGGAAAATTAACCCATGCAAATCAGGTCAGCGAGGAACTGCTCGGGGCCGAGAATGTAACGGGCAAAACGTTTGACGAGATTGCGAGCCTGCTGTTTCCTTCCGCGGGTCTGAGCGTTTCAAATCCGGGAAGTTTCAGGGAAAGTACTCTGACTATCGGCGAAAAGTATATAAGCGTGAGTCTGACCTCTCATAAGAACGCGGCAGGAGTCTTGGAGGGCATAGTCATCGTCTTGCAGGATATCACAAAACACAAAAAGCTCGACGATATGCGAAAAGAATTCGTCGCGAACGTTTCTCACGAGATGAGAACGCCGCTGACAAACATAAAAAGCTATGCCGAAACATTGATGGATGGCGCTATAGACGACAAAAACGTCGCGATGGATTTTTTGGGTGTTATAGCAGGCGAAGTTGACAGGATGACGCATATAGTAAAAGATTTGCTTGAGCTTTCAAGCTTGGATAATAAACAGCTTGTGCTGGATATTCGCCCGACAAATATATGCGATATTATCAGGGAAACTATTAAGCAGCATATGTTAATCGCAAAAAAACAAAATAAAGATATTTACTTCGAAGAACCGGGAGACAACGTGATGATTAACGCCGACAGGCAGAGAATCTCGCAGGTTCTGACCAACATTATAAACAATTCCGTAAAATACAGCTACGACGGCGCAACTATCGAAATATGGATAGAACAGTCTCTGTACTATATCCGCGTCTTTGTCAGAGATAACGGCATGGGGATACCGAAGGACGATTTAAGAAATATTTTCGAAAGGTTCTACAGAGTCGATAAGGCTCGTTCGAGAGCTTTAGGAGGTACGGGCCTCGGTCTGGCGATAGCAAAGGAGATTATGGAAGCCCACGGCGGCGGCATATCCGCTGTCAGCGAATTTGGCAAAGGCACGACAATGATACTGCGCTTTCCGAACAAGACTGAAGTAAAAAATTTAAACGATGAATCGGAAGATTTCTGATGAATAGGATAAAAAGCAGCAAAAAAGACAGAAAAAAAATAACAGGCGGCATGAAAAACCTCTTGATAGCTGTGCTTGTCGTGCTTTCCGTAGTCCAAACAGAAGTAATCTGGTTTGACGGAAGGTCTTTTTCCGATGTTGTTTCCGCGTTTTCGTTTGCCGCCGACTTTACGCCTTCGAAAGAAGTGCTCGATATCCTTGCGACACCGACGAGGATACTCACAAAGACCGGCGAAGATAACTTCATCTCGTCATGCAGCGACCTGAAGAACAATCCTCTAAAAGCATACCTGGACGAAATCATGCCCGATTTTTTTAAAAAAGCCGAGTACGCGGGTGATAACGGTTTAGATCTTAAAGCGATACTGTCTGCAAGTGATTTGATCTACAGCTATGAATTTTCAATCCCGGCAGACGTTTTTACGGAATGCTTCGGCTCAAAATCCAATATTCTGACTCAAAGGCTGAAGAACATCGATTATATTACGCTAAGAGCAAGCGAATCCGGCGATTCGGTTATTTTCTGTTTTGTCTCGAAAACGGAAGGCAAGTTTAAGGAATTTAGGCTTTCGGGCAGCGAACAGGCCGAAGGCATGGCAAATTCGGTACTGAGGCTCACGGTTAATCCTTTTAATGTTCACTACAGGATAAACACGCCTGACGATGGCTCCTTCTCTGACGAGTCGTTTATAGCCTGCTGGGAAAACGAGTTCGAATACTTCAATATAGGTGTCGTCAATCCTTACGCTGAAAACGATTCGGTTATGATGACAAGCGTACTCAATAAGGTCAGAACCTTTTTTGACAACGCGTCAAATATACTTTCCGACATAAGAAACGAGTCTTCTTATGCATACAGCGGCGGCAGAGTCGTCGTAAAATACGACGGAGGCTCACGCCTGTTGGAATACTCGGATTACAGCCTGCCGTCTAAAAAAATCTCCGACAGCTTTTTATCCTCGTTTTCGGCTGCTTATTCGGTTCTTAAAAAAGACGAAAGCCTGGCAAACGAATACAGCCTTTCGGAATACTCGTACGACGGCACAAACTGGTATTTCGGCTTTGACTATGTCATACTCGATATGCCTGTATTTTTCTCAAAAAAGACCGCCGAGCAGTTGAACATGAAACACTTGCTCGAAGTAACGGTAAGAGACGATATAGCCGCAAATTACAAGCATATAGCCGTTAACCTGACTCCTGATTTCGTATCTTTTGCAAACGGCAATTTCTCGGACGCCGTAAACTTTTTTGCCTCTGCCGGCATAGGCGACGACATCGTATTTTCCGATCTCAAGCTGGGTTACCGCCTCGATGAAGGCACACAGTTCGGCCTGTATTGGAATGTACTTGTTTCCGGAAAGGAAAATATAGTACCGCTGCAATAAGACCGTACCGTTCCTGACGCAAAACTTTCTGGTGGACTGCATAAAAATTTTTTCCCGGTGGGGTGAGAGCATTAACGCTGATAAGGCTAAAAACCTGGCAATACTTTTTTTTGTCATACTGAATATTGTTTTGCTCTCTTTAATGCTTATCGGCAGAGTAAAATACAGAGTATCCGATAAACAGCAGCGCTATATTCATGCCCTGCTCGAAAAAAACAATATAACGCTTGACGCAAAGATCATGACCGAATTTAGGCCGATACGGCAGCTTAGCCTCAACCAGAAATATATGGATGTTGAGCTTGTGACAAACTGGCTTTTTGACAATGGCGAGAATTTTACGGTTTCTGACGAGTTTGACAGGCAGATATTTCGGTCTGACAGGAAAACCTTGACTTATGACAAACAGCAGTTTGTTATGGAAATACCGGACGGCACGGGCAAGATTGAGCTCAACCCGCAAAACGCCAGGAGGGTCTGCGAAGAGAAGCTGAACGAGTTGAACATATCTCAAATCGAATTTGAAGAGGATAACGAGTTTTTTATAGGCGACGAAAGCATAATACTTGAATACAGGGCAAAATACTCCGGAAATGTGATATACTCGAGCTATGTTATTTTCAGGGTCACGGAATCTTCAATAGTCGAAATAAAGGCAGGCCTGCTTTCCTGCAACGGTTACACGGATGCCGCGAAAGAAATATACGCGCCGGACGAAGCTTTGCAAGCGCTGTTGTACGAACTGAAGAACTTATACGGCGATATCGAGAAAAACATTGTTATCAACAGGCTTGACATCGTTTACTATCTCGATTTCAGTAAATCCGGCGAGAGTTCCGAGCTCAAGGCCATACCGTATTACAGATTCTATATAGACGAGCGCAGCGAACCGTTCCTGATAAACGCATATTTTAATACTGTTTTAAGGTAGGCGCAGTATTTTCCCCGCTTATTTCGGGCAAATATTTTCCCTTGCTTTTATTTGTTTATTATGCTACAATTCCGAAAACAATGTGAAAAACCGTGAAGGGGAACAGTAAAAGGCAGAAGCTTTCAGAGAGCCGCAGTTTGGTGCGATGCGGCAGCCGAACCCGTTGAACTCGCCCCGGAGTTTTGCGTTTGAACCTTGAGTAGAGCGCAACGTATCCTGCGTTAAGGGCTAAAGTGCGTACAATTTGTACGAAATTGAGTGGTACCGCGGCATAATGCTCGTCTCTTTGCTGAGACGGGCTTTTTAATTTATCGAAACCGAAGGAAGGAATTGTTATGGACACAAACTACAATTTTTCTGCAATCGAATCGAAACAAAAGAAAAAATGGCTTGAAAACCCCATAAACGTTGAGGACGACAAAAAACCGGGGTTCTACTGTTTGGATATGTTCCCCTACCCTTCCGGTAAGGGTCTGCACGTCGGACATTGGAGAGGTTATGTTCTGACGGACGTTATAAGCAGGTATAAAATATTGCAGGGTTACTATGTGCTGCATCCGATGGGCTGGGATGCCTTCGGCCTGCCGGCCGAGAACTATGCGATTAAACAAGGTGTTCACCCGAGCGTATCAACAAACAAGGCAATCGAGACCTTCAAACGTCAGCTTGACGATATCAGCGCTGTGTACGACTGGTCAAAAGAGATAAACACAACCGACCCGAACTACTACAAATGGACCCAGTGGATCTTTGTCAAGATGTTTGAAAAAGGACTCGCATATGAAAAAGAAATGCCTCTTAACTGGTGTCCGAGCTGTAAGACCGTTCTGGCGAACGAAGAAGCGGTTGGCGGAGAATGCGACCGCTGCCATTCAACCGTTACGAAAAAAATGCTTCGTCAGTGGATGCTGCGAATAACAGAATACGCGGACAGACTGCTTAACGACCTAGACAGGCTCGACTGGGCGGAAAAAGTCAAGAAAATGCAGGCAGACTGGATAGGCAAGAGCTACGGTGCCGAAGTGGATTTTGTGACTGTCGGCGGCAATAAGCCCATACGAGTTTATACCACGAGGCCGGACACGCTTTTCGGAGCAACGTTTATGGTTCTTTCTCCCGAGCACAGACTCGTCAAAGAAATCACATCTTTGGAGCAAGCAAAGGCCGTTGATGACTATGTTTTCGCCGCAAGCACCAAATCGAGCGTCGACAGATTGGCGGCAAAAGAAAAGTCCGGAGTCTTTACCGGCTGTTACGCAATTAATCCGCTTACGGAAAAACAGGTACCGGTATGGGTTTCTGACTACGTCCTCGCGGACTACGGCACCGGAGCTATTATGTGCGTTCCCGCGCATGATTCGAGAGACTTCGAGTTTGCAAAGAAATTCGGGCTTCCGATTGTTCCCGTACGCAAGAAATCGGGAGCAAAAAGCTGCGAAGAGCTGAACGAAGCTTTCGAGGAGGAAGGCACGGTCATCAACTCTCCCGGCTTTGACGGCATGAACTCATCCGAGCTTAAAGACAAAATGCCCGACGTGCTCGAAGAAAAAGGCATAGGCAAAAAAACTGTTAACTATAAGCTGCGTGACTGGGTATTTTCACGTCAAAGATACTGGGGAGAACCCATTCCCATTATACACTGCGAGCATTGCGGAGCAGTCGGCGTACCCGACAAGGATTTACCGGTCAGACTGCCGGATGTCGAATCGTATCTGCCGACCGATACTGGCGAATCACCGCTTGCGGCAATAACCGACTGGGTAAACACCACCTGTCCGAAATGCAACGCTCCTGCAAAACGCGAGACAAACACTATGCCGCAGTGGGCCGGTTCTTCCTGGTACTTCCTTCGCTATCCCGATGTAAACAACGATAGCGAGCTTATCGGAAAGAAAGCGCTTGAAAAATGGCTGCCCGTAGATTATTATGCAGGCGGCATCGAACACGCGGTGCTTCACCTGCTCTACGCAAGATTCTATACAAAGTTTCTGTACGACATAGGTGTCGTTAACTTTGAAGAACCGTTCTCTAAGCTGTTTAATCAGGGCATGATTACAAAAGACGGCTTTAAGATGGACAAGTCGAGGGGCAACGGCGTTTCTCCGGACGACATGATAGAAAAATACGGACGCGACGCATTAAGAATGTATATCCTGTTTATAGGACCTCCGGAGCAAGACTCGGAATGGGAAAGCAGAGGACTTGAAGGCGTATTCAGATACCTTACGAGAGTTTGGAAGCTTGTGAGCGAGGCAAAGGGCAAAATAATCAAAACCAATTCGGATTTAGAACGCGCAAGACACAAAATGATATACGATATAACAACAAGGCTGGACAATCTGAGTTTAAACACCGTCGTAAGCGGATTTATGGAGCACACAAACAAACTGTTTGACCTTATGAAGCAATACGGCGGGCTTGATGCCGATACGCTCAAAACCCTCGCAATTCTTCTCGCTCCTTTCACACCGCATATTGCAGAAGAGATATGGGAAAGTCTCGGAGGCAAAAAGTCTGTTTTCTGTGAAAAATGGCCGGAGTATGACATTGAAAAAACAAAAGAGGATACGCTGACTATAGTAGTACAAATCAACGGAAAGGTAAGAGAAAACATACTCGTTCCCGCGGGAACGGAAAAAGAAGAAATAATTTCTCTCGCAAAAGCTTCTGTCACGGCTCGGCTTGAAGGCGCCGATATTATGAAGGAAATTTACGTACCGAACAAGCTCGTAAACATAGTCATAAAAATGTAGGATTACGCTCCGCAGAGCAATACAGACGCATAAAAAAGTCCCGACCGGCGATACCGGTTGGGACTTTTAGTGTAAACCCTGATTAAATCACTTTGGACGTATAAAACGGCATTTGTGGATATCAGCGCTCAGTACCCGCGAATATCTCCATGGGCTCGAGCTTTAGCCTCTTGTGGATCGAAGCAAACGACATGATTATAAGCGCTGTAAACACAGTAGCCGCCGTAACAGCGTATACCTCGGAAGGCACATCCGTGTCCAATGCCGGAGCGATCAGCGGAAGCGGGTTCTTTTCGAACTGAGGAAACTCCTCGGCAACATAGTACGGCGCGGTTACGCTCTCGACTATATCTGAAACAACAAGCTTTCCGGCAAAAAGACCTGCCGCGCAGCTGAACACATATATAGCAAGCAATCCCCACATTACGGACAGCATGATACTACGTTTTTTTGTCCCCAACGCAAGCATTACTTTTACATCCCTTTCCTTGCGCGAAACAAACAGCAGCATCATAAACGCCAAAACTACAATAACGGTACTAAAAGCTGCCAGTACAATAATAGCCGATGTTGTTCTGAGAGTGTCCAATATCTGTATGGAGTGCGAGTAACCTTGGTCTTCAACGTTGACGCTGTATTTGCTAAAGTCAAAGCCGTCTTGCTCCAGAGCATCCATAAACTTGTTTAAATCGCTGTTTTTGTTTAACAGGGCGAAAAAATCTATGGTATGAACCGCTTCATTCCCCTCCGAATCTTTAAGCGGCGATTCCTCCACATACCGCGCAAAATCTTCAACAGTTTTCGCCACGCCGGTAGGCATATATATAAAGATCGAAGGTTCGACACTTTTTGATTTTACAGCCTTTCCGCCTATGTCAAGAGCAAACGGGTTCCCGTTGTAATCCCCTGTATTGGCATAAAAAACTCTGTCTTTCACGGGGTTTACAACATCAAAGATTCCCACGACCTCAAACTCTTTGTACTCATAGTCAAACGCGTTTGTCTGAGAAAGAGCAATCACGGTTTTGTCGCCTATGTCCAAGTGTGACCAGCCGGCGGCATTCGAACTGATAATTATAACAGCCGCGCCTGTTCTCTCCTCCTCTTCTGTAAAAAATCTGCCCTTAACAAGTGAAAAGCGGTTATAGAAAAACGCTTCGTTTCCGGCAGGGTTGTCGGAAAGATACAGAGACAGGCTTAAAGTACTGTTCGGCCACGGAATCGCGGCATTTTGATTTTTGGAAATCGGTGCTGCTTCGTTCACGATAATTTTGTCAAATTCGGTGTTTTTGCATTTAATAACAGCATCCGGATCAACATAATAAACTCCGCAGGAAAGCAGCTTGCTCGTAGTTCCGGTACCATAAAATCTCTCCGCGGGGTTTCCTCTTTGCACAAAAACATCTTCCGAGAGAAAAAATTTACGCTGTTCTTCGGTTAAAAATTTTTCTCCAAAAATGTCATACATTACAAAATCAAAGGCATCGGCAAGCTTTTCTCTGTAGTTCCACAGACTGTAAAGACTTGTTCCGTCATCATTGTCTCTACCGATGTAAATCTCGAAATCAGGCTTCCATTCGAACAAATCGGAATTGAAAACATAGAAACTGTCTGCCTTTATTATGTAAGTTTCGCCGATCTCAAATATCTCGCGCGCTTTTTTTGAAGGCAGATAATCTTCGGAAATCTCGTCAACGTCAATAAACAACAGGCATGAGTCGCCATAATCCTGGCCGGAGACAATGCCGCCGGTTTCATAGTTAACCATTGTTATTATGCGTGTTTCCCCGCTTTGTATAGGAAGTGTTATTGTTTCGATTCCTGTTATTTTCGCGACAAAAGTTGTTTGGTAGACAGGTGAGCCGGCTTGGGTTAAGTAAGCGCCGTAACCCCTCAGATACGGAGACATTCCGGGAACGATGACAGGCGTTTCGCTGTCTTTAATATATTCCGAATTCGTTATCGGCTCAAGGTCCTTTTTGGAAAGCAGTGAAAAATTGTACTGTTCCAAACCGCTTTTTATGTCATACTCATCGGATAACGGGCCGTAGTAAGCATAGCTGCTGTCAGCGCTTGCATACGTTATTTCCACGCTGTCGGAATCAGATACGTTTCTGCTTACCGTAACCCTTGTGGTATATGACTCCTCCGCGTCTTTATATCCGCGCATTGTTATAAACATCAGCGTTAAACCGACAAGGAGAGCGACTGTGACAGCCGCAAGCAAAACGGCAAAAAACGCCGTTATCAGAGGTCTTCTCAGCATAGACTTTATAGAAACGATAAAAAACATCAGTTCGCCTACCCTTCTTTCCGAGTCAATATATCCATTGCCCTCAACGACAGAGACGATATGAGCGAAACAGCCGCCCCGACCGTGAACGCCGTTAGAAGCAGCAAGAGCCTCAAAGAGATGCCGGCAATGCCCGTTTCGCCGAAAAAGCCGACGGAGATCATATAACCGGCCGATGCTCCGGCAACTATCGCGAACGCGGTTGTTAGCACAAGCTCAGCCAGCAAGGCCAAAAAGATTTTCAGCTTAGAGCTGCCTATACACATCATTATCGCGATTTCCGCATTTCGGTTTTTTAGCAGTATAAACGAGACTATAAACGCCATTAAAAGCGAGATAACCAAAAGCGCGTATAACGCACTGTCCATGTAATCCATGGTCGTTCGTATCGGCTTTAGAGTATCCGTGAGCTCGTCATCGTCCACAATGAGCCTAAAAAGCTTAAATGTTCGCTCCTGAGACATTGCGGCTTTAAAATCCCGTACGACGCTTGCGTCTTTAAGCACATAGTAGCAATAATCATAGTCCGTCACAAGTGAAAACGCTCCCGAAGGGTTCTCGTAGAAATAGTTTTGTTTTAACAAGAATATTTCCTTCGTCAGCGATATCGGAACTATAACATCACTTTTAAATTCGTCGTTAAGACCTTCGTCGTCAAATATACCGCAGACCTTATATGTAACAGGTTTTTCCGCGGAACGTTCGCGGCTGTCCCACATCAGTATTTCTTTACCGGGCGATAATTTAAGATCTTCGGCAACAGTCTTACTGACTATCGCGATATATTCCTCGGTATCAAACTTAAAATCATTGTTTGAGTAACCGTTCAGGTCGCATTTGTCGATTTCCGGACGCTTTAACGACGGCAAATCGGCCACTCCTCGGAATGTAACCGTGATTTCGGTGTCGCTTTCCGCGCTTTTCGCGCTAACCGGGCCCTCTCTGTACGCGCTGTAATATCTGAACATATCCTCATATTTTACGGGCAGTTCCGCGGCCTTCGGCCATAACCAGCCTTTTGTAACAGGCAGCTGGTCGATATACGAGTAATAAGCCTTTATTTCGTAAGAATCTAGGAATGCTTTCATTTTTTCCGCACTGTTTTCGCGTATCGAAGCCGAAACTCCGAAAAGCACGGAGATTATCGCAACCGTCAAGAGTAACAGTAAATTGCTCCTCCTATGCCGGAACGCGCTCTTTAGAATCCACACAATTCAGCCTCCTAAAAATTAAGTAAACAATGATTAATTGACTTTTGGCCGATACACGGCTGAATAATCCGCACTTGCTTAAGTACCGGTAATAGTGCTACTTACTGCGATTTCTGTCCCGTGCATCACAAAACCATCAGACCGTCCGATATATGGAGTTGTTTATCGGACTTTTCGGCGACAGACGGATCGTGCGTTATAATAATGACGCAGCAGCCCTTGTCCTTTGCAAGTTTCACAAGCGCATTTATAGTATGCTCGCTGTTTTCGGTGTCAAGATTGCCGGTCGGCTCGTCTGCGAGTATAACCTTCGGGGTATTGCCCAAAGCACGGGCTATCGCAACGCGCTGCTGCTCGCCGCCGCTCAGCATAGACGGGAACTGTCCGAAATGCCGTTCGGTTAAACCCGTTGAAAGCAGAAGCTCCTTTGCCCTCTTTTTTGCTTCGCCGCGTTTAACTTTTGTTTGGGTCATGGGATACATGACATTCTCCAGCGCCGTCATCAGCGGGAACAGTTGAAAGCTTTGAAAAACAACGCTTATTTCATTGCGCCTGAACTTAGACCTATCCATCCCGCGAAGAGGTCTGCCGTCAAAATATATATCGCCGGAGGTAGGATTGTCGAGACCTGCCAGAAGCGAGAGCAATGTTGTCTTTCCCGAGCCGGATTTTCCGACTATGGCATAAACGCTGCCCGGTTCAAACTCATAGGAAATGCCCTTGAGGGCATCAACCTTTATGTACTTTGTACTGTACCGATATGTCACATTTTCAAGTTTTAATATAGACACGGTTCACCTCTCTTGATACTTTTTGATACCCTTATACAGCCTTTTGGGCTATTACTTCGGCAACAAAATATATCAAAAATGCTATATTTGTTGTTCGCTCGCTCAGACGCAGGTGCGTCTGCTCGGCCAAAGTAACCGCGGTAAGTATTATGTGCGGTAATAAACTACCGCTGTCATAAATGTATTATAATACGAATTCTTAATTTGTAAAGTTTGTAAAAAAACCGGTTTTGTTTGCCTCATTACCCTCAGGCGTTTTAATCACCGTTAAAACCGAATTTGTCATAGATATTTATTCACGCCTGTGATATAATTGCGGTATAAAAGCGCATGAATCCTTGTCAAATACGACGATAGGAATGATTTATGGATAAACTACCGAAAAATGAAATCTTTGATGAAACACTCGAAAAGCTTCACTGTTTAGCGGAATTGACATCCGATATCATATTCGAACTTGACGAAAACTATATAATCACGTTTGTCTACAAGAGAAACAACCCTGCAGATTCAATACCGGCCTCGAAATACGCGGGCCTGTGCATTTTCGACATCATAAAGGATGAGGGCGCGTCCCAAACTTCCAAGCTCTTCTCTTCCGTTTTGAACGGCGATTTGCAGCGCGGCTGCGTAACGTACGTAGACGAAACCGGCAGTCATATCGAAATCGGGGCGATTGCCACAAAGCGCGGCGGTTTGTTCTGCACCGTGCGAAATCTTTCTCAGCGTCTGTCCCGGGGGCTCGGGAAATGTGATTCGTCTTTTGTCGGCACAGACTATAATGCCGAGGATGAAACCGAGAAAGCTCTGTCAAAACAGCTAATGCAGCAAGAGCTTCTCGCAATGGTGTCGCTCTCGTTTGCGTCGTCCGATTCTTTTGACGACTCTGTTAACTACTCGCTATCCATTTTCGGGCAATTTCTTAAGGCAGACCGGATGTATATCTTCGAGGATAATCATGACAAGATGTACTTCCGCTGCGTATACGAATGGGCATCCGAAGGCACAATGCGCATTTTTCCGCATACGCAGGCGGCGCCTTACGACGACCAGCACGACAGTTATCTTCAGCTCTTGACACTGCCGTTCGTTGCCATAGGCGACACCGACATCTTGCCGTTATCCGAGCACCAAAAGCCCAAAGAACTTGGAATTTTGGCCTTTATTAACGTACCGATTTTTGCCGACGGAAAATTTTGGGGATTTTTGGGTGTCGATTCCTGCAAGACAAAAAGGAACTGGACAAAAAACGAAACAGAGCTGCTTTCTACCTTCGTTGGCATTCTTTCCACTGTTATCGAAAAGAGAAACGCCGAGAAGAAACTCCTCGCCGCAAACATTCAGCTTGAAAAAAACGTAACCGAACTCACGGTAATGGGCGAGAATCTGAAAGCCGCAGTTGAGGTGGCAAAACAGGCATCGAGAGCGAAAAGCGAGTTTCTCAGCAAAATGAGCCATGAAATCAGAACGCCCATGAATGCCGTTATGGGCATGGTCGCGGTGGCAAAAAAATCAGATTCTGTTCATCATATAAAAACCTGCCTCGAAAAAATCGATAATGCATCGACTCAACTTCTCGGCATACTCAACGACATATTGGACATTTCAAAAATCGAATCCGGAAAGTTCGAAATTTATCTGAGTGAATTCAGGCTAGATAAAACACTGGAAGGATTATACGACATTATATCAACGCGAACAAATGAAAAGTCTCAGAAGCTGGACTTTGAAGTTAACTTCGATTTTTCGAGGAAAATTATTTGTGATGAACTCAGGCTGACACAGGTCATCATGAACCTGTTGACAAACGCGGTTAAATTCACACCCGAGTACGGAGTTATAAAACTTAAGCTCGGACACGAGCGCTCAGGCGAAAACAAAGAGCGACTCACGGTTGAAGTAAGCGATACGGGCATTGGTCTTAACAAAGAGCAGGCCGAGCGTTTATTCATGCCGTTCGAACAGGCTGACGGCAGCATAACCCGAAGATTCGGCGGTACCGGCCTCGGTCTCGCTATTTCTAAGAGCATAGTCGAGCACCTGGGAGGGCAAATATCCGTTAACGGTGTGCCCGGAGAAGGTTCTTCGTTCAAATTTTTCGTCGAGTTCGAATGGGGCGGTCCGGCCTTCGATAAAGCCGAGGCTTCCGATGTTCCGAACACTATTCATGAAGGCATATGGCGTGGCAAAAAAATCCTGCTTGTCGAAGATATCGAAGTTAACAGAGAGATTGTGCACATGTGCCTTGAGATTACCGGCGTACAAATCGACGATGCCGAAAACGGTGTCAAAGCGTTAGAAATAATGAAAACACGCGGCGGTGACTACAGTTTACTGCTTATGGATATACAAATGCCTGACATGGACGGAATAACCTGTACAAAAAATTTGAGGCTTCAAGGCATAGACATCCCGATTATCGCCATGACGGCCAACGCTTTTAAAGAAGACGTGTCGGAGTGCCTGAGCGCGGGGATGTCCGACCACATTTCAAAGCCGTTTAACTTCGACGAGCTTTTAAGTAAACTAAAATGCTATCTTTAGCGGACAGAGAAATACATAGCGACAGCGGCATCGTTCGAGTTTTTCTGAATAAACCAATTATAAACACTCATACTCTTGATTTTTTATTAATATAATTGTATAATTCACTTGATGTAAAAATTTGTTGGAAAAGGGTGGTAATTGGTGAAAAGTATTAACAAGTATTTTGCGGAATTTATCGGAACAGCCGTGCTTGTATTATTCGGCTGCGGCGCCGCGGTTGCATCCGGCATCCCGGGCATCGGCCTCGATTTGTACGGCGTGGCGATGGCTTTCGGTTTAAGTATTGTCGCGATGGCGTATGTTATCGGCAGTATTTCGGGCTGTCACATCAACCCCGCTGTTTCTCTCGCAATGTTTATCAACAAAAAGCTTTCGCTGACTGATTTCATCGCTTATGTTATCGCACAAATTCTCGGTGCTTTGCTCGGCGCGGCAATACTCTCGCTTATTATCAGCTCGGCAGCAAATCTCAGCATTGCCGAATACGGAATGGGCGCGAACATGTTCGGCTCGACGACTGCCGCAAGTCTCGACGCTGTCGGCGCGTTTGTTGTTGAGCTTGTTCTTACGTTTGTCTTCGTATTCACCATACTCGGCGTTACTTCGGAATCGAAGTTTGAAAGCATCGCCGGTATCGTAATAGGTCTTACACTTACGTTTGTACATATACTCGGAATCAAACTTACGGGAACATCGGTTAACCCCGCAAGATCAATCGCTCCCGCTCTTTTTGTCGGCGGAGACGCTCTCAAACAACTGTGGCTGTTTATCGTTGCACCTCTTGCAGGCTCGGCTCTCGCAGCCTTTGTTTGGAAGGCTATAAGAGTAACGAGAAGATAAACAACCGAAAAACGAATATTATTGGGGCGACAGTTAAACCATTCGCTAAACTTGTCGCCTCAATCCCCCTTTGGCCCGCAGGACCGGCTATAAAGGGGTGACTAAACCGCGAAGTTTAATCGTTGGTCAAAATCACGGTCGAGAATCAGAACTGTTCATTGCGGCTCTGATTCTTTTTTTAGCGGTAAACTAAAAAATCGAGACAGCACGACTCTCGATTTTTTGCATGTCTTCAGGGACTGTATTAAAAGCGTAATATCAACTGTCTCTCAGATCCGTCACACCGTTTATTAAATGTCCGACCCTGCCAACCTTAACCCGGCACATTTAACTTCTATGTAAGAATGCACTTTCAAGCTTCCATTCACACTATAAATACTACATTTTACTATATATCCCAAAATTATGCAAGGTGTAATTACTATTTTATGTATTTTTTTGCATTTTTGTTCTTTTTGCCATAAAGTAGAGCTTATTTTTACATCGTTTTTGTAACATAATTCATTTTCAGATATATACAAATTTTCCAATTTGTGCTATAATTTCATTGAGGTCGAAAAAGGCTAGCCACAAAAAAAGATCTCGCAGGCATAAATCATATCAGAGGAGGACATTATGAAGAAACATTCAAAACGATTCATCAGCCTGGCACTGAGCGTTGCAATGGTAATCGGTTCCTTCGGAATCACGAACACATTTGCAGCAAACCGACAAGAGAGAACTCTCACTGTCAGGCCGGGTATCGCGGAAGCAACCGAGTACGATAACATGCTTCTTAACGAAGAACTTGCATCCCGGTATTTGGAAACAAACTCGAACGATGTTCAAAGCAGTTTACTCGGCAGTTTAACCCCTGAACAAGTAAATTACGTTAATGATTATGCGAAATCGATCGACACGAAACTCGGACTTATAGGATTTGATGAAGATTTTGATTTTTCATCCGAAGAACAGGTAAGCGTAATTGTCGAGCTTAACACACTGCCTTCCGCGATTTTGCCTGTTTACACGGCGCTTAACGGCGGCGTAATGAGCGAAGCGGCAGCAGAAAGAAGTGTCTTTGCTTCTCAGTCCGATTTCTCGGCTCAGGCTGCAAATGCGGGCATTGCTGCTGAAATCGACATCATAAAAACATATTCAAAGCTTTTCAACGGTTTCTCCGTAACCTTACCCGCAAATACAGTTAAAGAGCTTGTCGCTCTTAAATCTGTATTCTCGGTTTCTCCCGACTTCACGGTTTGCCTCGACCCCGAGGAAGACGCTTCAACTCCTGTCGGAGCCGACGACTATTCCGACTTTAAAGGACTCGGAATGGCCGAAAGCAGAGAGCTTTTCAACATGAATTACATAAATGATACCCTCGGCCTTGACGGTGAAGGTATGCTTGTCGGTGTAATCGATACCGGCGTTGACTACAACAATCCGGACCTTATTAACGGTTTTGTCGGAGGCTATGACTATGTTGACAATGACGATGATCCTATGGAAACTACATACGAGGATTATTTAAAAGTCAAAGACAGCATGCCTTGGATCAATCCCGATTCCGGAACGGTCTATATCACATCACACGGTACGCACGTTGCGGGAACTATTGCCGGCAGAGGCGAGAACACTGAATCGGCTTATTCGACTCTCGGAATCGCTCCTAAGGCAAAGTTCAAAATGTATAGAGTACTCGGACCTTACGGCACGGGAACAACGTCAAACATCCTTGCCGCTATCGAGCAGTCTTACAACGACGGATGTGATGTTGTTAACATGTCTCTCGGTATGAGCGCAAACCTTCCGTACTATGCAACGGTTACTATGGTTAACAACGCTGTAATCGGAGGCACCGTATTTGCCGTAGCTGCCGGAAACAGCGGATTTGACCAATATTCGGGCAGAGTGGTTATGGGTTCGCTCGGCTGCCCCGGAACGGCTTATCTTGCTATCACTTCAGGCGCCGGAACAGCCGGAGGCGCTGACGTTTTCTCGTATGAAGAAGCCGAATTTACGGGCGCGTCTGAAGCAGTCGAAGTCAGATCTGTCGGCGGAGACTTCGACAACAGATTCGAGAACGATATTATCACAAATACAACCCTTAACTATATAGAAGAAAAGGGTTATGAGTTCGTTATGGTTCCCGGTGTCGGCAATGTAAGCGACTATGCCGGTCTGCCTTCGCTTAACGGAAAAGTAGCCGTTGTATACCGCGGCTCAATCAACTTTACCGAAAAGCTCGCAAACGCGATCAGCCACGGCGCAGGCGCAATGCTGCTTATCAACAACCTTGACGAATTCCTTACAAACATTTCCATATCAAACGAACTTAAAGATTCTATTCCCGTACTTTGCGTTACCGACAAGGCAGGGGAGATTATAAAGGCCGGCTACCAGGCAACAGTTTCCGCAGGAAATCCGGCGTACATTAAGCTTAATTCCGTTAACACTGTCCATGCAGAAAACCTGCTCGCTTCTTTCAGCTCGCGCGGACCGGTTGCTCAGCTTATCGGAATCAAGCCGGACATCGTTGCCCCCGGATTTGACGTTATGTCGACACAGCCGGCTTTTGCCGTAAATCCGAATTACGAAGACTCAGACTATACATACGCTTATGCGCGCAAGAGCGGAACCTCCATGGCATCTCCGCACATTGCCGGCATTGCCGTGCTTATGCGTCAGAAATTCCCGGATGCGACTCCGGCCGAAATCAAGGCTCGCATGATGAACACAGCTTACCCTCTTGACGACAATTACAGTGTTTTTGAAGTCGGAGCAGGTTTTGTTGATCCTATCAGAGCGCTCACGGAAGCTTCGTACTTTACGGTTCAGGACCACATTCCTATGCAGACCCTCGAGCAAATAACGGGAACATCCGGCTACCTGCTTGAAGATCAGACTCTTTCTTCACTCAACTTCGGAATAACAAAGAGAAACGAAGAAGGCGACACACTTTCAAGACCGCTTACCGTTAAAATCCACAACACATCAAACGAGTCAAAAGAGTATTTCTTCTCTTATGAAGTTAACGACGGCGTTGAATATTCCCTCCCCTCATCAGAGCATGGCGTATATGTAATCGCCGACGCGGCAAGCATTACTGTTGCTGCAGGTCAAACAGGGGAAGTTATAATCAATGCTGTTATCCCTCAGGCTGCTCCTAAGGGAACTTACGAAGGAAACATTTTCTTTACTGCCGACTCGGATGTCTACACCATGCCTTATGCAGTAGTTGCGGATCACCCGCTCGAACCCTCGCACTTCGATGCGGAAGCTTCGTTTGTAACGCGCCCGATCGTAACAAACGCGAAAGTCGGATCATATGACCCCGCTTTCAATGCCTTCGCTCAGTTTGGTAACGTTGTCAGCGTTTGGGTCGGCGGAATTATGTCAAAAGTCGAAGTATATGCTTGTGACTATGAGACGAACGAGATACTTGGTCTTCTGGCCTCTTACGATACTTCCTCGGCAAACCCCCGTACTTACATCACACTCGGAAACGCTATTTCCGGAACAGTCAGAGAGCTTGAAGACGGAAAGCCCACAGGCGGTCTTAGAGACCTTGAAGACGGTATATACGGAGTTATTCTTGCCGGTTACATCGGATCGGAAGACGAAGCCATACTGTCGGATACAGTTCGCGTCGGTTCATATGTAATTGACAGCGAGTTCCCGACTCTTACGATTTACACGCTCGGCAATGTTCAGTCCGTTTCCAATAATCCGGACGCTTTGATTTATGAATACCCTGCCGGAGCTACTTCTATCAACATTAAAGGTAATATTTTCAGCAAGGGCGCAGCTCTCCTGGAGCAGTATGGTATTACTTACGACCTTTATGAAGAAAGGCCTGTTATAGACCAGAGCTTTAATGCCGCAATATTCCCGAAACTCGGAAACACGGCAGAAGCCATAGCGTATTGCGACAAGAACGGTGACTTTAATCTGACCATACCCGTATTCCTTCCCGGCAGCCAATACAGCTACATGGTCGGCGGATTGCGTAATGTTTCCGTATACGGTCTTGATTACAAGTTCAACCAATTAATATGGCAGGGCAATACGCATGTCATAAAGGGCATCGGCTATGTAAAAGGCGCAACATTCGACAGCCTGACAGCGGTCAACGGAAACATGACAATGTCGCTTTCCGGCACACCTTACTACACACCTTCGCTTAAGAACATTAAAGCTACCGTCAAAGTCGAAGGAATCGATACTCCTATTACGATTAACAGCTGCACGTATAACGGTACCACAAAGAAGGTAACTATGCTCTATGACCTTCTTCCGAGAACATACGAAGTTCAGAACGCTACGGCTACGGTTGAATACGCTCAGCAGACAAAGACCGTGAACTTCACGATCCCCGCTTTGCCTAAGACTAAGATAACGACAGTCGGCATAGCCGTTACCGCTCCTGCCGTCTATGAAGTTCCTCAGGCGACGATAACGGAAGGAGTCGGCTACACCGGAGAAATATCCTGGACTCCTTCTCCCGACACGTTCGACTTCTCAACTGTTTACAGCGCTAACATCACACTCACCGCTAAGTACGGCTATGAGTTTGACTCCGCTGTTGTACCGACCGTTGCCGGCGCAACAATAACAAATGTTGTAAATACAGGCTCTGAGCTTACTTTTACGGCTACTTTCCCCGCAACGCGCGCTCAGAGCAAGATAAGCTCGCTGAAGATTAACTCCTCTGCCCTCACCTCGATGAAGAAGGGTCAGACACTTCAGCTTAGCTACACGATACTTCCGAACACTGAATCCGTTAACGGAGAAATCACTTGGAAGTCATCAAACCCCGCAATAGCTACGGTAAGCAATACAGGACTTGTTACAGCACTCGGAACCGGAACCATAGTTATCACTCTCACCGTTCCGACCATATACGGAAATGTTACAACTTCGATTTCCGTGAAGATTAGCAACTAACCTCAACTAAACTCGGTCGATTTAGATAAGCCTAAAAACAGCCCTTCGTTGGCCGAGCAAAGTGAAAAGGCCGCCTCGCAAATGCGAGGCGGCCTTTGGCTTGAATTCTACAGTCGTTTAAGACATTATCAGTCTTAGACGACTGTAGGACGTCGGGCGTTAAATTTGAAACCGCTCAAGCATCGCGTGGACGGTTTCAAATTTAACCGACAATATAATGAATAAAGTTGAAAAAAACTAATAAACTATATAGCACGGCTGGAAT
>JAVBOO010000008.1:0-76291 GCA_031550435.1 Eubacteriales bacterium
TATCTTACCCGTTTTATTTCACTTTAATTCAGAGGCCGAGGGGTTTGGGGGCGAGTAGCCCCCAATCGTCCCCTTTTTGACTGAAATTTTTATGCGTTTATTATCTGTCATACTATGAAATTTTTATAAATTATTGACAGAAAAATTTTAAAAAATTATATTATTACCGCGGAAGTTAAATACCGTATAAAATACTTACGCGGTAATACAAAGGAGACAGTAAATGGAAAAATCAGTGAGAGTAGAAATTTGTGCGCATTGCTCGGGAATCGATGCCGGAGAAATAAACGATAAGTATAAAATCAAAACGAGCTGCATCGGCAAATGCTTAAGAAAACAACCCGAGTTAAAGGGAAAAGTCTATGGATTCCTAAACGGCAGCTTCACCGTTTGCGATAAAAAAGAAGAGTTTTTGGCGATTATTGAGAGCCTTGAGCCTGTTGACCGGGCTGTGGGTATGAATCCGGCGGTTGATGCGTTTTTAGATGGTACCGGGCAAAGGCGTGCCGTATTTGAGGCACTCAGATCAATAGCTCTTGAGTGCGGACTGACGGAAGAGCTTAAATGGGGGCAGCCCTGTTATATGTTTGAGAATAAGAATATCCTTATTATAGGGAATTTTAAGGATTACACCGCGCTTTCATTCTTCAAGGGCGCTCTGCTTAAAGACACGGAAGGCATACTCGTCAGGCAGACCGAAAACGTTCAGGCCGGGCGTCAGCTCAGGTATGTTGACGTTGAAGAGATAGCCTGCAAAAAAGACGTTATCAGATCCTATATACATGAAGCCGTTGAGGTAGAAAAATCCGGTCAAAAAGTTCTCTCGGAAGAAAAGCGGGATTTACCGGTTCCCGAAGAGCTGCAAAGCATATTTGATGATGACGCGGACTTTAAAGCTGCTTTTGAAGCGCTGACTCCGGGCCGGCGTAAAGCTTACCTTCTCTATTTTTCTAAGGCAAAACAATCAAAAACCCGGGTATCCAGAATCGAGAAATACAGGGACAAAATACTCGAAGGAAAAGGGTATGACGACTAGAAGAGGTACAAAGCCGCCATCTTCGGAGCGTAGACGGTAAATGCCGGGATATATAGTCGTTTATGACCGCTTTTTGGCTTAAACGACTATATTACCGCGAAAGTTAAATACCGTATAAAATACTTACGCGGTTACTTGGATCTTGCAGACGCGCTTAGATACGCCGCAGCGCTACAATGCGGCGCATCTGCGTCTAAGCCGGGGAACAACAAAATATAGCGTTTTCCTATATTTTGTTGCCGAAGTAATAACTCGGCTAGTCCACATAATGACGTGCCTGAGCATGCCAAAGCGCGGAATAAAGACCGTCGGGTTCCGCAAGCAGCGCATCGTGGCTTCCGCGCTGCACAAGCCTGCCGCTGTCAAAAACGGCAATATCGTGGCAGAAACGACAGGAAGAGAGTCTATGAGAGATAAAGACGGCAGTTTTTGTGCCTATAGTCTTGTCGAACGTAGAATAAACCTCAAACTCGGCTATAGGGTCGAGAGCGGCAGTCGGTTCGTCTAAAACGATAATGGCGGAGTTTTTGTAAAGCGCACGGGCAAGAGCTATTTTCTGCGCTTCTCCGCCTGAAATTTGTACTCCGCCCTTGTCGAATTCTTTATAAAGGATGGTTTCCGTTCCCAAAGGAAGTTTTTCCAAACGTTCGCCAAAACCGGCATCACGAAGGCAGCGTTGCACCTTCGATTCATCATAATTATCGGAGACGGCGACGTTTGACGCTATGGTCAGAGGAAAAAGCTTGAAATCCTGAAACACGACAGAAAATAACCGCTGATACTCTCTAAAATCGTAGTCATTTATATTCACGCCGTTTAGAAGTATTTCTCCCTCTGTGGGAGAATACAGACGGCATAACAGCTTAATCATTGTTGTCTTTCCGCTGCCGTTGAGTCCGACGACAGCCAGACGCCTGTTTGCGTCAAGCGTCATGTTCAAATTCTTCAGCGCAAATGTCTGCGAGCCCGGATACCGGAAGCTGACGTTGCGAAATTCGAAACGGTATTCGGTCTCTGCGGGTATGGGCTTTGTACCTTTTTCGAGCACTGCGGGAAGTGCGAGAAAGTCAAGCAGCGGTTTTATATGCGAGGCATTGTTATATGTACGCACCAGGTCGCTGCAAAGAGCTGTAACCGCAGTTATAAGAGCAGTTACGGCTCCAACATACTGAACAACATAGCCTACGGCATACATGCCGGCAAGCGCGCGCAGCCCGATAAGCAGATAGACTGCTCCGCCTAACGCCGACATACAGGCGGCGGAAAAACCTCCAAGGCGGCTTTCAAAGAAGAAATACTTTAGCCAGTTTTTGACGTTATAGCTGTAAGAAAAAATATGTCTGAGTGTGTCACCCTGCCTGTACAAGCGTATGTCCTTCGCGGCTTGGTCGGCATCCAGATATTTACTGTAGTACGAGGCGGCGGTATTGGATTTTGCGTTTTCCTGAAACACCTGATCCAACACTTTTTTTTCTTTGCGTCTGAAAAAAATATTCAGTGCCAGCGTTATAATTACAAGCAGTACCAGCAGAAGTGTCGCTTGATTTGTTGTCGCAAAGCTGTGTTCATAGTCTGCGTTTGTCTTAAACATTCCCATCAACAGTATGCCGGCGAATACCAAGGAAAGTATGTTGGCAGTGACGGGCTGTGTCACCCAATAAAGATTGACCAAGCCCAAACCGTTCCCGCGCGCCTTTGTGTCCATAACTGCCAATTTTTCCGATACTTCACTGTTTTCCGTATGCGGAAAGTCCATTTGCGCAAACTTTTCCGCTTCCATACCCCTCGTGTCGGAATAGGCGAATTTGTATGAAGACAGTTCAACCTCTCGGGTAAATACAGCTTTTAGCGCGGAAAGCGCGAAGCTGAGGAGCACGGTTGCGGCAGCGAAGCCCGTAATTACGGAGATGTTTCGGCTTCCGGCCAACTCGTTGATTATACGGGCGGAAAAAAAGAGCTGCATCATAGGCATAAATGCCGTGACAAACGATTGTCCGAGCAGTGCCGGCAAAAAGTACGGAGACAGCTTCATCAACAGCCGGTAGCCCTGTGACACCCATTTAACGTTATCCGAAAAACGCGGTTTTTCTTTCTTGCTATCCATTTGCACGCACCTCCTCGGAACTGTCGAGCGGGGCTTTGTCATTATTATCCGCAGAACCGTTTTTCCGGTAATAGCCGGCTTGAGTTTTAAACATATGGGCATAGATGCCGCCGAGCTTCATCAACTCGTCATGAGTGCCAAGCTCGGCAATCGAATTGCTTTCCGCCGCTCCGTCAATCAAGACTATGCGGTCGCAGAAGCGCGTACTCGCCAAACGATGCGAAATATATACGCTTGTCTTGCCCCGCGTCAACTCCGCGTATTTTTGATACACTTCGTTTTCCGCGAGGGGGTCGAGGGCGGCAGTCGGTTCGTCGAGCACAATGACCGGTGCGTCTTTGTACAGAGCTCGAGCCATAGCAAGTTTTTGTTTTTCGCCTCCGGAAAGCTCGATTGCGTTGGGGTTCACAGCTCTGACGAGCGGTGTTTTTTCTTTTTCGGGCAAACTGTTGATTTTCTCGCTCAGGCCGGTCAGCTCCAGGCATTTTTTGACTTTTGCGCCGTCTGTCAAACCGGGCGGCTGCTGGCTGATATTCCCGGCAATGTCTGTTGAAAGCAAGTGTATATCCTGAAAGACAGGTGAAAATTGAGTATACAATTCGTCGCGATTATATGCGGTTAACGGTTTGCCGGCATATAAAACCCGGCCTTTTGTGGGCAAATAAAGGCCGCACAGCAATTTGACCAACGTTGTTTTTCCCGCTCCGTTTGCTCCGACCACGGCCAGTCGCTCGCCCCGGTGAATCGTGAGTGTTACGTTACGCAGGGCGGCTTTTTCCGAATTTGGGTATGTATAGCTCACGTTTTCGAAACGAATTTCCGGAGGCAGAGCTTTGGCGTCAGGCAGCGGTGCGCCTGCACCTGTATTCATGCGGTCGGGATAGTCGAGCATTGCCTGCATATCCGCCATCTCTACGGCTGACTTGGCCAAATCGCCGGATGCCGTCAGTATACCGGATATCCAGCCTCCCAGCGAGCCTATTGCTGCGAACAAAAATACAAACTCGCCCAGCTCCAGTTTGTTTTGAAGCAGCAGCGAAATCAAGAAGCCGTACGCGACTCCGTCACGCAGCAAAATCATAGCCCCGTCTATTATTGAGGCCTGCATTTGTTTTGTCAGCACGGACTTTTCGGCACTGCGGTTGCGCCCGCGCAGCACTCGCAGAAAATCTCTCAACCAGGGGAAGGCCCCGTACATGCGGATATCTTTGGCTGATGCGCTGTCGCGCATGGTGTTTTGCAGAGCGATATATTTGCCGTAAACCGTGCTTCGTTCTTCGCGAGTCTCCTCGTTATATTTTCGGGAGCGAGAAAGCGCCCACCAGTTTATACCGGCGCAAAACAACAGCACGGGCAAAATCATGGGATTTACGGTGACGATTGTTCCCGAATACAGCAAAAAGCCGAGTGAGTTTGAAAGCAGCTGCACGAGTGTACGAGGTATGTTCATAGCCAAGGTGTGGTTACTTTGCACGGCCTTATTCGATTTGTCCATAACGGTCTTAAAATCGGGATTTTCAAGCTGTTCATAATCCATGTCGATGCTTTTATACAGTGTTTTGAGCATGAACGAGAAAATGCCGGTCGTACCGATAGAGTCGTTGACAACCGTATCGGTAAAGCTTTTCCCGTAGTTCAGCACTGCCATGAGCAGTATCAAGCCTCCTACCGAGAACAGAAACTGCGAAGCGTCAGCTTGCCGTTGTATCAAATCAATAACAACTCTAGGCATATAAATTCCGGCAAACGGCAATGCAACACGGAACAATACTGCCAGGGCGCAACAAACCATCAGTGATTTGCGCACTTGCATGTATGCCGAAACGGATGTTTTTACGGCGCTCCGTATTCCGGCGAAAGGTCTTTGTGTTTCTGTCATAGTGTCACCTCATGTGATAAATGGCCTTTAAGCTTATTTTCAACTTTATACATGAATTAATATTAACTTTTCATCAATTATAAGCGATATATAATATATATGCAACGAATTACTTCTGCGGTAATTTTTGGGGCAACCGGCTTGAGTCTTTGGGGTTCGGTTGCAAAGGATTAATAGCAGTGGCTGTCGATGTCGTTGAGATTGTTTTTGGCTTAAACGGCTATACAGGTGAAGTTAAGTTGCGGCGAATATAACTTTCAAGGAGTGTCGGTAATGGAGAGTTACGAATGTTTAACTACCGAAGAACAAAAGAAAGCATTAGTTTCGAAAGGCTATCACGATTTCAGCAATGCAATAATCAGCTTTACCCAAGCCCATTCCATGCTGTTAATCTATGCGACGAATCTTAATTTGCAAAGGATAACCGCAATTTCAAACGAACTCCGCGAAGAGATAAAAGATATTGACAAAGTATCAAAGGCAATCAAAGGAATCTCAACAAAGACTCGCATGCTGTCGATCAACGCTTCTATCGAGGCGGCGAGGGCGGGGAGTGTCGGCAAAGGGTTTGCCGTAGTTGCGGAAGAAGTCGGCAATCTTTCAAAGCAGACCACAAACTGCACTTCAGAGGTAGATGCGGCCAATATCAGTATATTTGAGAAAGTAAACATAAACAAGCAAGTTGTTGATAAAGTTCAAGCAGACTTGTCAAGATTCACCGATGCGTCCGAGCTGATATCACAGGATATACATAAATTCGCAAAAATCGAAGAAAGCGGCTTTATCTTGACTTTGTTGGCCAAAAGGCTGGAAAACCATTCGGATTTTATAAGGAACTTAATCAAAAATGCCGGAAAGCAAAACAGTGTGGTCGATCATCACAACTGCGCGCTTGGGAAATGGTATGACGGCAATAAAGCTAAATACAGCTTTATGCCCGAGTTCGTTAATCTATACGATATACACAGGAAATTTCACGATGCTGCCGGAGATTTTTGCGAAACATTAAGAATCGAAAGCATATTGGACCTTGTCGATATTTCGCACGATATCTTGAAATGCTTTATTGCGCTGACGAATGCTTTCGCGGAATTAGCCGAGCACGACGAAACGTTGTTTAACATAAAGTAAGCGGCGTATCTGAGCGCGTCTGTTCGGCACGAGTAACCGCGTAAGTATTTTATGCGGTATTTTACTTCCGCGGTAATAGCTATGCATATAATCATGCGGGCGAACGCCTGCCAAAGCTGCGTGGTGCGGCATCACACCACGCGTTTGCTTTTTTGCGGGAACTTAAGTGAATTTACTTGACAGAACAGCGGATAACATCTATAATATGAACGTTAGCTAAAAAACGATGTGTTTTTGGCAATATTTTGTTCGCTAAAAGCTCGGCGCTGCGATGCGCTCGAGTTAAAGCGCAAACTTGTCAAATTTCGAAGCGACCTGCCCCGGACGCTTTGAGTTTAACATAAAATATTACTTGCAACACAGCTTCTTAAGGAGGAAATATTTTGAGATCAACGTTTATCGCCAAGCCCGCCGATATTGAAAGAAAATGGTTCGTTATCGACGCGACAGGCTTGACATTGGGCAGGCTCTGCACACAGATAGCCGTTATACTTCGCGGCAAACACAAACCGATTTATACTCCGTTTGTTGATACCGGCGACCACGTAATAGTCGTAAACGCCGAGAAAGTTAATTTTACCGGCAAGAAGCTCGATCAGAAGCTTTACCGCCACTACTCGGGACACCCGAGCGGACTTAAAGAAACAACTCTTCGCGTTGTAATGAGCAAGAAACCCGAAGAAGTCATATACCATGCGGTTAAAGGCATGCTTCCCAAAAAGACGCTCGGCAGAAAGATGTTCTCAAAGCTTCATGTTTACGCGGGACCCGAACACAAGCAGCAGGCTCAGAAGCCCGAAGTGCTTGTAATCAAAGAATAGAGAGGAGGATAAATTATGGCTATTGCAAGATTTTACGGAACAGGAAGAAGAAAAAGCTCGGTTGCCAGAGTTTATTTGCTCCCCGGCACAGGCAAGGTTACAATCAACAAAAGAGATATAGACGAATATTTCGGTCTTGAGACGCTTAAGCTTATACTGAGACAACCGCTGGAACTTGCCGGCGTTACAACAAAGTATGACGTAATCGCCAACGTATACGGCGGCGGTTTCACAGGCCAGGCAGGCGCAATCCGTCACGGTATTTCCAGAGCTCTCCTTCAATGCGACAGCGAATACAGGATCTCGCTTAAAAAAGCAGGCTTCCTTACACGCGACCCGCGTATGAAGGAAAGAAAGAAATACGGTCTTAAGAAAGCAAGAAGAGCGCCTCAGTTCTCGAAGAGATAATTTCAAACATTTTCAGGACTTGTCAAAGCTGTTGTTTATCATGTGCCAAAAAGAAGTTTGGCGGCTCGCAGAGCCGGTTGTGCAGCAAACCGCTGAGAGGTTTTGAAATTTTGGATGATTGTGAAAAGCCCGGAATTTTATATCGTAACCGACAGGTAACAGACAAAATTTGGGGTAAAAATTGTTATGCAGGGAGATGTTTTTCCGATGGGAAAGCATCTCTTTTTTATCACTTATGTGTATGCTGCCAAATTCTATTGATTGTATGTATAAGCTCCTCAACATCCAAATGTGTGTAAACTCTTTCGGAGAGCGTAATAGGCCGGATGTCCTACGATTTTCTTGGGGCATGTTGAAAAATTGCCTTGGCGCTCTCCCTTGAAAATGGAAAAGTACCATTTTCCAAGGGAGAGCGCCGCTCGCTCAGGCCAATTCTTAGTCTTTGCACGCAATTTTCAACACTTCCTCTTGTTATTTCGGCAACAAAATATAGCGTTATCCTATATTTTGTTGCCGAAGTAATAACACAGACGATTGTTTCTTTCAAATTTATTTAGGGTGGGAATAATAATGAATAATAAAATAAGTCTCGGTGGAAATATTTTTCCGATGATCAATTTTGCAATGCATCAAAACTATGTCCCCATTATTAGAAATCTTGTTCTGACAAATGAAACCGATGAATCTCTGGAAGATATCAGTCTTAGAATTTCATTCGAACCGGCGTTTGCACACCCATACGAAACATTGGTAGGTATATTAGAACCGGAAACCCCAATAGAAGTATCACCTGTTAAAATCAATATTATTCCCGACTATTTATTAGCTCTGACAGAAAAAATGATAGGAAATATACATATAGAAATTTCCGGCGGTAACGAAACCATCTTCACCCAAGACGAAACTATTGAACTTTTAGCGTATGACGAATGGTCAGGTGCGCTAATGATGCCGGAGATGATTTGCGCTTTTGTTACGCCAAATCACCCAAAAGTTACAGAAGTAGTTTCTAAAGCAAGCGTATATCTAAATAAATGGTTGGGAAGTCCGTCTTTTACAGGATACCAATCCGGAAATCCAAATATTATCAAAAACCAGATGGCAGCATTGTATTCAGCATTACATATGGAGGGTATTGCTTATAATATGCCTCCCGCAAGTTATGAAAAATTAGGACAACGAGTTAGATATCCGGGAACAGTTCTTGAACAGAAAGTGGGTACCTGTCTCGATTTATCAACCTTATATGCTTCGTGCCTTGAAGCGGTCGGGCTGAACCCGATAATCGTAATTGTAAAGGGGCATGCTGTTTGTGGATGTTGGCTAGACGATGAGAGCTTTTCCGAATGTATACAAGATGACGTTTCGACGATTAACAAGAGGGTATCTGATGGGATTAACGAAATTTGTCTTGTTGAATGCACTAATTATGTTGCCGGGTCTGATGTTTCTTTTGACAATGCAGCGAAGAACGGAAACAGAAGAGTTGCCGAACCGAAAGATTTTCTATTGGCGGTCGATGTTAAGCGCAGTCGCGCAAGCGGCATCCGCCCCGTTCCTATGAGAGTCGTAGTTGAAGGTGCGTATAGCGCTGTCGATTATGGAGAAAGCAAAAATAAAAGCATAAATACTGCACCCGGTGAAATTGATATAACTAATCGCTTGCGCGAGGGAACAACAACAGCAGTCACCAAACAGGCGATTTGGGAAAGAAAATTACTGGATTTAAGTTTAAGAAATATGCTTCTCTCATTCAGAGTAACCAGAAATACTGTGCAGCTTATGGCGGGCAGTCTTGCAACACTCGAAGATGCTTTGTCCGGCGGAGAAAGTTTCAAACTGTTACCAAAACCATCTGACTGGGAAAATACACTCAGAGATTCAAAGATATACTTATTTAAAAATGAAAAAGATGCGATAGAGCAACTTGCTCAAGCTGAGTTTCACAGCAAACGGATAAGAACTTTTTTGGACGAAAACGAACTGACACAAAATATACTAAGCCTTTATCGTAATGCTAAGGTTAGCATCGAGGAAAACGGCAGCAATACCCTCTATTTGGCTCTGGGTTTCTTGCGTTGGTATGAGACGGATATTAGCGAACGCGCACGTTATTCGCCTCTTGTTCTTCTGCCTGTCGAAATAACAAAGAGGGTTACATCAAGCGAATTTGTTGTCAAGATTCGTGATGAAGAACCACAGATGAATATAACACTTTTAGAAATGTTGAAGCAGGATTTCGGCATTATAATCAGCGGCCTGGATCCGTTGCCGGCAGATGAAAGCGGGATAGATCTAAAATTAGTTTTTAACACAATAAGGCAGGCCGTAATGGCAAAAAAGCGGTGGGACGTAGACGAGCTGGCTTTTTTAGGATTGTTTTCATTTAGTCAATATATTATGTGGAATGACATTAGAACGCGCTCAAGCGAGCTTGCGGAAAATAAAATTGTTAAAAGCCTTATTTCGGGGAAAATGGAATGGGAGCCGGGTAATGATGTTATTCCGGCTGATGAGCTGGATGTCAAGCTGATGCCGAATCAGCTTGCTGTTCCTACAAGTGCGGACTCGTCTCAAATGGTGGCTATCAGCGCCGCAGCATCCGGAAGCAGCTTTGTATTGCATGGACCACCGGGTACAGGGAAATCCCAAACAATTACAAATGTAATCGCAAATGCATTATTTCAAGGAAAGTCGGTTTTGTTTGTTGCTCAAAAAATGGCGGCTCTTTCTGTTGTGCAAAAAAGACTTGCAGCAATTGGTATTGATCCTTTTTGTCTCGAACTTCATTCAAATAAAGCAAGGAAAAAAGATGTTCTACACCAGCTAGAAAATACCTTGAGCATCGGAAGAATAAAATCACCCGACGATTATGCCGCAAAAGCTGAAACATTGCGGGTAAATAGAAGTCTCATTAACAAAACTGTGTCAGAAATACACAAAAAACGCAATTACGGATTTAGCATATATGAAGCTATTGCGTTGTATGAAAAAAGTAGAGAATACAAAAATAAAGTTGCTTTTACGCAAGAGCAAATTGAAAACATGACAGGAGACAGCTATGCTGACTGGAAAAGCAGTTTAGAAAGGCTTGCTATTGCCTCTTATACTTGCGGAGATAACATTCCAAACCACCCTCTTCGCTTATTTCAAGATAGGGAATACTCACTCGATAAACGAGATCAAATTACGGATACGATTTCTGTTTTAATGAAAAACTTGAAGGAACTTCAAAACTCATACGATGAGGTTTGCAACATTTGTAATATAGAGAAGGAATATGGTTACAGGTCGATTCAAAAAGTATCTAAGCTTATTGAATCGCTTTTGGCATCATCTTTAACCCCTGAGTCCACTCTTGCAAATTTAGAAATCAGACATAGTTTTAATAAAATCAAAGAAGTATGTTCCTTCGTAGATCGAAGGAAATCTATAACCACTGAGATTTTGGACATTTTTGCATCAGATGTATTTAATTATGATGCAGCGTCTGCTCTGTCCTGTTATAAAACGGCTCAACAGAGTTGGTTTTTGCCTAAAATGCTAGGTATTGGTAAGCTGGTCAAAGAACTTAGATCTTATGCAAATAATCCATCTTCAATCACAAAAAGCAATCTTCCGGCGGTACTTCAAAAATTGCATGAAAGGAGTTCACTTGCAGAAGACATTTCTAAAAATAGTCCGGAAATGTCGCTGATTTTTGACGAATTGTGGAAGGGTGATGAATCATATACAGAAACCCTTTTGCAAGCATACGAAAACTCGATTGCAATTCAAGAACATGTTAAGGAATTGGTAAGTGATGCAAGTGCGCAGAAATTGGTTTTGGGAAAACTCGCCCGGATAACATCAAAAGAAAACACAATTATTCCGGAAAAGCTTAAAGAGTTTTCAGAATGTGAGAGGTCAACTGAAAATATAGTCGGCAAAATGAAAAATGACCTGAAGATTAATATGGATGAAACACTTGCTTATACGAATTGGATTAGCGGAACAAAGGAGCAACTTGAAATCTGGGAACAAAACCTAAATGGTATTAGGGCTTGGTCTGCCTTTCTTTCTGTATGTGATGAAATCAATGCTAAGGGACTAAATAACATTACGGAAGCGCAAACAAAAGGCGAACTTTCAGCAAATGAAATCATACCTGCATTTGAGTGCAATTTGTTTTATAAATGTGCTATTCAGACTATATCGAATGTTTCGGAATTATCAAGTTTTCAGGGTGTTCAGTTTAATGAATGCATTAGAAAATTCAAAGAGCTTAGCAAGGAGTTCGAAATTCTTACCATTAATGAGTTAGTTGCAAAGCTTTCCGAAAAGATACCAACTTCATCGGCAGGTCTTGCCGGTTCATCAGAAATCGGCATTCTGCAAAGGTCGATTAAAAGCGGGGGAAGAATGATGCCAATAAGAAAACTGTTCGACAGCGTCCCCAATCTTATCCGCAGACTTTGCCCTTGTATGCTAATGAGCCCTATTTCTGTGGCACAATATATAGATCCTTCTTTTCCAAAGTTCGATTTGGTTATATTTGATGAAGCGTCACAGGTTCCCACATGTGAAGCTGTCGGCGCAATTGCAAGAGGCAGTAATGTTCTTGTAGTTGGGGATCCAAAGCAACTTCCCCCAACAAGCTTTTTTAGCAGCAATAAAGTAGATGAAGAAAACTTTGATAAAGAAGATTTGGAAAGTTTACTTGATGATTGTCTTGCTTTATCCATGCCGCAGGAGCATCTTCTTTGGCATTACAGGTCACGGCATGAAAGTTTGATCGCATACAGCAACCAAAAATATTATGATAACAGACTGTTTACGTTCCCATCGCCAAACGACATGGAGACAGAAGTCGAATTTATCCCGGTAGACGGAGTTTACGACAGGGGAAACACAAAGCATAATCGCTTGGAAGCTGAAGCTGTTGTTGCAGAGATTTGTAGGCGATTAAGTGATTCTACGCTTAGAAATGACAGTATTGGTGTTGTCACCTTTAGCTCTGTCCAGCAGCATTTAATTGATGATTTGCTGACAGAGGCATTTAGAAAGAATCCGGTGCTTGATGATATAAATAACAGTTGTGCAGAGCCCATATTTATTAAAAATCTGGAAAATGTTCAAGGCGATGAGAGAGATATTATTCTTTTTTCAATTGGATACGGCCCTGATAAGAACGGTTATGTAGCAATGAATTTCGGACCTCTAAATCGTGATGGCGGCTGGCGCCGGTTAAACGTAGCAATAACACGAGCGCGTAAGCATATGATGGTTTTTTCAACACTTAGGCCGGAGCAAATCGATCTCTCTCGCACAAGAGCTGAGGGGCTGGCGGGGTTAAAGGGATTTCTGGAATATGCCACAGGAGGTAAAAGTTCTTTAGCACAAAACAGTTACTCGGTTAGGACAAGCGGTCTACAAATTGAACAAGTGATTGCTCATTGCATTAAGAAGTTGGGGTATGATGCTGTATGCAATATTGGGTGCTCCGGATATAAAATCGATATTGGGATTGTAAACCCAAAAGACTCAAAACATTTCATTCTTGGCGTAATGTGTGACGGCAATGGCTATCGAGATGCAAGTACAGCAAGCGACAGAAATATTATTCAGCCTAATGTTCTTTCCTCTCTCGGATGGAATTTGCATAGAGTTTGGATATTGGACTGGCTTGATAATCCGGAAGAGGAACTTAGCAAGATTGATGGAACATTAAAACGTCTATTGAAAAATCAAGAAAATGTGCCCGAAACATCAGATTATGGTACAATTTATACAAAGGACAGTAATACTGCAAAAAGTTTGCCGGATTCAAAAAATCGTTTGTTTGCAGCATCAGACTTTTTATTTGAGAAAATGGATACCAATAGTATAGTCAATGAAAACCAAAAGATATATACACCATTAACGATAACAAGTACGGATAATACAGAGGCTTTTTATCAACCTCAAACAATACCAAATATCAGGCGAGTGATTGAAGCGGTGGTTGAAAAAGAAGCTCCAATCAGCCGTAAAAACCTTGGGCGGAAAGTTCTTAGTGCGTGGGGAATTACTCGTTCAGGCTCAAGGGTTGACAGCGTTATTGAGAGGGCTCTTCTTTCGGCACAAGTGAAGAAGTCTAAATCCAACAACACCGTTTTCTATTGGTCAATGTCACAAGAGCCTATCGATTATGTCGAGTTTCGCATACCCGCCGGAGACGATGAGAAGAGAAGCTTGGACGACATATGTTCCGAAGAAATTGCAAATGGGTTAAAATGTGTGATGCAAGTTCAAATTAGCCTTACAAATGCTGACCTAATCAGAGAAACCGCCAAAATATTCGGTTTCACACGAAAAGGTGGAATAATTGATTCGGCCGTTCAAAACGGCATCGAAGAAGCTGTGAACAGAGGCTATATAACTGTCTCGGAAGACGGTGGAAGAATTACCCTGGCATAATCTCGACAAAGAGGAAAGTGAAATTTATGGGCTTTTTTGATAAGCTGTTTAAACCGATAGGGAAAGCAAACGAAGCGGATACAGGTTCATCCAAAGTGAATTGATCAGTGTTTACTTGATTATATTTCCCTGATATTTTCACTTATTCTACCTTTTTTCTTTAAGCGCTTTAATAATATTTTGCGCGTTCGGCTCGCCGTCAACCCTGATATAGCGTTCTTTTTCGCTGATATTCTCGAGGTAGTGCGCGTCGGAAGACTGCAAATATGCGACCTCTTTCATAAATTGTTTTTTGTGTTGTATCATAAAAGCTTCGGGATCGCTGTTTTTAGATATTTCTATCAGATTAATGTTCAGATCAGAGGGAAGGAAGCCGAGGTTGGAGAACAGGCTGTAACTTGTTCTGTCAATGTGAGCCGGTATCGCTACGCCGCCGAGGCTTTGAACAACAGACACAGCCTCGTATAAATCGATGTTTGCTGCGACGAGAAGAAGGCCGGGGAGTTCACCTGTTAGCTCGTCCTCTTCGTTTAGAAACTGCTGTTCGCCGAAGATTTCCGGCTTGTTGGCTACAAAAGGCAGTCTGCTCTTGACAAAGCTCTCGAATTCAAGCGCTTTTTCCAAACAGTCGAAAAGGCAGACTACATGGACTTCTTCCGATGTTTCAAGCTCCATCCCGGGGATAATAGTCAGAGGAAGTCCGTTGTTTTCGGCAGCTTTAATACAAGCGGCGACATTGCCGCAGGAGTTATGATCGGTTATCGCAATGCAGTTAAGCTCAAGTATCGAAGCCATGTTCACTATGTTGTTCGGCGTCATGGTCACGTCGCCGCATGGGGACAGAGCGGTGTGCATATGAAAATCGTAGTAAATTTTTTCGCCCATATTTTACCTCACAATGCAAGGAAAGCGCCGTTTATTCAGCGCTTGTTTAATTCCGCGAACAGTTCAGCGATTTCGTAAGACGTCAGGCTTGTTTGCAAAAGAGGTATACCCTCGGCCTCGGATTTTGCGATGGTGTCCGCGTCGGGAACAGAATCTTCGCATATGATTATGCAGGCAGCGTTAACAAGAAGAGCAACGGCGACTATATTAATATGGCTTTGGATCGTAATCCAGGCGCAGCCCTCTTTTGCCTTGCCCATTACCCAGCTGAGCAAATCCCCGATATAAACGTTTGTAATCGTGTTAGAGGAGTTTTCTCCTCCCCCGACGAGCGTTAAACCGAATTTCTCACAGGCCGAACTAACAGAAATATCCATGACGCACTCCTATCAATAGTTATGATTTCTCAATGTCTGCGGAATTTTTGCCGAAAGATCGACCATCATTTCCGCGAGCTCGAATACTTTCTTTCTAAGAACGAATTCACACTCCTCAAGGGTAGCGGTTCCGCGTACTATATCTTCGGCAAAAGTCTTGCAGGTCGGAGCGCCGCAGGAGCCGCAGTCTATTCCGGGCAGAAGATTAATGATTCTTTCCATTTCTTCCATTTTGTTTATCGCATCAGCCATATCGGAGCCGAGCCTCGTCTTTTCCGTGGCCTCAACGGTTTTTGTAAAGCAAAACTCGCTTCGGTCGAGTTTTGCGTCGAGTCTTCGCTTTTGTTCCTCGGGTATAGTCTCCGAGTCTCTTTCCGCCCGCTTTAGGAAGTTTTTGGCGACAAAACCGTTCACGAGAGTCAAAGGCCCTCCGACACAGCCGCCGGTACAGGAAAGCAGCTCTACAAAATCAACGTCGTTGCATTGACCGTTTTCAATTTCCTCCAGTATAACAAGCAGGTTTTCAAGCCCGTCAACAGCAAGAGAGTTCTCCAGCTCGATTCCTTTTGTCTCTCCGCCGGAAAGGGCCCAGTCCATGCCTTGAGGAGAGCTTTGAAGCAGCATTTCCGGTTCTTTGATTTCACCGATTGCCGCTCTGAGCGGCAAGAAAATGTCTGATATAGAGATAACGGAATCAACGGCTGACTTTTCTATGCCCAAAGGATGTTCGGCGTTTGTCGCCTTTGCCGGGCAGGGTGTCAGGAAAAACACTCCTATTTCTTTTTCGGGCAGGCCTGTTTTCTCGGAGAAATGCTTTTTTGCCAACCGTGCCGAAATTTCCATCGGCGAAGCTATCGGAAGTATGTTTTCGATAAGAGCGGGAAAATTCATGCAAATAAGCCTGATAGCAGCCGGGCAGGCCGAAGAAATAACAGGTTTTTTAACATTATGCTCGGCAAGGTACTTCCTTGTTTCCGCAGATACAAGCTGGGCAGCATATGAAACTTCGAAAACATCGTCAAAGCCGAGCTTTTTGAGCCCGGTTAATATCAGATTGACATTGGTTATATGCTTGAATTGGGCGTAAAGCGTTGGTGCCGGAAGGGCGACCTTGAATTTAAAATTCTTTATTATGTCCAATGGATAAGTTATCGCTTTTTTCGCATGATTTCTGCATACTTTTATGCACATGCCGCAGTCGATACATTTTTCGTCAAGAATTTCGGCCTTGCCGTTATGTACGCGTATGGCCTCTGTCGGACAGCGTTTTATGCAGTCGGTACAGCCGATGCATTTATCTTTAATAAGTGTTACGGAATGTCCGGGATAATTCAAGTGAGCACCCCTTTCGAAGGATATTACCCCGGAAGATAAACAGATCGATTTATCTTCAGCCCCTTCGCTTATGCTTCGGGGTTTCAGGGTTATTACTACGGAAGGATAACGTTATATTTTATATCCGAAGTAATAAGCATGTCGGCTATAAATTAACTTCGATTTCAACGGTTGTTCCGACTCCGACCTCAGATGTTATCCTAAAGAAATCGGAATTTTTTATCATGTTCGGTATACCCATGCCGGCACCGAAACCGAGGTCCCGAACTTTATCTGTGGCCGTGGAAAAGCCTGCCTGTTTCGCCTTCTCGATATCGGGTATGCCCGGGCCTGTGTCTTTGAGCGCAAGATATACCTTATCGGGCATAATCTCCACATCAACGACACCGCCGTTTGCATGAATGACCATGTTTATTTCGGCCTCATACATCGCGATGGCGATTTTTCTTATAATATCGGAATTAATACCGAGCTGCTTTAAAACTCTCTTGACATTTGCGGAAGCCTCGCCGGCGCGAGCAAATTCACCGTCGATCACATCGTAGTGAAGCTTCAAACCGTCTCACCGCCTATAAGCCCGTTCGCGTAAAGAAGCCCACAAGCAACGAACATAGGATGACCCGTAGTGAGAACGGACATATCGTTTTCTTTGGCAAGCTCGATTATTTCCGGAGTCGGGCTCTTTCCCCTGACGAATACTATAGCTTTCAAATCCATCATCTCTGCCGTGCGCACGACCTGGGGGTTGATAAGGCCGGTAAGCAGTATGCCCTTTTCTTTTGCGAACGCCAAAACGTCGCTCATTAGGTCTGCGCCGCACGCAGAAAGTATTACTTTGTTGATATGCTCTTCACCGACAAGCAAATCTGCGCTGAGCAGCTCTTTTATTTGCCCGATTGTCATAAAATCCCGTCCTTATATGTATTGGCAGCGGTACAACATCCTCGCTTTTCAAGCGATCTAAAAAAGTTTGCGTCTGTCCGCGCAACCGGCAAAAGCGGCGTTACGGCCCGCAGACACGGACTTGCACCGGTGCGGATTTACTTTCTTTTTAAGGTTAAATATCTGTAGTTTACATTGGTTTTCTCATCAAACATTGTACCTGACTTTTCTTCGACCGTATAATCGTTTATATCGTAGCAGGGGAAAAAAGTGTCGGCGTCAAGCTCTTTATCAATAAGCGTCAAATAAAGTTTTGTTGTTCTCGGCAGCGCCTGTCTATATATTTCGCCGCCGCCTATAATAAACGTCTCGTCTTCGGAGTTTGCATAGAACTCAAGAACGCGGTTGAAATCGTGCTCTGCCGATACGGCGGGGTTAGGATGCACAAACCGCGTGTTTCTTGTAATAACGATATGCTTTCTTCCCGGCAAAACACCCGGAAGAGATTCAAACGTTTTCATGCCCATAATCAGCGTTTTGCCTTCGGTAATGCGCTTAAAACGCTTTAGGTCTTCGGAAATCGGGCAAAGCAAGAGGTTGTTCTTGCCGATTGCGTTGTTGCGGCACAGTGCTACAATTGCTGACAGCATCAGACTGAAATCTCCATTTCGATTTTATCGTGATATTTATAGTCTACAAGCTTAACATCGCTGTGGTTAAAGCCGTAGAAATCTGTAATATTCGGGTTAAGCCAAAGTTTCGGCGCGGGGTAAGCCTCGTGTTTTCTGCTTATTTGCGCCTTTAAAGCGTCTATATGGTTGACATAGATATGAGCGTTCGAGATAACGTGGGTGAGAAGGCCGACCCTGTGTCCCGTAACTTGTGCGAGCATATGGGTTAATACCGCGTATTGGCAGGTGTTAAACGGGATGCCGAGACCCCAGTCGCCGCTTCGCTGGACGAGCATACAGTTCAGCTTTCCGTCCGTTACGTCCCAAATAGTAAGAAAACAGCAGGGGTAGAGCGCTCCTGAGTCGAGAAATGGTATTTGCCAAAGGTTTATCATCATTCTTCTGTCCTGGGGGTTTTCTTTTAAAGAGTGTATCAGCTTGTCAACTTGGCTGTACTCTTTTACTACAAAGCCGTAAGAAGTTCCTATAGTTCCGTCCGCCATTGTCCATTCGTCCCATATGTGAACGTTCTGCTCGGTTAGCAGGCGCACATCCGATGATTGGTCTCTGAATATCCACAGCATTTCCTTAACCGCGGTCTTAAACGCTACTTTCTTTGTTGTTAATATGGGAAACTCTTTTTCGAGGTCGAACTGCATAATTTTGTGAGGAAGCTTCAGGGTATCCGTCCCCGTGCGGTTAGAGTTTCTGTAACCGTTTTCGAGAATATCCTCGGCAATTTTTATATAAGCATCATCATATAAGCTCATTTTTTGTCCTTTCAGATATCGGAAGCCCCGGGCGGGCAAAAGTTCCGCCCCGTAAGGTTTTTTCAAGAGAGAGAAAGAATGAAAAATAATGTTTTCTCTGTTGCAGCCGTGAAGAATTATTCATGATGCTTGAAGTTTATCCGCGTGAAACAGGCGTAAGGCAAGGCTGCCGGGATGAACCCGCGGTTTGGGGCGTGCAAAAAAGCTCACAATCCTCTAGAAACCGGCTTTCGAAGGAAGAATATGCCCTCGTTCCGAGTATCGTATTTATGTACAGCATACTGAAAATAATACCATACTTATTAATAAAAAGTAAAGAAGCAAAAGAAAGAAGGGAGGACAGACATTGTAAAAATACGGCAAAACCGGCGTTTTTATTCGCTTTACGCAAAGGAAAAATTTTTATTCAGATTTGGCGATTTGTTTACAATCTATACATAGTTTCTTAAAAAGTGTGGTTTATTATCATTTTATCGCAGAGGTCAAACACAAAATAGATTTACAGGGAGGAAAAACCATGAACGAGTATAACGGCGAATACATAGACAAAGACACGGATAAAGATATAAACCAAGATATAAATATAGAAGAGAATACAGAAATCGCGGCATACAAAACCGACTGCGAAGAAAAAGACGGCAGGCAGGATTTTACGGTGATACCCGAACCTTTTGACTATTTCAGGCAAAAATATTCGACAGACGAGGGCGAGGAAGCGGATACTGCACCGGCACCGGAAATTATTCGGGAACCCGAGTTCATTCCCGATGAAATGACGACATATGACTACTCGATAGAAACCCTGAACACAAAACCCCTTCCCGGCTCGGAGAAGGCAGGCTCGGTCAAAACAGGTGCAAAGCGCAAAGTTTTGGTCGCAGGGCTGGCCCTTTTGTTAGGCGGAACATTGTTCGGCTCAGGCTATGGAATAGGAAACAAACTGACGAACGACAGAGTAAGCGCGGCGGCTGAACGGGAGATGACCGAGCTTGCGGAAAACATGGGTTCTCAGTTTGAGAAAAGGCTCTCGGAGTTTACGGCTCAAGTGAACTCAGGCAGCTTGGGAACGGTTGTCAATACGGCCTCTGCCACCGAAACGGAAGTAAGCATGGTATCGAACATCGTAAAGAAAACAAGCAGCTCTGTTGTCAGCATAAATTCTGTCATTGTCGTCTCGGATTACTTCGGAAGAAGCTATGAATCATCTTCAAAGGGTTCGGGAATTGTCTTCAGGGAAGACGGAGATAAAATTTACATAGTGACAAACTACCATGTTGTAAATAACGCGAAAAGTGTTACAATCTCCGTAGACGATAAAAACCTGGTTGAGGCCAACTATGTCGGCGGTGACGAGAATAACGATATAGCGGTAATCTCCGTTAAGAAAAGCAATCTGGCGAACGCGGGCGTAACAGGCTATACGTTTGCGGAGTTTGCCGATTCTTCCGCTATAAATGTCGGGGATATGGTTGTTGCCATAGGAAATGCCGCAGGAGAAGGAAAATCGGCAACGTTTGGCATTATCAGTGCGATGGAAAAGAGCATTACAATCGAGAACCAGACGCTTGACGTAATCCAGACCGATGCCGCCATCAATCCGGGAAACAGCGGAGGCGCATTACTGAACATGAACGGCAAGGTAGTCGGCATAAGCACCGCGAAACTTTCGGAAACGGGCTTTGAAGGCATGGGATATGCGATACCCGCAAACAAGGTTGTTGAGCTTATAAACGGTATACTTGGAAAACCGAGCGCTTCAACGCCTTACGTCGGGGTTGAGCTGGCAACGATAACCGAAGAGGTCAGAAAGGCCTATAACTTTGCGACAACCGGAGTATACGTAAACAGTGTCGCAGCTTCATCGCCGGCAGCGGAAGGCGGGCTGAGGCAGGGCGATATAATAACATCCGTCAACGGTAAGGCTACCGCGACGGCCGACGATGTGATAAATACAGTCGGGGAGTCGAGGGTCGGAGACAAATTGAGTTTTGGCATTACAAGAGGCGTGACGGTTTTGAGCGTTGAGGTGACTGTAGGAGCAAAGGGTCTAAATTTCTAAAAGAGCCGAAATAAACAAGTTAAATTTTGTCCTTAATGAGGCGACAATTAAACCATTCGCTGAACTTGTCGCCTCAATCCCCATTAGGCCCAGGGCCGGTATAAGAGGGTGATTAAACCGCATGGTTTAATCGGGGGATCAATTAATGGATTTCACTATAACAAAATCTTACGGATATTTTTGGGGAGGTAATATAAATGAGCGACAATTACGAATTAGGCACAGGATTTGAGTCAAAACCGGTTTCTCATACGGCAGCTTCCATTCCCGGAGCATACGGCATTCCGGTATCGGACAGGGACGCAGTGCCGGAACCGAGAGCGGCTGCTGTTCCCGTTTATGTTTCACCGTCGCCGGAGGTTGCGGAGCCGGCCAAAGACTGCGGATATTCATCTGCACCTCCGTATCCCTACGGTTATCCGGGCTATACAACGGCCTACGGCACTGCGCCGTCTGCAGAGCCGGCAAGCAACAACTCGTTCTATAACGAGAAAGTCAAGAAATCCGGCAAAAAGTCGGGAGCCTTAAAATCTGTGGCGATAATCGCGGCAGTGTCGTCTTTGTGCTTCGGTTTGGGCTTGGGAACAATGCTGCCCGTGTCACAGGCGTTTTTTGCGAACAGGGTTACACCCGCGCAGACAACGGGCAATACTTCCGGTGAGGGATTCAGCCTGATCAGACCCGGCACTGATGAGCCCGTTAATACAGGCTCGGCCATACAAGCGAGCTCGGACCTCAGTCCCGACTCGGTTTACACATATTCGGGGATAATTAGCCGGGTTGAACCTTCGGTCGTATGCATAACCGCGAAATCCGCGGGAACCTCCTATAATTTCTGGGGAGGCACAACTGACATGAGCTACGCCGGCTCAGGCATACTTTTCCACGAAACCGACACGAAATATTACATTGCGACGAACTATCACGTTATATCGGCCGACGGTATGGCTTCCGGCCTGGAGATTTCTGTTTCGGTGGCGGGTTCGGCCCTGATACCGGCAAAGGTTGTCGGTTTTAACGGTGAACACGATTTGGCGGTTATTTCAATCGAAAAAACCGAAGCGATAAAAACCGGGGTTGAAAGCGTTCACCTTGCGGTGTTCGGCGATTCTTCGAGCATGAAGGTCGGAGATGCGGTTTTGGCAATCGGGAACGCGATGGGCGAGGGCAATACCGCAACAAACGGCATAATATCGGCTAAAGACAAGACAATTGCTATAGAGAACAAAACGCTTGAGGTTCTTCAGACAAATGCGGCTATTAATCCCGGCAACAGCGGCGGCCCGCTTATCAATCTCAAGGGCGAAGTCATAGGAATCAATACGGCGAAAATCTCTGCGATTTCGGCGGACGGCGTTGCGGAGGGTATGGGCTACAGTATACCGTCCGATGTAGCGAGGCCGATTATCGAAGACTTGATGAACGTAATCAATAAGGCCTATCTCGGCGTTACCTGCGGCACAATAACCGAAGCAGCCGCAAAACAGTACTCCCTGCCGTCAGCGGGAGCCTATGTAAACGAAGTTGCTGCAGGTTCTCCGGCAGAAAAGGCGGGGCTGAAAGCGACGGATATAATAACAAGCTTTAACGGAATGCCCGTTTTGTCTTCGTCGCAACTTGTTGAATATGTTCAGTCCTGTAAAATCGGCGACAAAGTGGAAATCAAGGTTATCCGCGACGGAAAAGACTATTTGACGCTGAATGCGGAGCTTGGGCAGAGATAGTGAGGCAAAGCCGGCTGAGTCTGACCGGTGCGTCGGTAGGGGCGCATAAAGCGTTCTAAACCTCAAAATATGAAAAAACTCCAAACCTGCGGTAAAACGCCCAAGGCTTGGAGTTTTTTGCTTGTTTACGGCTTGTCTTTGTTTGCGTGAGCACAGCGGCTGTAACTGCGGCAGCAAAGCCTCAGGCTTTAATTTCGGCGATTCCTTCAGCAATGTTCGCCTTAAGCCATTCGGAAACATCGCGGTTACTGAACGATACGCCTTCGAGAGCCTCCTTGACTTCGGCTGTGTCTAAAACATACTCATTGCCGTTGTAAACATGGGTGTATATAAAATTTATGTTCTCGTTCATGAGTATGAGTAAAAACATTGTATTCTCGATATCGCCCATCGGTGGCCTGTCTATATTGTCGTAATCCATATACGAAAACAGTCTTGTGCCCTTTCCCGGGGTGCTCTCCAACTCCAGGTTTCCTCCGCATTGCAGGCAGGTCTGTTCAAGCATCGGTATCCCGAGGCCGACTTTGCGTGTTGTTCTTGTGGTCGTAAACGGATTTCTGACATTGGCGAGTATTTCTTCGGACATGCCGCAGCCGTCGTCGGTAATTTCGAACGAAAGCCTGTTGCCCTCGGCATTTTCGATAATTGTTACGGCGACATTTTTTGCTCCCGCGGATATTGAATTTTGAGCTATATCCAATATATGCATGGAAAGTTCTTTCATCATGTTTATCAGTCCCCCACAAAGAAATATGGAATAAAAAGGTAACAAGCTGACTATAATCTATGTAAGCGTGATTAAATTCAATCGTTACCGTCGAAAAAATAATGCTTAGTATGTAGACACCGGTAAAATCCTACATAACGGAGGAAAACTATGAATTATATGCAAGAAGCTTTCGTCAGGAAAGACAAGCTTGGCAAAAAGCAAAAGGCCAACTCGGGTATGTCAGAAACCGAAGATATAGTTTTTATCATCAAGGGCTTGGAAAGAGAACTCGAGTTTATCCATGCCAGCCTTGATAACGTTACAGACCCTTCGCTTATAGACAGCTTTGTTTTCGAGCTGAAAGCCATACATATGCGTTATGAATATTATATGCGCATATGCAAAGATAAAGATGCAATTACTCCTATCGCAGACGTATGTTAGGAGGCAGCCATGAACATACTCAACACTCAATGCATTATTGCGGTTGCGGCGGTTTTATTTGTGATTATAATGCTTTTGCTTGCTTTTGGCAAGCATCTGAAGCTGCTGCTGAAGCTTGTAGCGACAGGAGCGGCTCTTCTGCTTGTCACAATGCTTATAAACGTTGCGACCGCGCCGCTCGGCATAGCCGTGGGCATAAATCCCGCGACATTTTCAGTGCTGGCGATTTTGGGGATACCGGGACTTGTGACGCTTTACGCCGTTCAGTTTTTGTAGCAAGCGCAAAGCGCAGTTTAAACCCTGCGGTTTAATCGCCCCCTTGTACCGGCACTTTGGTCTTGAGGGGGATTAAGGCGACGAGTTATTACCGCGGAAGCTAAATACCGTATAAAATACTTACGCGGTTACTCGTGCCGAAGTAATAGCGAATGGGTTTAATCGCCCCTCGACAATATTCGTGAAAGATTTCTTCGGATTTTATGCCACAAATGTAGAAAAATCTCGTTATTTGTATTATAGTAAATACCTGACAAGTAGGTTTGTTATGCAGGATATACGCCGAGGGAAGATTATCGGGAGGTTATCGCTGCAACAAGACCGGGCTAAAGCTCATAAGGCGGCGCGGACGAAAAGTTCCGCCGGGAGTCAGCGTGCTTGCTATAGTAAATAAACGGGAGAGTGCCATGAAAAAAACTTTGCGAACATTTGCGGTAATCTTAACATTTCTGTTCATCATGAATAGCCTAATCACAAATACTTATGCCGAATCCGTCACGGTTGCCTCAGTCAAGCTGGGAACAGACAAGGAGTTCAGAGCCGTATGGGTCGCGACGGTGTATAACCTCGATTTTCCTTCGAAAAAAACTCTGACTGTCGAACAAATGAAAAGTGAGATAGACTACATATTGGACGAATCGGTTAAAATGGGCTTTAACGCCGTTGTTTTTCAAGTGCGCCCCTGTGCGGACGCTTTATATAAATCGGTCATATTTCCCTGGTCGGAATATTTGACGGGAACACAGGGTACGGCTCCGGCGGGGGGCTTTGATCCGCTTGCTTATTGGGTCGGCGAGTCGCACAAGCGCGGGCTTGAGCTTCACGCATGGGTTAACCCATACAGAGTTTCGCATCCTTCCGCAAAACTGACGGACACATCGACTCTTCCCGCGTCCAGTCCCGCCAAAAAGAACCCGTCCTGGGTGGTTCCTTACAAAGACGGAGGTCTGTATTTTGACCCGGGTCTGCCGGAGACAAAGAAGCTTATTGTTGACGGAATATCCGAAATCATAAACAACTATGATGTTGACGGAATACATCTCGACGACTACTTCTATCCCGGGAAAGATTTTCCCGACGACTTATCGTATGCAAAATACGGACAGGGTCAGAACCGGGATGATTGGCGCAGAGAAAACGTAAACGATGTAATAAAATCAATACAAAAGCTTATAAAAGAAAAGAAACCGAGCGTTCAATTCGGTATATCCCCGTTTGCCATATGGCAAAACAAGACTTCTTCTCCGTTCGGCAGCGATACTAAGGGCAACGAGAGCTATAAGGCTCATTTTGCCGACACTCGCAGATGGGTAAAAGAAGGCTGGATAGATTATATCTGCCCGCAGATATATTGGTACATAGGCTATGAAATTGCGGACTACAAAAAAGTTCTGGCGTGGTGGGAGGATGTTTGCTCAGGAACGAATCTCAAGCTCTATGTCGGGCACGCGGCCTATAAGCAGAGCAGCGGAGACAAAAACTGGACAAACGAGATTGTTCGCCAGCTGAAAGTGAACGAAACGTCTGAGCTTGTAAAAGGCTCGGTGTTTTTCAGGTTCGGACTTATAACAGGCGATGTTAAAAATCAAATAGCGGAATACTACGCGAACAAGACGACATTGCCGAAATACTCGGTCAAGACTTATTTAAAAATGAATAAACTTGCCGTGTCGGTTCCTGCTGCAAACGTTTCGGTCAAGGCCTCGGCGAAGGGCTATAATATCATGGGTACGTGCGTACCGGATAAAGATTTATTCGTAAACGGCACCCCGGTCACATTGAGAACCTCAGAGGGCTTTTTCAGCTACTATACAGAGCTTCAACCCGGAGAGAATAAATTCGTTTTCACGCAGCCCGGTCAGGAAAGCGTAACGAGAGTTGTAACAAAGGCCATACCCGCAACTCCTGCGCCTTCGACTCCTCCGGCACCACAGCCTTCCGCACCGACTCAGACGCCCGCTCCGTATGTAATCGAGCTTTCGAGCTCGAGCGCTAAGTATGCGACAATCAAGCTTGCGAGTGCCTGGTCTTTTTCCGGGCCGACCTCGGATAACGGCTCGGCGTGGCAGCTTATGTACGGTCAGAAGGATTTGGTAACAGCGATAACGAGGGATAACGCTTGGGTAAGGCTTTCGTCCGGTCAGTGGATAGATACGGACAGCGTCACGCTGAGTGACGAAACTAAACGTATAAATAACAAGCTTGTCGATATTAAGTATGACATAAGCGGAAACTATGATTTGATCTCATGGGGTACGGAGGCGTATCCGGCGACCAGGGCGTTTTTGGAGGGCAACAAGCTTTCGGTATATTTCGGGATGACGACTGCGGCGCAGCTACCCGTTATCAAACTTCCCGAAAAGTCAATGTTTTCGTCGGCAACGATTAACACGCTCGAAGGCGCACCCGGTTACACGTTTGTGCTTAAAGACAGCGCAAGTGTCGAAGGTTTCAGTATTGACTATTGGAACGGAAGAATTTTCTTTAATGTAATGCAAAAAAGAGCTCTCGCGCAAGGCGACAAACCGCTTGCGGGCTTTACGATAGTAATAGACGGCGGACACGGCGGAAGCGACTCGGGAGCCATAGGAGCGATGGGCCTCGGGTTAGCCGAAAAAGATTTGAATTTGATTAATTCGCGCAATGTTTCGGCCGAACTTGAAAAGCTCGGCGCAACGGTAGTCAGAGTGCGTAATTCCGATACGTTCTATACTTTGAAGGAAAGAACGGAGATCAGCAGAAAAGTCAAGCCGAACCTGTTTGTATCGCTGCACTGCAACAGCGTCGACACAACGGTTAACGGGAACAATGCAAGCGGTCTTACGGTTTGGTACAGAAACGAAAACAGTAAGAAGTTTGCAGGCAAGCTCATGGATTATCTGCACGGAATAAACCCGAACACAAACAGGGTTAAGGCCTCGAACCAGTCTAATTACTATGTTTGCCGGCCGGTTTGGACTCCGTCGGTTATAATTGAAACGAGTTTCCTTTGCAACATTAAAGATTTCTCTTGGCTTTCGAATCCCGATAATCAGGAGCTGCTTGCCAAAAAGATAGCCGAGGCTGTAGTGGAATATTATAAATAAGGTTTCTGGCAAGGGGTATTGATAAACAAAAGCGGTCGTTTCTTTGCGGCCGCTTTTTTATTTTTGGGCGGACAAAGTTCGTTTTGGCATTTTTAACTTTATTCACTATATACTTATGCAAGATATTGTGTTATAATTTAACGCTATTACCGCGGAACTATTACCGCGGAAGTTAAATACCGCATAAAATACTTACGCGGTTACTCGTGCCGAGCAGACGCGTTTAGATACGCCGCAGCGCTCAAATGCGGCGCATCTGCGTCTTAGCGAGGGAACAACAAAATATAGCGTTTTTCTATATTTTGTTGCCGAAGTAATATTACCGCGGAAGTTAAATACCGCATAAAATACTTACGCGGTTACTCGTGCCGAGCAGACGCGTTTCTGCGTCTTAGCGAAGTAATAAAAAGCGTTGATACAGGCCGTAGGAGGAGGAACCCGCATGTCCGACATATTGCATGAGGAGCAGCAATATTTTAACGAGACACTCAGTTTTTTAAAGGATGAGCTTAACGAAAAACTCGGTTTTTTAAAAAACCAGAGAAACGAGCTTATTTCTTTAAACAAAGAGATGTTTTCGAGCACGGCGGCTCATAACCTCGATGAAGATAAAAACATAGAAACGATACAATATCTCGAACTGCTAAATTCTCTCGCGCATACTGCCGATTTTGCGGACAACCGGGTCAGAAAATATGAAAAAATGCTTTCTTCTCCATATTTCGGACGTTTCGATTTTAAAGAAGACGGCTCGGACTTGATCGAAAAGCTGTATATAGGATATTTTAATCTGATGAATGCAAACGGTTCGAAAATATACGTTTTGGACTGGAGAACGCCTGTCGCTTCGATGTTTTACAGGTTTGAGCGAGGAAGAGCGTCTTTCACCGCACACGCGGGCGAAGTGGCCGGGGAAATCCTACTCAAACGCCAGTTTAAAATCGAAAACAGTGAGCTTAAATATCACTTCGACACAGATGTCGTTGTGAACGACAGCCTGCTTTGCGAGGTACTTTCCCGCAGCACCGCCGGAAAAATGAAGACCATAGTCGAAACTATACAGAAAGAGCAGGACTGTATAATCAGAGAAACAAAAAGCGATGTTGTAGCGGTTCAAGGCGTTGCCGGAAGCGGAAAAACAAACGTTGCCCTTCACAGAATAGCCTATCTGTTATATGAGGGCAGGAAAAACGGAACAGACAAAAACGATATTTTAATTGTGTCTCCTAATAATATTTTCTCGGAATATATTGACGAGGTTTTGCCGACACTCGGAGAAGAGGCGGCAAACCAGACAACGCTTTACAAGATACTGAAAAGCGCGTTCAAGAGCATGAGGATACAGAACAAGAGCAGCCGTTACGAGCTGTTTGTCAGCAATCCCGGGCGAAGAGACGCCATGCTCGCGGCTTCGGAATTTAAGGACTCGGAAGAGTTTTCGCTTATACTCGACAGGTATCTCGACTATTACCTGAGAAAGAGCCACGACTTTGAGGATGTATATTTCAACAAAGAGCTGTTGATATCTTCGCGCGAATTGAAGGCGCTGTTCCTGGACAATAAAATTAACGTTTCGGCTGAAAGCTCATTAAACAGGCTGAATACCCGTGTAATGAATATGATAAACGAGCAAGCGCCGAAGCTTCATGCTCGGATTTACGAGCTGGTCAGCAAAAATCCGAAGATGATGTTTGAGGAAGAAAAGAATGCTAAGCGCATTGTTTCGGGCATTATCGAAGACATAAAACGCAAGTTGAAAAAAGAGTTCAGTATTGATTGTTTCAAGCTGTATTATGAACTTATATCGGACGAGGCGTTTTTCCGCAGGTTAGCCGGTGACATTGCGCTTCCCAAGAGCATCGGACGCATACTTTCAGGCGCGAAAATGAACTTGGACAAGGGATATATTCCTTTTGACGACGCTTGCGCCATGCTGTACCTGAAGCTGAAAACTTCAACGAACAGGGAACACGGCAATATAAAACACGTTATCGTTGACGAAGCGCAGGACTACGGAACACTTGTGACAAAGTGTTTTTCGATGTTGTATCCTAAGGCGAAATTCACGTTTCTCGGCGACATAAACCAATCTATAGAACGCCCGAACGGTGAAGGGATAGTAAAGGTACTGGACCTGGCGTTTAAAGATAAAAGCGTTTCATCGTTTACTTTGACAAAATCGTATCGTTCATCGTTTGAGATTACCGAGTTTGCGAACGGAATAATTGGTATGACCACAGAAACTCCGTTTATCAGGCATTCGGAACAGGTGAAGCTCGAAAGGACGCAAAACGACGAAAGTTTTTCGCAGATGGTTGACAGAATACTGCATCGCCTGTCCGAGCAGAAACATAATTCTATCGCGGTTGTTACGATGAGCATGGATAGCGCGAGAGAAATATATGAGAAGACGACTCTCGACAGAACGAAAATTTGCTTCTTTGGAGATAAAAACCCGACAAAATTACTCTTGCCGGGCGTTATAAGCATTTTGCCCGCCTATATGGCCAAGGGTCTTGAGTTCGACGCGGTTATCATCTGCGGAAATGAGTTCAGACGGAAAGATTTGTTTACAAAAAAACTTTTGTATGTAGCGTGTACGAGAGCGCTGCATAAGCTGTATATTTGCGAAGACGCGCAAGACACATCCGGCTCAAGCGGGTTGCGCGGGAAAATTTAGTGCGGGGTGAGTATATGAGTTGTGTTTTTTGCGAAATTATCAAAGGCAACATACCATGCAGAAAGATTTACGAAGACGAGTTTTGCATCGCGTTTTTGGACATAGCGGGCGATGTCGACGGGCACACGCTTGTTATTCCCAAGAAGCATTGCGAAAACATACTCGATTGCGATAACGAGACTTTAGCGCAGACAATGAACACGGTTAAGCTTGTTTCGGAGCACTATACCGAGATATGCGGTTATGACGGGGTAAACCTGCTTAATGCCTGCGGTGAATCCGCACACCAGTCTGTTTTCCATCTCCATTTTCATGTTATACCGAGGGAAAAAGGTGACGGAATCAATTCGTGGCCGTCATTCAAAGGCGCAAAAATATCTTTAGACGAGATGCTGGAAAAACTAAGGCTGCAATAATCCGGCCAACGTTTTTATACACTGAGCCGCTAGAGTCTGAACTTTCTGTCCAGACTTCTCAGTTGCAGGGCTTCGGCTATATGGCTTATCAGTATGTTTTCGCTCCCGGCGATATCTGCAATTGTTCGCGCAACCATGATGATTTTATGATATCCTCTAGCGCTCAGGCCGAGAGCTTCAAAGGCCTTGCCGAGCAGGGCGTTGCTCTGCGCGTCAAGTCGGCAGTATTTTTCCGTGAGCGGCACGGTCAATTCCGAGTTATATGTTATCTTGTCGTTTTTGTATCGGTGGCGTTGGATTTCCAATGCCTTTTTAATGCGCTTTTTGATAGTCTCGGATTTTTCTCCGGTGCTTCCGCCTTCAAGCTCTTCGTAGTTGACGCGTCTTGCCTCGACCTGTATATCGATACGGTCGAGGAGGGGCCCCGATATACGCCCCAGATATTTTTTAATCTCTTTAGGCGGGCACTTGCACTTGTCGTTATCCCCGTAATAGCCGCAGGGGCATGGATTAAGCGATACCACTAACATGAAGTCCGCGGGGTATGTAATGTTTGCGCTTGCTCTTGCTATGTTTATGCTTTTGTCTTCAAGCGGCTGCCGCAGCACCTCGAGTACACTCTTTTGAAACTCGGGAAGTTCGTCCATAAACAGCACGCCCTTATCGGCGAGACTGATTTCTCCGGGCATGGGGTATTTTCCTCCGCCGACGAGAGCGGCGTATGATATCGTGTGGTGCGGAGCGCGAAACGGGCGCTCCGTCACAAGGGAACGCCTGTCTTTAAGCTGACCGGCGACACTGTAAACCTTTGTTACCTCAAAGCTTTCTTCGCTTGTCAAATCGGGCAGAACGGTTACAAGCCGCTTTGCCATCATAGTCTTTCCGGAGCCCGGCGGGCCAATCATAAGAATATTGTGCTTACCGGCCGCGGCGATTTCAAGCGCTCGTTTAATATGTTCCTGACCTTTAACATCCGAAAAGTCAATTCCCTGGGAGACATACGCTCCGGCAGGCTTTTCAGCCGGTTTGTACGGAGGTATTTTGTCCTGCCTGAAATGGCCGCAGATGTCGGTAAGTGAATTAACGGGTATAACATCGATTTCTTTCACGAGCGCTGCTTCTTCGGCGTTTTCCGCAGGTACGAGTATTTGCTTGAGGCCACGGTCTCTGGCGCAAAGGGTCATGGGCAGTATGCCGTTCACGGGGCGAAGCCTGCCGTCGAGGGCAAGTTCTCCGGCGATAAACACCTCAGAAGCCGCTTCGGGCAGGATATAGGAGCAGGTCAGGATACCGCAGGCGATCGGCAGGTCGAAGGACGAACCCTCTTTCCTTATATACGCCGGAGCGAGATTTACCGTGATTTTACCGTTCGGAAATACAACACCGGAGTTTTTGATGGCCGAGCGAACGCGTTCTTTCGCCTCTTTTATCGAGGAGTCAGGCAGTCCGACTATATCAAACTGCGGCATGCCGGGAGAAATATCAACTTCTGCCTCGACAAGCATTCCGTCTACTCCGATAACGGCTCCGGTGTACATTTTTGACGTCATTGCAATCTCCTCCGCTATCTTCCGTATAGTATAACGCCGTCTTGCTCGTACAAAAGCTTATATTTGCTTGATTTATCATATTTTTCGAGATAGAGGTTGAAATCACCGTAGTATCTGTCGATTATCAGGTAATTCGGGCGGTTTTCTTCCATAAAGTAATAAAAGTCCTTGTAGTTTCCAAGTTTAAACAATGATTCGGCAAGCATGTTCTCTTGCGGGTCGCCGAAGGAAATGCGCGTGAACCTGTTTTGAGTTTTAATTCCGAAATAGTACAGGTCATATGAGCTTATGCTTTTTAACATGCCGGCGACGGTATATTTTCCGTTGTCGAGGTATTTTGAAATGTTAGCGGTAAACGAATCGGGATACCGGCTGTTTCTGAACAGGAATACATTTGGCGTAACGCCGTTTTCCTTTGCTGCGGAGTGCAGCTTGTGCATATCATAAGCTAAGCCCGAAAAACAGCTCAGGCAGAGAACGAGCGCTATTACAGGCTTAAATTTTGGGCCGAGCTTGGTGTTTTCAAACATAAGCGCTACAGCGGACGCTCCTGCGATAACAACGGCTAAAATGTGCCCGGCTTGCAGTTTCTCCGGAGTCAGCAGAAACAGGATAACGGAAAACGAAATAATGATTCCTGTCAGCCGGTTCAGCTTTTTTTTCCGTATCGCAAAAACCAAATAAGACGGCACTGCGATTAAAATCCCATAAATGAAAAACGTCCCGAGTATGTTTTGCTCGCCGTTATATTTTGTAACAAAAAGTAGCTTTAATATATCCGTGAGTGAATCCGCACTCCAATGAGCGTAGGTCAAGCCTGCCAAAACCCTGTCCGTATTCGCCGTAATTGCCTGAAAACAATTATCGTAAGGATAAAAGGCGCTGCCAAAGCAAAAAATGTTGTAAAAATACCATACGCCCCCGGCAAACAGCGTTATGAGAGCATAGACATAAACAGTTCTGAGTGAGCCGTATTCATTGGCTTTGATGTAAGAAAGAGCGATAAGTGTTACAAGAATTGCGACTGCGGCACCGGCTCTGTATTCGGTTCCGAGAAGTATGCCGGCCGCGATGCCGGCGGTGACGATATTGCCGATACTGCCTTCATCGCGCATTTTGAGCGCGAAATAAAGCGCCGCAGCCGTGAGCGAAACAACGGAGCCGTCTATGAGTGATGTTCCGATCTGGGCGATTATTATCGGTGTACAAAGAAATATAAACGCCGAAAAAAGCGAGTTTTTGCGTCCGCAGCCGACTTGACGGCAAATTCCGTATACAGAGAGCGTTCCCGTGAGCGAAAACACAAGCTGAGGAAGCTTCAAGTAAAAACCGTCTCTCCGGAACACAAGCGCCCACATATTAAACATTTCGATATTTTTAGGAGTCGAATTAAAAAAAACGGACGAGGGTATGGGTGCAATTCTGCCTTCGGCTATGTACTCCGCGATGCCGGGCAGCCTGAAAGCAATTCCTTCAAAGTCGTATGTTCTGAGGCACAGCAGACAAACGAGCTTTATTGCCAGCGAGCCCGCCAAAAAGACCGCAAGAAATTTTTCGGTTTTGCCCAACTCGGAGAAAAGGCCGGCAAAGTTATTTTCTAACAAATTTATATGTTTTTCCCGGCAAACAACAATAGTCGCCGCATATAAAGCGATGCATACAGGTATTATAAACTCGATACGGTACAGGCCAAAAAAGCCCATGATATAAGTTGCAAGCAATATTATTGCCGCAGAGAATACGGCTGTTCTTAAAATTGCCGAAGAAAAGCTGTCGGTAACGAAAAACGCTTTTGTCAAGGCCAAGGAAAACACTGCAACCGAAAATGTGCATAAAAGAAAAATTAACATCGGATCATCTCGTTATTATTAATTTTGCGCCGGGCTTGAAAATATCGTTGCGGCGTTATGTCCCCGTTCGTTTTTTAAGTATTCAACTTGACAATTCTATCAATAATGGCAGGAAATTGCAAGCACTGTCGGAACAGTTTAAACGCTGTTTGGTTTAATTCGACGTTGCCGCAGTGCACTTGCAGGCTATCCGAGCCTGAGCAACGCAAATTTTCCTCTTGCCAAAAACAGCGTTATATGTTACACTGCTTTTCACGGGCAATTAACTCAGCTGGTAGAGTGCTTTCTTGACGTGGAAGAAGTCAGGGGTTCGAGTCCCTTATTGCCCATTTAAACTTACAAAGCTTACGGCGCGGTGATTATACCGCGCCGTTTTTATGCGAGCTTTTATAACAAGGAAGTGTTGAAAATTGCGCATGAAACCCACTTTAGTGGCTTGAGCGAGCGGCGCTCTCCATTGAAAAATGGTGTTTTCCCATTTTCAATGGAAAGCCGCAAGGCGATTTTTCAACATGCCCAACAATGGTTTCGGCATCGTTTGCCGATTTCGATTAGAACAAAATTTTTTACTCACTTGCCCGCTTCGTGGAGCGATCGTTCGATTAAATCAGCACCTACTTGAATCGGCGCGCTAATTCCCGAACAGTTCTTCCGGGGAGTTGAGAACCTCTGTTTCAAAGTCTTGATATTCCGGCAACAGTATAGAGCTGAGGTTCGACAAGGGGATTTCAAAATAAATGTAACCCGACGAATAAGGCCCGATTTCATACGGCGGATAGAATATCACAAGATCGCTGCCCGATAGAAACCAGTCGTCATCGTCTATATCGCTGACAGAATCGGAGCCGGGGTACATGCGTTCCCTGATCGAAGGATCCGTTTCGATAATTTTGTTTATTTCCGACAGCAGCACAGGCTCATAGTCGGGGGTCGAGAACAGATTGTCAAGCGACATAAAACGCTCGTTTGCAAGGTCAATATTATAAGGCGTTATGACGCTGTAACCATGAGCGCCGCCGGTATATGCGCCAACGATATTCGCCAGGGCAAAATACTCGGAGTTTTCGGAAAGAGGCAGTATCGTTGAAATATAGGACATATTATCAAGAGCATTTTTTAGTCCTTCCGCAACATCGGTTTTTCCCTCAGCCTTTGCCTTGTCATATTCTACCGCTTGCTTTTCATAGGTCTTTTTATACTCCTCAACCGAACTGATAATATCGCCCTGAATGGTTTTATTGACATAACTTTGGAAGTCCTTATCTCCGATGCCTGTCACGGCAGGGAGTTCATATGTGCCGATATTAACGGTCTCTCCGGGCCTTCCGTCCGCTTTCGGCACAGCAATGTTCTTTTGCTCCGTCGAAACGTTTACAGAACCGGGCACAAGGGTCTTGTCCGCCGGCCCGGCTGTTATCTGAGCGGTGTATAAGGCTGTGGCCTCAAGGGGTTCGTGTATGCCTCCGGTATATCCGGAAGCAATATCCTGTGTCCGAGTATCCGCGAACGCATCCTTAACAGTCGTACATGCCGAAAGGATAAGCATTGCGGTTGCGGAACAAAGCAACAATTTATTTTTCATAATAAACACTCTCCGTATTATATCTTCTAAGTATCTGCGTCTTAGTGAGGAAACAACAAAATATAGCGTTTTCCTATATTTTGTTGCCGAAGTAATAGCGGCCGAATAAATGACTTATGTCAGATGTTCGGCACTTACTCGAATCAAGCATTTCGTCTATTATACCTAATCTCGGCGTAAAAATGTACTCTGCTTTTAATAGGCGGTAATTTTTCAAAAACAAAGGCTGTTGACAAAAGTTGTCAACAGCCCGCGGCTTACGATTTTTAGCTGCAACCGGTTGTCGTGCCGCATTCGGTGCATACTTTACATGTTCCGTTCTTTACCATTTTGCTTGATTGGCAATTAGGGCAGACCGAGCCGTAAATATAATCTTTTGCGGTCTTTTTGCTTAAATCTGTTTTAATCGGTTCGTGAGAAACCGCAGATCCGCGCAAATCGTTCGAACTGGGACGCACCTGGCAATTACTGTAGTCGCCTAGCTCGATATCGATAATTTTGCTTATAAGATCGGATATAGAATCCACGGATTTGATGTACGGGTGGCCGGAAACAAAGCCGCTGGGTTCAAATTTTTGGCCCCGGTACATTCTGGCAATTTCGGTCGGAGAAATTCCGTATTGAAGCATTTCAGAGACTGTCGTCGATATGCTGTCCAGCAGGCCCTTTACAAGTGAACCTTGACGTCCGGACGAGACATATATTTCTCCGAGACGTCCGTCGTCGTAGAACGAGGTTGTAATGTAGAGTTTAAGCCCGTCTATTGCGGCCTCGTGAACTCTCGCCATTCTGATTCCGCTCGGCTTTACTCTGAGCGGCTTGTGGCTTTCTTTGTTATGCGCTATATATTCCAAAAGCTCGTTGTAAGTATAGTCGCTGAGCGGCTTGTCCTTCGAAGACTTATTCGTCGCGCTGAGTGGCTGGGAAACCTTGCAGCCGTCTCTGTAAAGCGCAATCGCCTTTACTCCGAGCTGCCATGAGAGCAGGTAAATATTTTTCACGTCTTCGACGGTTGAGTCGTTCGGCATGTTTACTGTCTTAGAGATTGCGCCGGTGACATGAGCGGCAAGAGCGCCCATCATTTTCACATGACCCTCGGGGCTTATAAATCTCGAACCGCTTCCGCATTTGCTTGCCGTATCGAACACGTCGTAATCTTCTTCTTTGAGGTGGGGCGAACCTTCGATTTTTCCGTCGGCAAGCATCTCGAACCCGTCTTTGTTCTCCTTGCGTAGTATGTAATCCAAAATGTCCGCAATCTGTTCGGTGCTATAGCCGAGTTTTTTGAGACCCATTGTCAGGTAAGGATTGACAATTTCCATAAAACCGCCGCCGACGAGCTTTTTGTAAGCAACGTGGCTGAAAAACGGTTCGCTGGAAGTAGCGGCGCAGTCCATGGCAAACGAAATCGTTCCGGTAGGAGCAAGAACGCTGACCTGAGCGTTTCTATAGCCGTGAGCACAGCCTTCGCTTATCGCACTGTCCCATGCCAGTTTAAGACCGCTCGACAGGTTGCTCAGGCCGAGCTCCGATAATATTTCGTGGTTGATTTTAACGGGCTCGTAATTAAGTCCGTCGTATTCGTCGGAGCATACTCCGGCAACGACGGCATGATTCTTTATAACTCTCGCCATCGCTTCTTTGTTTACATCGTAGCAGTCAAACGGCCCGACGTTCTTGGCCATCAGTGCCGAGGTGTAATAGGAATAGCCGGTCATAATGCTTGTAAGCGCCGCGCAAAGGGTTCTTGCCTTGTCAGAATCGTAGGGAAGGCCGAGCATCAAAAGCAGCGAGCTGATATTTGTGAGGCCGAGGCCGGTTGTTCTGAACTTGTACGACTTGTAGGCAATATCCGTCGTCGGAAACTGGCCGTGGTGTATAGTAGCTTCGAGCATGAGCTGACTTATCATTATACAATGAAGATAAGATTCGAGGTCAAACTCGTCTTTTTCACAGTCGTAAAACTTAATCACGTTTATGCTCGCCAAGTTGCAGGCGGTATCGTCAAGAAACATATACTCCGAGCAGGGATTCGACGCGTTAATGCGGTTGTACGGAGCGTTATAAACTCCGTCCTCTCCGTAAGGGCAGGTGTGCCATGCGTTGATAACATCGTCGTACTGGACTCCGGGGTCTCCGCAGCGCCAAGCGGAATAAGAGATGCGGTCCCACATCTCGGAAACCGATACTTCTCTGTCAAGAGTTTCGTCTACTCTGCCTTTGAGTTTCCATTTTGCGCCGGGTATGCTTAATGTCTGCATAAATGAGTCCGGTATGCGAACCGAGTTGTTAGAGTTTTGACCCGATACGGTATCGTAGGCCTCGCCTTCGAACGACGTTGAATAGCCCATCTTTCCCAGAGCTTCCGCCTTGTCTTCTTCGTTTGCCTTCCATTTTATGTATTCGAATATTTCGGGGTGATCTATATTAAGTATATTCATTTTGGCGGCACGCCTTGTTGTTCCGCCTGATTTTATAGCTCCCGCGTTTCTGTCAGAAACCTTTAAAAAGCTCAGAAGCCCGGACGATTTCCCGCCTGCGGACAAGTATTCGCCGTTTGCTCGTATCGGGGACCAGTTTGTTCCGACTCCGGAGCCGTATTTGAACAGCAACGTTTCCTTCGTCAGCTGGTCGGTGAGCGATTTTTCTCCCAAAAGGCTGTCTTTTATGCTGAGTATAAAGCAGGCAGAACCCTGAGTTCTTGTGTATGAATCTTCGGATTCGACCACGCGCCCCTTTTTCTCGTCAAAATAATAGTGACCCTGTGCGGAGCCTTTAACCCCGTATGCATCTGCAAGGCCGGTATTGAACCATTGGGGGCTGTTCGGCGCGCACATTTGCGAGAGAAGCATGTATGCCAGCTCGTCGTAGATTATTTGGCGCTGTTCGTCCGTTACAAGCTTTTCGTCAGCAAGGGAGTTAACCCAGAAGTTAACCATTCTATGCGTAAGCTGCTTCATTGAATATTCGCAGCCGCGGTCATTGGGAACGCCTTTTTTTCTGAAATACTTGCTCGCTATGATATCGCAGGCGCTTTGCGAATAAAATTCCGGGAATTCGAGATCCCGCATATCGGTTATAACGGATCCGGTTTTGTAGTTCGTCAGCACTACATCGACTTTTTTCCATTCGAACAGGTCGTATACCGAGCCCTGCTCCGATACCAGCTTTTTTGTAAAATGACGTTTAATCAGCTTGTCCGGCAAAGATATCCCCTCAATTCTCTTTAGTAGTTTGTTCCCCCGCTAAGACGCAGATGCGCCGCATCGGAGAGCTGCGGCGTTGTTTAGCCCGTCTTGGGTCTAAACGACACAGTTACAAAAAATCAAGGCGTTAACCTGCGACAAAATCCGTTACTCCTGCGCAATGTACGAAGCTTATTGCTCAGTATGCCGCCGAAGTTCATTCAAGTTCGAGTTTTTCAGGCTAAATCGCGGTGTTATTTGAGCCGCATACTGTAGTCGGATTGTTGACGCCAAAACTGTCTTGTTTTGTACGAAACACTATATATTGTATACGTTACGGCCGGAATGTCAATATGTAGTAGCTAAAAAAACAAAAACATGATTTTGTATAATTGAATCGCAACCGGGCAACACTGATATATGCAGTTTATATATATTACCGCGGAAGTTAAGTGCCGCATAAAATACTTCGCGGTACTTGAGACGAGCAGACGCATCTGCGTCTAAGCGAGGGAACAACGAATTATAGCGTTTTTGCTATATTTTGTTGCCGAAGCAATGGTCAGCGGTGTGAGGTTCTGTTTTTTGCAGCGCAGTGTTGCGCCGTTATTATAAGGAAGTGTTGAATAATTGCGCAGGACAATTATTCAACATGCCATAAAGCCTTTTTAATAAGGGGAGATTCATGGTACGCATTGGAGTCGTCGATATAGACAGTTTTGAAAAAATTGCCGGGGCGATACGTTCCGTATACAGTTTAAAATCAAGCCCCAAGCATTTCAGCAGGGATTACAGCGTCGAATTTGCCGACGATATATTCTTTTCATCGGGTTGTATTATTCCCTATGTCACGAATATGATGAACAGGGGAATTCAACTCGCAAAACCTAATGTCGTGATTATAAACAGCATTGACAAAGACCGTGGTTTCGAACTGAGCAGGGATTATTCGGCTGTGCTGGTGAATACAGACGACATAGATATATTTAAGCATTTGAACATAAAAAACGGAAATATTATTACTTACGGTCTAAACTCTAAGTCGAGCGTAACGGCATCAAGCATAAGGGAGAACTCCGTGACAGTCTGCATACAGCGGGCCATACCTTCTCTTGCCGGGGCAAAGATAGAGCAGCAGGAGTTTAACGTGACCGTGAGCCCGAAACACAAAGAAAACGTCAGCCATATGCTTGCGGCGGTAACTGCGGCACTGATAGATGATTTGGCAGCGCCGTAACAGTAAAATTTTGCGCGACCGTTCGGTTAAGTAAGTGCTGATTTAATCGAACTGTTGCGCCCGCAAGCATCCCGCTCCGCACAAAGGTCGTATAACGGCCGCTTAGGACGAGGATGCGCGGATTAAATCATCCGAGTATCCGTCCAAAGTGTTTTAAACAGTGTTTACTTAAATCAGCACTTGCTAAACTTCTGCGGTAACAAGTCATACCCTTCTTTCAGGCTGCATCGTACGATTTTTGTATCGGCGATACGGCCTGTTTTTGGTCCTGAGCGAATAAAGTCGAAGACGGTCTGACGGGCTTGTTCGGCACTTACTTTATGTTGTTGCATGTAAATAATTTCTTTGTTATACTTTGCACAGGCGGCAAATTTTGCCGTGAGGTAATTGCATATTACGATTCATTCGGAGGAGAAAATGCAGAAAGTTACGGTATTAGGCTTTGGAAGCTGGGCAACGGCACTGGCTATTCTTCTGAATAAGAACGGCTACGATGTGACCGTATGGGCGAGGTCGGAAACCAAGCTGCAATATGTCAGGGAACACGGCAGGAGCGACGAATATCTTACAAATATTGATATACCACCTTCCATTAAGTTAAGTTCGAATATAGCCGATGCGGCGGGGTCCGATGTTATCGTGTTTTCCGTTCCGTCAAAGGCGACGAGAGAAGTCGCCGTACTTGTTGCGCCTTACATAAAGAAGGGGCAAATTGTTGTTTCGACAGCGAAGGGTTTTGAGGAAGGAAGCACGAAGCGGCTTTCGGAGGTGCTTGCCGAAGAGCTGTGCGGCTGCATACCCGTTGTTTTCTCGGGTCCGGCGCATGCTGAGGAGGTAGCGCTTGGGCTTCCTTCGACTTGTGTTGCCGCATCGGAGGACGAACTTGCGGCCAAGCATGTGCAGAACATGTTTATGAGGGATTATTTCAGGATTTATACCTCTCAGGATGTTATCGGTGCGGAACTCGGCGGCGCGACAAAAAACGTTATAGCTCTCGCGGCGGGAATCGCCGATGGCTTGGGCTACGGAGACAACCTTAAAGCCGCGATAATAACCAGGGGTCTCGCCGAGATATCGAGGCTCGGTATCGCGATGAACGCGAAAGCGGCAACTTTTGCCGGGCTTACGGGCATCGGAGATCTTATTGTTACCTGTTCGAGCATGCATTCACGAAACAGGCGCTGCGGCATATTATTAGGACAAGGGAAAAGCTTGGAGGAGGCGCTAAAGGAGGTTCACACCGTCGTGGAAGGTGTTGTAACAGCGAAATCAGCGCTGGCTCTTGCCGATAAGTACGGTGTCGAACTGCCGATTGTCTCCGGGGTGAATGACGCTCTGTTTGGCGGAAAGCCTCCCAGAAAAGTTGTGACGGATTTAATGACAAGGGACAAGACATACGAATAGTTTAAGGAGGTCGGGATGGATTTTAACTTCGATAAGAAATATGTTTTAGACACGCTGCAAGATTTGTTGCTTACAGACAGCCCTTCGGGGTTTACTAAAAATGCGGCCGATAAAGTGAAAAAATACGCTGCCGAACTTGGGCTTGAAAGCGAGACAAACGAAAAAGGCAACGTAATAATAACGGTTCCGGGGCAGGACAGCTCAAAAACCGTCGGAGTATGCGCGCATTTGGATACGCTGGGTTTAATGGTTCGTTCGATAAAATCTACGGGGAAGCTCGCGGTAGCCGCTATCGGCGGGCCGATTATCCCGACGCTTGACGGGGAGTACTGCAAGATATATACTCGCTGCAAAAAAGTGTATACCGGCACAATACTGTCAACAAGCCCTGCCGTCCACGTTTACAAAGATGCTTCCGAAAAGAAGAGGGACATCGAGAACATAGAAATCCGCCTGGACGAAAAAGTTGAAAGCAGGGAGGATGTCGAAGAGCTCGGGATACAGACCGGCGATTTTGTGTGCTATGACCCGAAAACGGTTATAACCGAATCCGGCTTTATTAAGTCAAGATTTTTGGATGATAAGCTTTCTGTCGCGTTATGTTTCGGAGTACTTAAATATTTCAAAGATAACAATCTTAGGCCGAAGTATGACGTGAAATATATGCTTTCGGTATACGAGGAAATTGGACACGGCATGTCGAACATACCTCAAGAGATAAGTGAGCTGCTTGCCGTGGATATGGGCTGTATCGGTGAGGATCTCGAAGGAAACGAGTTCGCTGTTTCGATATGCGTTAAAGATTCGAGCGGGCCTTATGACTACGAGTACACAGGCAAACTTATCGAAATCGCGAAGCGGCACGAACTGAAATACGCGGTTGATATTTTCCCTTACTACGGCTCCGATGTATCAGCGGCGCTCAGGGGAGGCAATAACATTAAAGGTGCGCTCATAGGCGCCGGAGTTCATGCAAGTCACGGCATGGAAAGAAGCCATTACGACGGTGTCGAAAACACGATGAAGCTGGTCGCGGCCTATCTGCTTGACTGATTTGGCGGCGTTTATTAAAAAGGGAGGTATAAAATGGGCTATACGATAGATGAATTGACCGTAGGTCAAAAGGCATCGTTTTCGAAAACAATAACGGAAACGGATGTGTATTTGTTTGCGGGCATATCGGGGGATATAAACCCCGCGCATCTCAGCGAAGAATACGCGAAGGGAACATTTTTTAAAACCAGAATCGCGCACGGGCTTATTTCAGCCGGGCTGGTCTCCGGAGTGCTCGGGAATATAATGCCGGGTTACGGTACGATATGGATAAGTCAAAATCTGAATTTTCTCGCTCCCGTCAGGTTTGGCGATACTATAACCGCCACTGTGGAAATAACTGAAATTGACATCGAGAAGAAGAGGGCCAAGATAAACGCCGTGTGCACAAATCAGGAAGGAACGGCGGTCCTTCAGGGCACGGGAGAAATAAGCCCTCCGAGAGCAAAAAAATAACGGAGGGGACTGAAACTCCGTCCAAAGTGAATTTATCAGTGTTTACATTACTTTCATAAAACGCGGGAAACCGTTCTTCGCCGGGCAGGTGCCCGGCGAAGTGCATTTTGCATAAATCAGGGCTTCAGAGACATAATAATCCTATGGTTAAACAATTTGTTATTTTCGGAGCAATCGGATTATTAATGGAAGTTTTCTGGACGGGGGTCGGCTCTTTAATCAAAGGAGAATACAGGCTTGTATCCAACACTTCGCTTTGGATGTTTTTTATATATGGGTCGGCATGTTTTCTTGGGCCGATAGGCGCGCTTATAGCTTCGTTCCCGTTGGTGATAAGGGGGCTGGTGTATATGCTGTGCATATTTGCCGCCGAGTTTGCCGCGGGAACTATAATGAAGAAAGCCGATGTTTGCCCTTGGGATTACAGCGGTTCGAGGTACAGCGTTAAAGGCGTAATCCGCCTGGACTACGCCCCCGTATGGTTTGCCGTAGGGCTTATTTTTGAATATGTCGGCAGGTTCTTGTTTTGAGAGGGTGAAGCGAGTTTGCCGCTTAAACCGGTTTTCGGCTAAAACACTCTGACTCTGTAATAACGGCACTTTATTTCATAAACCGCGTAACAAGCGGTTTTTTTACGTTTATTGCAGCTTTGGGACAAAGTTCGTGGCAACAGTAGCATCTTATACATTTTTCCGGGTTGTACACCGGTATTTTTGCTCCGGGCTTCAGCTTTATTATTTTAGCGGGGCAGGATTTTGCGCACAATCCGCACATAACGCATTTTTCCCGGATGAATTCCGGCCTTGTCTGCAAATGCATACTGAAAAATCTTCTTGCAAACACCGGTATTCTGAATTTTGTAGCCTGCAGGCTCAGTATTTTGGGTATTGCATAGTCAGGCACAGTAAATTTGCAGATATCGTCTCCGACGAGCGTTGTGTCCTTCAGCCCGGACTGCAAAAAGCCGCGCTTAATTGCCTGTGCTGTTACCGGGACTTGATTTTCGTCAAGATTGATTATTTTCAGAGCTGCGGCATCGGCGCAAAACGGACTCGGAGAAGCTATTATAACTCCCAGCTTTCGCGGCTTGCCCGATGTCGGGCCGGAGCCTTCCATGCCGATTACTCCGTCTATAAAACTCAAAACCGGGTTTGCGGCATTGCATATATCTATAAGCGTATTGGCGAAGTCATTATAATCCCTGAGGTTGTAATGGTACTTCGCCTTAGTTATTCCGGGTATTACTCCGAACATATTTTTCAAGGCGCCGGTGTAGGTCATCATAATATGTGTTTTGAGTTTTGCTACGGAGATAACCTTTGTGGCATCGTTCAGCATGTCCGTCATGCGTATTTTCTTAAGCATCATCCCGTCGGGGGTAGGTTTTTCAAACTCTTTGCAGTTCATGTTCAATTTTGCGCCCGTTTCCTCGGCAACTGCGGCCATGCCTGTGATTTTGTACACGCTGCGCAATCTGGATTCGTTAAACGTTCCGCCGGGACTGTCTCCGATGATAACGTTTGCTCCGTACTCAATTATCAGCTCGGCAAGTGCTTTAACGACAGAAGGGTGAGTCGTCGCGCAGGAATCGGGATTCTTTTCGAGAACAAGGTTTACTTTTAGAAGCACCGTATCGTTTTTTTGTATATATTTTTCAATACCGCCGAGATCAAAAATCGATTTTTTTATTGCGTTTTTAACCTCGGCATAATCATAACTGCCGCACTGCCGCAAAGAAACCAAGCCCATTGTTATCCCCTTTTTTTCGTTGAAATGTAATTATCCGCCCTTACACGAATGTGCGGATTAAATCAGCCGCATTTCTGTTCAAAGTCAACAAATCGGCGTTTACACAGCATTCATTCAGTATATATTATACTGTTTTTGTGCCAAAGTAAACACTGGCAGCGCGGACTTTAATTGAGGTACTTTGAAGGTTGCTCTTATCCGCAAAAAGGGTTATAATGCAAATACAAAAACTTTATAAAGAGGTAAGCTATGGGAAAAATTGTGGCGTTTATTCTGGATCATAAAAAATCAGTCGCCGCGCTGTATACGGTTATAGTATTAGCCTGTCTTATTACGATGCAGTTTGTGAACGTAAATTACGACATGTCTTTATACCTGCCTGAAGATGAGGGGACAAGAGAAGCGATAGTACTTATGAAAAAGGAGTTCGGTTATCCGGAGTCTTCCCAGGTACTAGTCGAAAATGTTTCCGTCGTTCACGCTCTTGAAATAAAAGAAGTTTTATCGGGCATTAACGGAGTTAAAACCGTTACGTGGCTCGATAACGTTACTGATGTTCGTATCCCCGTAAACGCGATGGATGAACGGTTTTTAGACCTGTATTACAAAGACGGAAACGCCTTGTTTGATGTTGAATTCTGGTATAACGGCTTTTCAAACGTTTCTAAAAGCGCGGTAAACGAGATAAGGCAAAAACTCGAAGGCGAAACGTTTTCAATGAGCGGCGATGTCGTTGCGAGCAAGGCCGCGATGGATACGGCCGACTCGGCAATAATAAAATCGTCTCTTATTGCTGTGGTGATAGTGCTTGTGCTGCTGACACTCGCCACATCATCCTGGCTCGCGCCTATTTTGTTCCTTGGAACAATAGGAGTGGCCATACTGATAAACGCGGGCACGAATTTCACGCTCGGAAGCGTATCGAATATAACGCGCTCTATACAGGCGCTTTTGCAGCTTGCGGTTTCAATAGACTATTCGCTGTTCCTGTTCCATCGCTATGAGGAAGAGCGAAAAAACGGTCTCGATCCGAAAGCGGCGGTTATAAAGGCAACGTCTTATTCCGCAACGGCGATTGCTGCAAGCTGTTTGACCACTGTTGCGGGCTTTGCGGCACTTTGCCTGATGAGGTACTCCATAGGCAAGGACATGGGGCTTGCGCTCTTAAAAGGAGTCGTGTTCAGCCTGATTTGCGTTTTAACGCTTTTGCCGCTTTTAATCTATGTTTTCAACAAGCAGATTGACAAGTTTTCGCACAGAACCTTTGTGCCGAAATTTGATAAACTCGGCAATTTCTCGATAAAGCTCAGAACAGTGGTTGTTCCGCTGGTTATCGTTTTGGCGGTACCGCTGTTTTTCGCTCAGAAGGATAACAAATTTTTGTACGGCGAATCCGGTATACTGGGCTCGGGCAAATCTCAGTACAGTATAGAAAAAAGCCGTATCGACGAACTGTACGGCGAAAATATGCGCATGATAGTAATGGTGCCGGGCGGCGAGCCGGGCAGGGAGAACATGCTGATTACAGAACTCGGTAGCAAGCCGTATGTCAAGGAGTTGATGACGCTTTCGACTATTGCCGACCCTTATATGTCGAGAAGCGTTATGCCCGAAAGTGCCGTATCGAACTTTCAAAGCGAAAAGTATATCCGCATGGTGCTCACGACGACTCTCGAAGACGAAAATCCGCAAAACTATCGATACATCTCTGATTTGCGCGAAACACTCTCAAATTACTATGAAGACGAAAGCTACAGCGCGGGAAAGATGTCAACTTTCTATGACATCAAAACTATGGTTGAAAAAGACTATGTTATAGTAAATTTTGTGTCTATAGCAGCTGTCATGCTGATAATGCTGATAAGTTTTAGAAATATACTGATACCGGTATTTTTAACCGCAGCAATCGAATTTTCGATATTTATCAATATGGCCGTACCGTATTTCCAAGGTACGCCGCTTTCGTTTATAGGCTATATGATAGTCAGCGCGGTTCAGCTCGGGGCGACTATCGACTATGCGATACTGCTTTGCGACAGGTATGTTGAGTTCAGAAATTCAAAATCAAAGTTTGAAGCCGCAATATCCGCGGTTTCGCAAGCGGGACCGGCAATATTTATATCCGCGCTTATTTTCGGAGCGGCAGGAATCAGCCTTTACCTGTTTTCCGACAGCACATCAGTGCAGGAAATCGGTCTTTTGATAGGCAGGGGGGCATTGATATCCGGAGGCATAGTGCTCGTTGTTGTACCTCAGTTTTTGGTTTTGTTTGATAAGCCTATCCGGAAGCTCAGTCTCGGAAGAAAGAAAGGGGAGGGTTTGCAATAATGAAAAAGAATATTGTAAAAATTTTATCGTTTGTATTAATATCGATGCTTATTACTTCGGCAGCCGGTACAGGTTATGCGGCGTTGACTTCGGAACCGATTCCGGAGCTTAAAAGCGTTACAAGAGACGAAACGGTATATGTGAGCCTGAACGCGGACGGAAGCGTTAAAAATGCGGAAGCCGTCGTTCATCTGTTCTCAAAGCAGTCGGGATACTATAATGACGGCTCAAATATGAAAAATATAGTTAACCTTACAAACGGTCTCAGCCCATCGGCGGCGGACGGTTCTGTCAGATGGAGCTTTACCGAGCCCGTAAACCATTTTTATTATCAGGGCGAGCTGACGAGTTATGAACTGCCGTTTAAATTTAGTTTTGAATATTACCTGAACGGACAAAAAGTCGAAGATATCTCCGGAGCAACGGGAAAACTGGAAATAAAAATTTCCGTTGAGTCTAACGGCGCGTGTCAAAAAGCTTACATCGAAAATTATATGTGTCAGATTCAGGTGCCTATCGATATCGAAAAGTGTGGAAATTTGACAGCCGAAGGCGCGGCATCGGTTTTGACGGGTAAAACCTGCACGCTCTCTTATACGGTGCTTCCGGGAAAGAACGCCGAAAACACTATAACAGCCGATGTAAACAATTTCTCGATGTCGTCCGTGACGATAACAATGGTTGCTTATAAGCTTTCAAACGCGCTTGACTTTGACGCAGAGAAGGCTGAGGATGGCTTTAACGAGCTTGTAAACGGAATAGACGAAATGCGCGAAGGCACGCTGAAGCTGGCGGAAGGAGCCGAGCAGGCGGCAAGCGGCCTGACGGAGCTTTCCGGAGCTGCCGCGGGTTTAAGCGGCGGATACGGGGAACTGTACAACGGTTTGAATTCGGGGCTCACAGGCTTAGGCAAGCTCAGTGACGGTTCTTCTGCGCTTGTTGACGGTGTGCGCGGAGTACAGCTCGGACTCGTGCAGCTTAAGACAAGCGGAAACGACATAAAAGCCTCGCTTGCGGCAAACTCGGACACTACGCGGATGATTGAGGCCGTGACAGGGCTTGCGCAGATGATAGCGGGCAGCCAAGGTTTGAGCGAGCAGGAACGTCAGGCAATGCTTGCGTATGTTAAAGGCATTTCCGACGGCATGGCACAGTCGGGAGCGGCGGCAAAAGAGGCCGCGGAGGGCATCGGCGCATATATAGACGGCGTTGCGAGGGTTACTGACGGAATGCCTGCATTATCGGCTGCGGTCGAGGAATATACGGGGGGGATAAATTCGGTTTATTCCGGCCTCAAGCAAGTACCTCCGTCTATCGCGCGGCTTAACACAGGCCTGACGCAGGTCAGCTCAGGGCTTTCTGCGTCTGCGGCAAAGCTTCCCGAGCTTGCGGCGGGACTGAACACCCTTGCGGGTTCTCAGCGGCAAATAAAGGACGGAGTTGCCGGTTTTTCGGATATGCTTTCCGATGCGATGCCGGACAGCGGGGGAAACTTGGAAATACCGTCGTTTACAAACGGCGGCAGTGTAGACAGCGTTCAGTTTGTTTTGAGAACGACGGAATTTAAGGCGCAAACAGAAAAAATCATTGCTCCGCCCTATGTTGAGCCGGAAAGAACGTTTTGGCAGAAGATAACGGATTTGTTTGGTAAAAAGTAGCTTGTGCAGTAATACTATATTGTAAAAAAATCGCCCCTTTTACCGGTGACAGGAGCTATGCGTTTCCGGCATTTAAGAGTCGGTTGTAAAATTATGTAATTCTGAAAACAGACGCGCTTTCGAAGCTTGTTTTTGTCCGAGCCGTTTGTATTTTCGGAAAATGCTTATTTATCGAAGGGAGATATATGATGAGAGAGGCAGTAATCGTAAGTTGTGCAAGAACGGCTATAGGAAATTTCGATGGCACGCTTAAAGCATTTTCGGCTTCGGATTTAGGCTCGATAGCCGCGAAAGCCGCGATCGAGAGAGCGGGGATTGACAAGAACATTATCGACGAAGTTGTGATAGGCTCAGTTTTGCAGGGCGGGCAGGGACAGGGACCCGCGCGTCAGGTTGCGGTAAAAACGGGACTCGATTATTCTATACCGGCAATGGCGCTTAATATGGTATGCGGTTCCGGACTCAGGGCGGTTTCTCTTGCGGCTCAACTTATCGCGGGCGGAGACAATGACGTTATACTCGCCGGCGGAACGGAAAGCATGTCAAACGCGCCTTATCTGCTTAGCAAAGCCAGATTCGGAATGAAGCTAGGCCATGATACGATACTTGACATGATTATCAAGGACGGACTTACCGATGTTTATAATGATTATCACATGGGTATAACCGCCGAAAATCTCGCCGATAAATACAATATCTCGAGAGCGGAGCAGGACGAGTTTGCGGCGGAAAGCCAGAACAAAGCGGAAGCTGCCATAAAAGCCGGAAAATTTGCAGATGAGATAACACCTGTTATGATACCTCAGAAAAATGCCGATCCCAAGCCGTTTGACACAGACGAGTTTCCGAGGTTCGGCACAACGACGGCAACTCTCGCCAAGCTTAAACCCGCGTTCAAAAAGGACGGAACGGTTACTGCGGGAAACGCGTCCGGAATTAACGACGGAGCTGCGATGCTCGTAATTATGTCGGCGGAAAAAGCAAATGCTCTCGGGCTAAAGCCGCTTGCGAGAATAATAGCTCATGCTTCCGCAGGCGTTGACCCGTCGATTATGGGTTACGGGGTTGTGCCGGCATGTCAGAAGGCGCTCAAAAAAGCAGGACTCGAGCGCAAAGACATTCAGCTTGCCGAGCTTAACGAGGCGTTTGCGGCTCAAGCTGTTTGCGTTACGGGGGAACTGGGCTTCGACCCCTCGATTGTTAATGTCAACGGCGGAGCGATTGCTCTTGGTCATCCGATCGGTGCTTCCGGGGCGAGAATACTCACAACTTTGATATACGAGCTGAGAAGAAGAGAGCAGAAGCTTGGCATAGCTTCTCTGTGCATAGGCGGAGGAATGGGTACCGCCGTAATTGTCGAGGCGCTGCAGTAAGCGTTTCATAAGATATTTGGGAGACACAATGGAATATATATATAATAACGTAACCGATTCCGAACAGAAATCGGCGATTTGCGATAAGGTACTTCGCAGCCTTCCGGATTGGTTCGGAATCGAAGAAGCAATAGTTGAATATGTTAAAGATGTCAGAGATACCGTTTTTATCGCGGTGTACTGCGGCAACGAGCCGGTCGGCTTTGTTTCGCTGAATGTGCACTTTCCGTCCTGCGCCGAAATCCATGTTATGGGGATACTTTCAGAGCATCACAGGCAAGGTATAGGCGGAAGACTTGTCAGAATCTGCGAGGATTATTGTTTGGAGCACGGTCAGGAATTTTTGACGGTCAAAACGCTTGATTCGGCGCATCCGGATAAATATTACGCCAAAACGAGAGAGTTTTATGCGGCTTCGGGCTTTAAGCCTGTCGAGGTGTTTAAAACGTTGTGGGGCGCAGCAAACCCCTGTTTGTTTATGGCAAAAAGTGTGGGCAAGCCCGTTTAACTCGTTTTCAACTTTATTCACAATAAAATCAAAATACCGCTTGAAATATTTTTCGGCATCCGGTATACTATCGAATGTTGATTTTCGCGTAAGAGATAGGAGGTGCCGGAATGGCTAAGTGCGAAATTTGTGATAAGAGCATGCAAACGGGACACAAGATTAGTATCACCCGTAGCCATGTATCAAGAAGAGCAAACAAAATGTGGAAAGCTAATATCAAAAAAATAAAGATAAACGATAACGGAACGATTAAAACAATCCATATCTGCACAAGATGCATGAGATCGGGTAAAGTTCAGAGAGCTATATAGAAATCGTTTTGTTTATATTGTCGCGATGATAAAGAACAGTAATTTGCCACAAGATATTTCAGAGAGCGGGCGTTTGGTGCAAGCCCGTATATCAGGCGAATGAAGGAACTTTTGAGCGAAACTTTGAGTGGGGGGGCTTTTGCTCCTCAACAAGGGTGGAACCACGGAAGCAAAGCCTTTCGTCCCTTAGGGACGCAGGGCTTTTTGTATTATTGTGAATTCGATTTTAACCGGCTTAAACGACTATGGCTATTAAAATCACTGTATAGCGAATAAAAGTTGAAAACTGCGGTAAGTATTGAAAAGCGAGGTGCTTTATGGAAATAACAATGGAAAAAATCGTCGCGCTTGCAAAGAACAGGGGCTTTGTGTATCCCGGCTCGGAGATATACGGCGGACTTGCGAATGCTTGGGACTACGGCCCGCTCGGAGTTGAACTCAAAAACAACGTTAAGCGCGCATGGTGGAAGAAATTTGTTCAGGAGAGCCGCTATAATGTCGGCGTTGACTGCGCGATACTCATGAATACTCAAACCTGGGTTGCGTCCGGCCATGTCGGAGGGTTTGCAGACCCGCTGATGGACTGTAAAGAATGCAAGGAGCGTTTCAGAGCCGATAAGCTGATTGAGGATTATTTCGCTAAAAACAAAATCGACGAAATTGTTGACGGCTGGGCGACTGACAAAATGAAGACTTTTATCGACGAAAAGGGCATAAACTGTCCGACATGCGGGAAACACAATTTTACTGACATAAGGCAGTTTAATCTGATGTTTAAAACTCATGCGGGTGTTACCGAGGACGGCAAAAACCTGCTTTATCTTCGCCCGGAGACGGCTCAGGGGATTTTCGTTAATTTTAACAATGTTCAAAGAACGTCAAGGAAGAAAATGCCGTTTGGCATCGGGCAGATCGGCAAGTCATTCAGAAACGAGATAACACCGGGTAATTTCACGTTTAGAACAAGGGAATTCGAGCAAATGGAGCTTGAGTTTTTCTGCGAGCCGGGCACGGATTTGGAATGGTTCGCGTATTGGAAGCAGTTTTGCATAGACTGGCTAAAGAATCTGGGCATGACCGACGCTTCAATGAGGGTCAGAGATCACAGCCCAAAAGAGCTTTCGCACTATTCAAAGGCGACTTCAGACATAGAGTTTTTGTTCCCGTTCGGCTGGGGCGAGCTTTGGGGCATAGCCGACAGAACGGACTATGACCTTCGCTGTCATCAGGAATGCTCGGGCGAGGACATGCAGTATTATGACCAGGAGAAAAACGCTAAATATCTGCCGTACTGTATCGAGCCTTCTCTCGGCGCGGACAGAGTGGCCCTTGCTTTCCTTTGCGAGGCGTATGACGAAGAAGAAATTTCAGAAGGGGACATGAGAACTGTTCTCCGTTTCCATCCGGCTTTGGCGCCGGTCAAAGCCGCTGTGCTTCCTCTTTCGAAAAAGCTTGGAGAAAAAGCGTTTGAAATCTACTCCGAGCTTTCGAAATATTTTAACTGTGACTATGACGAATCGGGAAACATCGGCCGCAGATACAGAAGGCAGGACGAGATAGGAACGCCGTTCTGCGTAACCGTGGATTTCCAGACGGAGGAAGACAGTGCCGTTACCGTTCGCTTCAGAGACAGTATGGAGCAGGAAAGAATCGCGGTCGCGGATTTAAGAGAGTATCTTGAGAAAAAGCTCGTTTTTTAATGGCAAAAGCTCGAAAATGCACAAAAATGCTGTTGCATTTTCGTAAGTTATGCTATAATCCATATGTTTGGCAAGCAAATTCGAGCAAGTTAAATTTTAATCAGTCGGACAATTTTGTTACGAGAAGCCGTATATCCGGTTTCACAAGACAACACGTCTTAGTGTTTGCAAATAATCAGGAGGTTGAAGTATGAAATATGTTTATATGTTCGCCGAAGGCGACGGTTCAATGAAAAATCTGTTAGGCGGTAAGGGAGCCAACCTTGCCGAGATGGCAAAGCTCGGCCTTCCGGTTCCCCCGGGATTTGTTGTTACAACCGAAGCCTGCACCCTTTACAATACATCCGGGAAGGTCATGTCTGACGAAGTAAAGAAACAGGTTGACGACGCTATGGCCAAGCTTGAAGCTCAGACCGGCAAGAAGTTCGGAGATCCCAAAAATCCTTTGCTTGTTTCGGTTCGCTCAGGCTCAAGAGCGTCTATGCCCGGCATGATGGACACGGTATTAAATCTCGGCTTAAACGATGTTTCCGTTGAAGCGCTTTCGAATAATACAAGCAATCCTCGTTTCGCTTACGACTCATACAGAAGATTTATTATGATGTTCTCGGATGTTGTTATCGGCGTTGACAAAGCCAAATTCGAAAGAATTTTCCATAAGTATAAAGAAGACAGAGGCCTGAATTCTGACCTTGAGCTCAGTGCGGAACAGCTTAAAGAGGTTTCCGAGATATTCAAGAAGATTTATAAAGACGACCAGGGAAGGGACTTCCCTTCGGATGCAAAAGAGCAGCTCTATGAAGCAATCTGCGCCGTTTTCCGTTCTTGGGACAACGAAAGAGCGTTTGTTTACAGAAGAATGAACGATATACCTTATGATTGGGGCACCGCCGTTAACGTACAGTCGATGGTATTCGGAAACATGGGAGACACATCGGGTACAGGAGTCGTGTTCTCAAGAAACGCGGCAACGGGCGAAAACGCCATATACGGCGAATATATGATGAACGCACAGGGCGAGGATGTTGTTGCCGGCGTTCGTACTCCCAAGCCGTTTCAGGAAATGAAGGCGGACAACCCCGAGATATATAACGAGTTTGTCGGTTATGCTAAAATGCTCGAAAAGCATTACAAAGACATGCAGGACATGGAAATTACAATCGAGAACAACAAGCTGTATTTCCTCCAGACTCGTAACGGAAAGAGAACAGCTCAAGCTGCTTTGCAGATTGCGATTGACCTCGTTAAAGAAGGGCTTTTAACCGAAGAAGAGGCTCTTATGAAAGTTGAGCCGAAGCAGCTTGACCAGCTCCTTCATCCGACGTTTGACCCCAAGGCCATAAAGAATATCAAGCCGATAGGAAAAGGACTTCCGGCTTCTCCGGGAGCCGCTTGCGGAAAGCTTTGTTTCACTTCGGAAGATGCGAAAGAGCAGACCGCAAAGGGCGAAAAAGTTGTTCTTGTCAGACTTGAGACATCTCCCGAGGATATCGAAGGTATGTATGTTTCTCAGGGCGTTTTAACTGTCAAGGGCGGAATGACGAGCCACGCTGCCGTTGTTGCAAGAGGTATGGGGCGCTGCTGCGTTTCCGGCTGCGAAGAAATCAAGATGAACGAAGAAGAAAAGTACTTCGTGCTCGGCGGCAAGAAATTCTGTGAAGGAGACGTTATATCTCTCGACGGTTCACTCGGAACTATTTACGGCGAGGCTGTTCCGACAGTCGAGTCCGAAATTTCCGGAAACTTTGCGACGTTTATGGCCTGGGCAGATAAGGCTCGTACTCTTAAAGTCCGTACAAACGCAGACACTCCGAAAGATGCGGCAAAGGCTATAGAATTCGGCGCGGAAGGTATCGGTCTTACGCGTACCGAGCATATGTTCTTTGATGAGGACAGAATACCCAAGATGCGCAAGATGATACTTTGCGACACGGAGCAGGAAAGAATTGCCGCGCTGGACGAGCTTCTTCCGTTCCAGAAAAAAGACTTTATCGGTATATTCGAAGCTATGGGCGAGAGACCGGTTACAATCCGTCTTATCGATCCTCCTCTGCACGAGTTCCTTCCGAAAGATGACGAGGACTTCAAAAATCTCGCAAAAGATATGGGTAAGACTTTCGAAGAGCTTAAGTCCAAAGCTTCTACGCTTCACGAACTTAACCCCATGATGGGCCACAGAGGCTGCCGCCTTGTCGTCAGCTATCCCGAAATCGGCGTTATGCAGACAAGAGCGATTATCGAAGCGGCTATAGAAGTTAAGAAGACAAAGGGTTACAATGTTGTTCCCGAAATAATGATTCCGCTTGTAGGCGACAAAAAAGAGCTTAACTATGTAAAGGAAATCATTGACAGAACAGCAAAAGAAATTATCGCTAAGTCGGACGTTCAGCTTAGTTACATGGTCGGAACGATGATTGAGATACCGAGAGCCGCTCTTACCGCAGATGATATAGCGAAAGATGCCGAGTTCTTCTCGTTCGGAACAAATGACCTGACACAGATGACTTACGGTCTGTCGAGAGACGACGCGGGTAAGATACTGAGTGACTATATCGAAAAGAACATTTACGAGGGCGACCCGACAGCTAAGCTTGACCGTACAGGTGTCGGCGCGCTTATGCAGATAGCGGTTGAAAAAGGAAAGATGACAAGACCGAACATAAAGCTCGGAATATGCGGAGAACACGGGGGAGAGCCCAGTTCCATAGAGTTCTGCCACATGATCGGACTCAACTATGTTTCCTGCTCACCGTACAGGGTTCCCATCGCAAGACTTGCTGCGGCTCAGGCTGCTATTAAAAACAGAAAGTAATACGGATACGAACGGGTCGAAAGGCCGGTTTGACATCAAAAAACAGCGGCCTTGTGGTTATCACAAGACCGCTGTTTTTCTTGAATAGTTGATTAATCAGCGTTTACTTTAACACGAAGCATCGGTTACAGTTCCAGCAGTTTCACTGCGTCCACATATTCAGCGATTCCCGCGGCAACTTTTTTTGCCTCTTTCATTGCCATAACAACGGTTGCGGGGCGGTGAACAACGTCTCCCCCGGCAAAAACACCTTTTCGCGTCGTCATGCCGTATGGGCGCAGCTTTGTTATCACATAGCCGTTATCGTCAACATCAATGCCGCCGGTTGTCGATACGATTCTGTTCGCCGGTCTGGAACCTATCGCAAGGTATATTTTTTCGGCGGGTACGGTAAGTTCACCGCTCGGAGTCGTTACCGAAAGGCCGGAAATTTGCCCTTCTCCGACAAATTCTTTCGGAACGTGTTCCCACAGGAATTTTACACCGTCCGAGACCGCGCTGTCGTACTCAGATTTAAGTGCGGACATATTACCTCTTGTGCCTCTGTACACGACGCTGACAGAGCCGGCACCCATGCGCAAAAGAGAGCGGGCCGCATCTATGGCGACGTTGCCTCCGCCGATTACGAGGGAGTGTTCGCCGGTATGTATCGGCAGTTCCTTGCGCTCTATCTGATTTGCTCCGTATAAGGCTATCATGCGCAGAAGATAGTTAGCTTGTACTATGCCGATCAACTCTTTGCCCGGTATGTCCAGCTCTTTTGAAACTGCTGTGCCGGTGCCGATGAACAAAGCGTCGTAGCCCATGCCAAATAAGGTGTCAACGTTGAGGTCGGCTCCGATTGTTCTGTTTACGCTGAAATTCACGCCGTGAGTCTCGATTTGCTTGATTTCTCTGCGCACTATTTCTTTGGGAAGCCTGAACTCGGGTATGCCGTACAAAAGTACGCCGCCCGGTTCCGGCAAAGCTTCGAATACTGTTACTGAAAAGCCGATTTTTGCGAGGTCGCCGGCAACGGTCAGCCCTGCGGGGCCGGAGCCGATAACCCCGATTTTTCCTCTGGTCTTGGATACGATTTTTTCGTGAGAAATATTCGCGTCAAAAGCAAAATCGGCGACAAACCGTTCCAAAAGTCCGATTTTGACAGGCTTTCCCTTTTGGTTTAAGACGCAGCTTCCCTCACATTGCAGCTCATGTGCGCAGACACGGCCGCATACGGCCGGCAGGTTGCTTTTCTCCGCTATATAGTTTCTCGCTTCTCCGAAGTTTCCGAGTGAAACGGCCCGGATAAACTCCGGTATATTATTGGCAATCGGGCAGCCTTCTTTGCATTTAGGCTGTTTACAGTTCAGACAGCGCTTAGCCTCGTTTACGGCTTCGTGCAAGCTGAGTCCCGAAGAGTCTTCGCTAAATTCGATTGAGCTGTTGCTAGTCATTTGCTACCTCCGAAGTATGTTCTGTTCTCAGCATACCAAAAAAGCCGCAATCCGGCAACGGATTACGGCTAATTAATGAAGCGGAAAAATATGTATGAGCGTATTAAGCGTGGAAGCTTCCGCTTATGTTGTTATTGATAACGTAGTAACATGTTTGCTCTTCGGGTTTGTAGTAGAGCTGAACAGTTTCGATATCTTTAACGAGATTTCCTTCGGATTTCCAGATTTCCTTCACGGTATCAACAAAGCTTCCGCAATCGGTTTTTCTGCCGTTAAGTTCTATAAACAAATCTGTTTTCATGTGTCCTCCTTAGTACTTGTGGGGTGATTTTGAAATATTCTTTGACTGAAGCGTTAAAGCGCTGTTTTGCTTATTCAAGCTTTTCATAAGTCTACTATTTGAAAAAAGACTTGTCAAGAAAAATTTACCAAAAAATCACCGTGCTTTTGTACAATATTTCGAAGGACTAACGGCGTATTCAACTGATTAAATACACAGTGTTTACTTAGGTAGCGCTGATTTGATCAAACGGTTGCGCCCGCAAGGGGCAACCGCAAGCACCCGCTCAGCACAACAAAGGCCGCATAACGGCCGCTTAGGACGAGGATGCGCGGATTAAATTAGCCGAGTATCTGTCCAAAGTCAATTACTCGGCGTTTATTTAACAATACTCGGCGGATTTTATGTTTCGCTGTAGTATTCCGTGTTTTCGGGGTCGAAAAACTCAATTTTTGAGATCGAAACCTCGAACGCCATTTTTTCGAGAACTTCTTCGTCGTTAAGCTTTTTCTGGTACACTCGGCTCTGCATTCTGCCCCGTATCCCGATATTATCCCCTACTTTCAGCTTTGAAGCGAAACGCGAGTTTCTGCCCCAAGCGATACAGGGTATGTAGTCCGATTTGTTGTATGATCTGTTTGTGGCGAGCAAAATATCCGCGATTTCTCTTCCGAAAGGAGTTGTTCTGTAGTTCGGAGGCTTGCAGATGTATCCGTTCAAATAAACGTCGTTCGGGTTTTCGTCGGGTATCTCATCAAGTATCGCGATGTCTTTGACGAATATAGTCAGTACGAGCTTGTTTCTGTTTTCTGACTCGACATAGTTGTTATATGAACGGATTTGTCCTGTGAGCTTTACACATGTTCCGATTCCGCAAATTTTCCGGTCAAAAAGTCTTTCCGATACCGTTATTGGCAGGATATCGGTGTTTTCACTCAGCCTGGATACTTCGAGATCAAAGCGATAAAAGCCCTCGCCGAAAACCTCGTGACTGAAAGTAAAATCAGAGACTACAATACCAATCAAAGTTACGCAGTTGTTGCCGACCGTTTCCTGAAGCATATTTTTTCTCCCTTCACGACTGTAAGTTATAGCTTTTATAACTTTATTCGGGAAGGACGAAAAATATACTTGCCTCGCGATGTTGCGTCCGGGAAAAAGCCTTGAGGACTACTGTCTCAGAACCATATAACTGACGGTCTCTATCCCCCGGATTTCGAGAAAGTCTCTGAGGGCCGCGGAAGACAGCACTTTTTGCTCATGCACTCTTGCTATGTTGTGAGAGCTGCCCGACAAGAGGTTCGCGTCCACATAGCCCGGGTGACACATGATTTCGACGATCGGATTCCTGCCGGCGGCTTCGTTTTCAAGCCTTGTAAGTAGAGCCGTTAAAAATTCGAGCGTAGCCTTTTCTGCGCCGAATTCGGTAACAAGCTTGTCGGGTGATTTTCTTTCGGGATGTAACCTCTTATTGTTCAGCCTCATCGGTATATCAAATTTTTTGGACAGCGAGCACGCAACGTCGAATACGCCGTCGTGCAAATGGATATGGTGATGTGAGTCCAAGTGTGTAACATCGATATCTCTTGTAATCGCCCAGTTGATTTGCGCGGTCAGCTCGGCTTCTACCTCGGTCAAATTGATTTCCGCGAGCTTTTCGAGCAGGGAGCGTCCGAAAAAATTGCCGGAGCTGTCAGTGAACGAAGAGCAGCAGTTTGTCAGAGGGCGCCCTTCAGTCAAGTTTAGATGAATGCCTACTCCGAGGCCTTCGTTTTCTTTCGCGAGCAGAGCGGCATGTTTCGCGCAGGGCATATTCGTCATCAGTGTAGTCGAGCGTATGGCTCCGTATCTGTAACTGTCGATTATACCGAAGTTTACAGCCCTGCTGTATCCGAAGTCGTCGGCGTTGAATATTATACGCATATGGTTCTCCAATCAAAACAAAATTAAAACGGGATACCGGCCGAGAGAGAGCTATGGGCGGCCTGTCACGGGGCAGTTTCGGCATAAATGTTTTCAGGCGTTTAACCGAGTAGGCTTCCGTATCGACGTTTATCGGGCTTTTGTCAAACACGTCTTAGTATAGCCTGATTGCAGCCTTGATATAATCCCTCTCTTGCCAAGGTTTTGTCGATCGCCGACAAAACCTTTCTTTTGTCTCGGCTCCACAATGGCCCTATAAGCGTGTTTTTGTCCCCGTCTCCCGTGAGCCTGTGTATCACGATATCTTTTGGCAACAGGGAAACGGTTTCGCATATAACGCGGATATAATCGTCAAAATCGACAAGAGTGAAAGCGTCGTTTAGGTACATCTCATGCAGCGAGCTGTTCTTTAATACGTGCAGCAATTGCAGCTTGAGGCCGGAACTGCCGTTTTCGACCGCAAAGCGCACGGTGTTTTTAAAATCGTCCGAGTTTTCACCGGGCAGACCGTAAATCGCATGGGTTACGATGTTTATACCGATAGTGTTAAGCTTTTCGCAGGCAGAACTGTATTCTTTGCTTGTGTGCAAGCAGTTCATGCGCTGTTTTGTTATATCGGACGAGCTTTGCAGACCCAGCTCGACGAAAACGGGCAGCCGCCTGTTCAGGTCGTTGAGTACGGAGCAAATCTCGTCGCTGACACAATCCGGACGCGTGGCAATCGATACCGCTACTGCCATTGGCAGACGGGCGGCAAGATCGTAGAGCCCGATCAAATGCGATATGTCACCGTAGGTATTTGTGAAGCTTTGCAAATACGGCATTGTTGCTTCCGGTATCCACTTGTCCTTAATATAACATATATACTCGTCAAATTGAAGTTTTATGTTATCTCCGGTCATTGTGAAATCGCCCGAGCCTTTTTCGGAGCAAAATGCGCAGCCGCCCGTACCTTTTGCGCCGTCGCGGTTCGGGCATGTTGCTCCCGAATTAAGCGGTATTCTTATAACTTTTTTACCGAAACGTTTTTTACAGTAAAAGTCGAAACTGTGATAGCGTTTATTATCCCAAAACATTTTTGCCTCATTTTTTAGAAATATAGTGCATTTTACTAAAAATCGGTATATAATACGATAATCCGTTTAGTAAGCGCGGAATAAAAACGTCCGCGTTTTCGGAATTTTATATAAGAAGGAGTTGAAAAAATGAGAATTTACATCAAGGACATTTTCAAAAATCCATCCGCATATCTTGACAAAGACATCACGGTTTGCGGTTGGGTAAAGACAGTCAGAGACAATAAAACCTTTGGTTTTATCGACCTTAACGACGGAAGCTTTTTCAAGAATTTACAGGTGGTGTTCGCCAATAATCTTGATAATTTTGAGTCCGTATGTAAGCTCAATGTCGGCTCCTCTGTTACGATTAAGGGCAGAATAGTCGAAAGCGTCGGCGCAAAGCAGCCTTTTGAGCTCAAGGCGCTTGAGCTTGTTGTAGAGTCCGCCGCGCCGCCCGAGTACCCGCTTCAAAAGAAACGCCACAGCTTTGAGTACTTGAGGACGATAGCGCATCTTCGCCCGAGAACGAATACGTTTCTTGCGGTATTTAAGGTTCGCTCACTGATATGCTATGCAATCCATAAGTTTTTCAACGAGAGAAACTTCGTATATGTTCACGCTCCGCTTATAACGGCAAGTGACTGCGAGGGAGCGGGGGAGATGTTCAGGGTTACGACTCTTGACATGAACAACCCTCCGAGGGACGAAAAGGGCGCTATTGATTACAGCAAGGACTTTTTCGGCAAGCAGGCCTTTTTGACGGTCAGCGGTCAGCTCAATCTTGAAACGTTTTGCATGGCGTTTGCGGATGTTTATACGTTCGGTCCGACGTTCAGAGCCGAAAACTCAAATACGCCCAGACATGCGGCGGAGTTTTGGATGATAGAGCCGGAGATCGCCTTTGCAGATATACACGACAACATGAACCTCTGCGAGGACATGCTCAAGTATATTATAAACTATGTTCTTGAGAACGCACCCGAGGAAATGGAATTCCTGGACAGCTTTGTCAGTAACGGGCTTGTTGAAAAGCTCAGAAATGTCGCAAATTCCGATTTCGGCAGGGTGACATATACCGAAGCGATAGAGCTGTTGCAAAAAGCGGATGTCAAGTTCGACTATAGCGTATTCTGGGGCATGGACATCCAAACAGAGCATGAAAGATATCTGAGTGAGGTTGTGTTCAAGCGTCCTGTTTTTGTTACGGACTATCCCAAGGAAATCAAGGCGTTTTACATGCGTATGAATGACGATGGTAAAACGGTTGCGGCAATGGATTTGTTGGTTCCTGAGATAGGCGAGCTTTGCGGGGGCAGCCAGCGTGAGGAGAGACTCGACATGCTGGAGAAACGCCTTGAGGAGATGAAGCTCGACAAAGAAACCTATTGGTGGTATCTGGATCTCAGACGCTACGGCGGAGTCAAACACGCGGGTTACGGTCTTGGTCTGGAAAGAGCGGTCAGATATATTACGGGCATGGCAAACATCAGGGATGTTGTTCCTTTCCCGAGAACGGTCAATAACGCTGATTTTTAGTCCGCTCGAAGTTGTTATAATTATAAGCCGCGCCAAACCGCTGTTTGACGCGGCTTTTGCTATGAACTCGTATTTTGAACAGTAATATTATATAACTAAATCCGTGCGGCAGTCAACTGTTTAAAATATAAGAATAATAAATCTGATAAAACGAATAATTACTCAATATTAAGCCGATAAAAAAGATTGGCTGCCCAATCTTTTATCAAGCATATAAATACTAATGCACAAGAAACGGAAGTATACAACCCATTACCATTATAAGAGCCAGGAAAACGGCAATTATCATTACCGCCTTTCTTTTGCGTTCGACTCTTTTGTCTGTTTTTTTATTTTTCATCATAGCCTCCATTTTAACCGGTAAAAAACATGTTTTAATTATTTAACCCCGTCACATTTTGTCGCGCTGCGGGCCCTAGCGAAACTGCTGCGTCTTATCTGGCGAAAGGTTTAATAGTAGCAGTAAGTAAACGCTGATTAATTTGACTTTGAACAGATACACGGCTGATTTAATCCGCGCATCCTCGTCCTAAGCGGCTGCCATACAGCCTTTGTGCGGAACGGGATGCTTGCGGTTGTCCCTTGCGGGCGAACCGTTCGATTAAATCAGCACTTGCTTAAAAATACTTTTATTTTGCAGGAATTTATTATATAATAAAATTATTCAATGTACAAGAAGGTGCGTTATGAATTTGCCTCCGTTTCTTATAACAATCGTTGCATTCGCTTTAGTGTTAAACATTGTTTTGGCCGTTAGAAGCAGGTCCAAAAACAAAGGAGTCGAAAAATTTATCGAGGAAGAATATGCCGCAGATAACGCTCCGATCAAGCCGATACCGGCAGAAATGCTATATGTTCCCGACACCTCTGTATTACCGCTGACAAAAAAATACGACCTGGACGAAAGAAATGCGGAGAAGCTCAAGCTTAAACAGGAAAACGTTTCAAGAAAAGCGTCGCTTGGTATGCTGCACTTTTTGAAATCGCCGACGAATAAAGAGCTTAAACTGGCTTATGGGGGTTTGAACCTGCAAAAGGTAGTGTTGCTCGAAGAACATTTTTCGCAGTTCATGTTTGCCGTGTGCGGTCTTGGCGAATTTTTGAGCGATAACGGACTGAACGAAGATGCCTCAGTATGCTTTAATTTTTGTGTTGAAGCAAACTGCGATATAAGTAAGCCGTATATTTTCATGTCGAATGCGTATGCTGAAAAGAAGGACATAGCGAAAATTAAGGGAATCAGAACGCGCGTTGAGGGACTTTCGATTCCCGCAAAGGATAAAATTATCGCACATTTAGACTCGCTGCTCACAGGACAAAACGCCGAGTAAATAAAACAGTTATATCACTATACCGGAGGAAGCCATGAACATTGGAATGTTTACCGACACATATTACCCGCAGATAAACGGCCTTGTCACGTCGCTGAAGATGCTTGAGAAGGAAATGGCGAAAAGAGGTCACAGGCTTTTCATCTTTACTACATCTTACCCCACAGCCGAAAAAAATACCGAAAACGTTTACAGACTTCCGAGCATTTCACTAAAATTTTCACCTTCTCACAGGGTAGCCATTATTTATCCGCCGAGACTGCTGGTGGGAATGAAAAAATTCAAACTGGATATTGTTCATACACATTCGGAATTTCCGCTCGGGATTTTCGGCAAACTTGTTTCCGAGGTTTACGGGAAGCCGATAATTCACACGTATCACACGCTTTGGGAAGAATATGTTCATTATTTCGGCCGCAGCAGGATTGTTACGAAAAACAACGCGAGGCGTTATTCCAGGTTGTTTTGCAACGGTGTTGACGCAGTTATCGCTCCGACCGAAAAAACAAGGCGCATACTTGAATCGTACGGCATTAAAAAAGAAATGGCGGTTATACCGACAGGCATAGACTTTGAACCGTTTAAGCCGTCGAATTATACGAAACAGGAAACGGACGATTTGAAAAACGAGCTCGGTATTCCGCTCGACGCGCCAATAATAATGAACATCGGCAGAATCGGCAAAGAAAAGAGCATCGACAAAATATTGTCCGGTATGCCGGAACTGCTCAAAACCGTGCCGAAGCTCCGTTTTGTCATCGTCGGAGACGGGCCGGCGCTCGCCGGACTGAAAGAGCTTTCGGCGGAGCTGGGCATTGAAGGCAGCGTCGATTTCCTCGGTTCAAGGCCTTGGACCGAAATCGGAAAATATTATCGGCTCGGAGATGTTTTTGTCAGCGCGTCCTGCTCGGAAACACAGGGGCTGACATATGTGGAAGCGATTGCTTCCGGTCTGACGGTTGTGGTTAGGGAAGACGACTGCTCTAAAGAGATAATCACAGACGGCGAAACGGGCTTTTGCTTTTCCGACAACGAGGGCATGATAAAGGCGATTATCGACGCTCTTAACATGACGGAGTCCGACCGGGAAGCGATGCGCGTCAAAGGCTATGAACGCATTCAGGGTCTTTCTGCCGAGAGATTCGCCGAAAACATAGAAAACTTTTATATGAAAGTGATAGACAGGTACAACGAAAAGCGCAAAAGCAAGGGGATTATTCCGCCGCTGCGTTTAAGACTGATCAAGGCGCTGAAACGCGACTATAACAAAGGGAAAGAAACTAAGGACAACAGCGGCGAGCTTGCCGAGGACACAAGAAGCGACGATATAATATAGCAAACAGGCTGTATCTGACGATTTTTAAAATCGCCCGGGTACAGCTTCGTTTATGAGAAGCAAAGGAGGAGGAATCTTGCTGTCCGCTAATGTTTTAACAGTGAAAGGCGTTGGAACGGAGAGGGCGAAACGACTTGCGGACATGGGCATACATACGGTGGGGGATATTATAAGCTGCTATCCGAGAGATTATGAGGACAGGAGCGCTGTAACGCCCATACCGGACGCGGTTCCCGAAAGGATAAACACATTCATAGGCTGCGTAGAGACTAAGCCTAAGCTTTCGTATGTCAAGGGCTACAAAATCGTTAAAGCAAAGATCTCCGGAGACGGGGCGGACATCGAGGCCGTTTGGTTTAACCAACCCTATCTAGTTTCGTATTTCAGGAAGGAACTGCGCTATGTTTTTACCGGCAAGGTCGGGGAAAGGCTCGGCAAGCTTCAGCTTGAGAATCCGGAATATGAGGTTTACAGTGAAAATTCTGTTAACAGCGGGAGAATAATACCGGTTTACAGAGTGACATCGGGCATAACGCAAAAAACTTTGCGCAAGCTTATCGGCTCTGTTATCGAGCAAGCCGTTCCTCTTTTGGAAGAGTTTTTACCGCGGGATATTCTTTTGGGTTACGGGCTGGCGCCACTGCAAGATGCCGTCAGGAATATACACTTTCCCGAAGATAACGAGAGCTTTTATTCCGCCAGGACAAGACTCGCCTTCAACGAGATTTTTATCGCTATGCTGTCGCTCTTGAGACTTAAAGAGCATATCAGGGTGCGCAGTTCGGTAAAAATAAACGATTTTAGCGCCGAAGCCGTTACGGATAAGCTTCCGTATGAGCTCACGGGGGCTCAAAAGCGCGTGCTAAACGATATTTGCGCGGATTTCAAGAGCGGATGTGCCGCGGCCAGGCTGATTCAGGGAGATGTCGGCTGCGGAAAGACAGCGGTCGCCGTAATAGTGTCATACATAGCGATAAATAACGGCTATCAGGCCGTTATGATGGCTCCGACCGAAGTGCTTGCAAAGCAGCATTACGAAAGCTTTTCGGCTTTGTTCGGACAAGAAATCGAAACGTTTTTTTTGTCGGGTTCGGTATCGGCAAAGGAGAAATTAAGAGTATATGAGCATATCGCGAGCGGAAAAGCTAAAATGATAATCGGTACACATGCTCTTATAGAGGAGAAGGTCGAGTTTTGCAGGCCGGGCCTTGTTATAACCGATGAACAGCACCGCTTTGGAGTCATGCAGCGGCTGAGCCTGACGAACAAGGGAAACGCCCCCCATTCGCTTATAATGTCTGCCACCCCGATACCCCGGACACTTGCGCTCATGCTCTACGGAGATTTGGACATATCGGTTATAGACGAGCTTCCGCCCGGAAGACAGCATATAGATACCTTTGCCATAGATTCGTCAAAGAGGGCCGCGTTTTACGGATTTTTGCACGGTGAGGTTAAAAAAGGCAGGCAGGGCTACATAATCTGCCCTGCCATCGAAGAAAACGAAATGGATGACATGAAGGCCGTCGTCAGCTATGCCGAAGGCGTGAAACGGCGCTTTCCCGATCTGAGAGTGGCCTTGTTGCACGGCAGGCTCGGCGGCAAGGAGAAAAACAACGTAATGACGGCGTTTGCCGCACACGAAACAGATATTTTGGTAACGACTACCGTTGTCGAGGTCGGGGTGAATGTTCCGAACGCGACAATTATGTTTATAGAAAATGCCGAGCGTTTCGGTCTGTCTCAGCTGCACCAGCTTCGTGGAAGAGTGGGGCGCGGTTCGGAAAAATCTTATTGCATTTTGCTGTCCGACTCTAAGGCGAAACGGACAAAGCAGAGGCTTGATATTATGTGCGGAACAAACGACGGTTTCGAAATTTCCGAAATGGATTTAAAGCTGCGCGGTTCGGGTGATTTTTTCGGCACAAGGCAGGCAGGAATGCAGGAGTTCAAAATAGCGAATCTGTATGAAGACGGAGCCATACTTGCAAACGCGAGAAAAGCCGTAAAAGAAATTTGCGGCTCAGAGGAATTTAAACGCACGGGCAGGTATCCGGGTCTCATAGAGGCCGAAGTTGAGCAATATTTACGGAACGGGGCGAAAATTTCTATTTAGTTGTTTACTGATTGCGTTTTTTGTTGTATAATCAGGGTTAATGATTCGAAACGTTTTACGCCTACAGGTGGATAATGAGAGTAATTACGGGCAGCGCAAAAGGCTGCAAATTGATATGTACGGAAGGCTTGAAGACCAGGCCGACGTCTGACAGAGTTAAAGAAGCATTATTTAATATACTTGCCCCAAACATTGAGGGCGCATGTTTTTTGGATTTGTTCGGAGGGTCCGGAGCAATCGCGATAGAAGCGCTGTCTCGCGGAGCCGAATACGCGGTTATAATCGACAAAGACGACAGAGCTGTTAAGGTTATAAATACAAATATTGATAAAACAAGGCTCGGAGCAAAGGCAAAGGTCTACAGGACGGATGCCGTATCTGCGATTGCGCGGCTTCATGCGAACGGGGAGCTTTTTGACATTGTATTTTTGGATCCCCCGTATGAATCCGAGCTTGTTTCCGCAGTTTTGGACAACCTGCTTAAGTACAGCGTACTGAAAAGCGGAGCCGTTGTTATAGTCGAGACCGGCGCGAAAAAAGAGCCGGATATACCGCAGGGTTTTTCCGTAGTCGATATGCGGAAATACGGGAATACAAAATTTGTTTTTTTGGAGGTTCTTAATGACCGCTATATATCCGGGCAGCTTTGATCCGGTTACATTCGGACATCTTGATATTATCGAAAGAGTCTCCGGCCTTGTTGACAGGCTTATCGTAGCGGTACTGAACAACCCTTCGAAAAACAGGCTTCTGACACCGGAAGAAAGTGTCTGTCTGCTCAAGTCGATAACGTCGAAGTATCCGAATGTCGAGGTGAGGTCTTTTTCGGGGCTCTTGGTCGATTTCTTGAAGGAAAATGACGCAAAGCTTGTTATAAGAGGGCTGAGGGCGGTTACGGATTTTGAATACGAATTTCAAATGTCGCTGACAAACAGAGAACTGTTCTCCGGCATGGAGACGTTACTGATACCGGCGAGCTTACAGTATTTATATTTGAGCTCAAGCGTTGCGAAGGAAGTGTTTCTGCTCGGTGGAGACGTATCGACCATGCTGCCTTCGCAAACTATCGAAATGCTGAATTCGAAGTTAAAATAATTTGCGGTCTTTCTCAAAGACTGCACCGGAAAGCGCGATTTACGCGAAAACGCATCAACTCGGCGCTTACCTTATAAAACCGTTAACTTTGGGCTGCAACATGCTTTATATACAAGGGGGAAAACATGGAGAACATTAATGAGCATATTTCCAGAATAAACGACCAGCTTAACGCGCTCGAAGACTTAATTGACGCATCAAAATCATCTTTTCTTTCAAGTAAGCTTTCTATTGATCGTAATTCGATTTTTGACATAATTGATGAATTAAGAGTAGTGGTTGACGATATTTCAAAGGACTTGCCTAACGAAATCAAACAAGCGAGAAGGCTTATCAACGAAAGTGATAAGATACTCGGAGAAGCTAAGAATAAAGCCATGATGATAGTTAAGAGCGCCGAAAGTGAAGCGGAGCAGCTGGTTGAAGAACACGAGCTCGTTAAAAAGGCCTCGGCTCAGGCGGTTCAGATTATCGAAGAAGCGCGCAAGGAAGCCAGGGAGTTCCGTAAAAACGCCGTCGAGTATGCCGACGAGACCCTTGCCAAGATCGAAGAATCCGTCAGAGAAGCTATGGACAGGTTTGCGTCGTCCGCGCTTCAAATTGACGAACAGTTCAATGACACAATCGGGGATATTTATGAAATGCGCAAGGATCTGAGAGGCGTTAAGGAATAGGTGTCTTATGTATCTTGCGGTAGTGACTGCAACACGAGCAGAATACGGTCTTTTGGCTCCTTTGTTGAGGGAGCTTCGAAAAGACCGTTTTTTTCGTACAGAGTTAGTCGTCACGGGAACGCACTTAAGCGAGAAATTCGGTATGACCGTCAACGAAATTATTGCCGACCGTATGAGCATAGACGAGAAGCTTTTTTTACCCTGTGAAGACAGCTCGGAAAACGGTGTGAATCTGTTTGTTGCCGAGGGCATAAAGTCGTTTTCCGAACTTTTCGGAAGAAAGCGCTATGAAGCCGTTATTGTGCTCGGAGACAGGACCGAGCTGTTTTCCGTGTGTATACCCGCCCTTGTTTACAGGATACCGATAATTCATATACACGGCGGCGAAATAACGCAGGGTGCGACCGACGACTCGGTAAGACATGCGATTACAAAACTGTCTTCGCTTCATTTTGCTTCGGCCGAACAGTATCGCCGAAGGATAATACAGCTCGGAGAACATCCCGAAGCCGTGTTTAACGTCGGGGCTTTGGGTATAGACAATGCCGCAAACGTAGCGCTTATATCCGAGGAAGAGACAAAACGCCGGCTCGAAGTCTCCGGGGAGTTTGCTCTTGTGACATTTCATCCCGTCACCACTGACGGCCCGGATGATATCAAACGGCAAGCGGAAACGCTTATCGCCTTCTTGCTGCAAATATCCGAGACCTCTGTCATCACCGTGCCTAATGCCGATGTCGGCGCCTCGATTATTTTTGACGCTATCTCAACGGCTTGCAGGCGTTATCCTCAAAAGCTGCTGTTGCGCAAGAATTTGGGCTATAACCTCTATCTCAACGCGATGCGATATGCCTCTTGTATGATAGGCAACTCTTCGAGCGGGGTTATCGAAAGCTCGTACTTCGGTTTGCCTGTTATCAATATCGGCGACAGACAAAAGGGCCGGATAAGGCCCGAAAATGTGCTTGATTGCGAATGCGGGCAAGAAGCGCTGTCAAAAACCTATGAAACAATTAAGTCCGAAGCTTTTCGAGCTATAGCAAAAACGGCAGCGCCGCCGTTTGGAAACGGAGACGCTGCTCGGGCAATTGCCGACATATTGAAGACGACCGACTTTTCCCGTAAAGAAATAATTAAAAAACAATTCTATGATATGTTTTGACGTTTCTTTGCTGCGGGCAAGAAGTCGGAGGTGCTGATGCGCGCTCTCGCCGCGGGATGCTTTGACGGGAATTCCTTTAGGTTGTCTTCGCTCCGATTGTCCGCATGCATACCGGATGCCGAATTATGGTTCTTATTTGCCGCTCTGTAGTAACTGTTCAGCAGCTCTTCAAGAGAATCGCTGCATTTTTGTACAGCCTCTTTAAGTAAGTCGAAGTTTGATTCGGTGATTCTTATGTTAAGTTCGGCTTTTTTGTTTCTGATTTTTTCCATGAGAATTTCGTCTTCTGTTTTCATAATTCGCCTCTTTCCTATGATTGCAATTATTTCGGTATTGCCGTCTAAGCCGAAAACGTGCTAAAACGATACCGCCGGCGCTGTTTTTTACCTGCTAAATGTGGCGGCGGTACGGGTTCTGAAAGTCGAAACGACAAAACGATTACCGCGGAGGTTAAATACCGCATTAAATACTTACGCGGTAACATTCCGCGCATCCTCGTCCGCAGCGGCCGGTATACGGCCTTTGTGCGGAGCGGGATACTTGCGGTTGTCCCTTGAGGGCGCGACCGTTCGATTAATCAGCACTAACCCGGTTTCCTGCAGCGTCCGAATACACGGTGTTTTGTTGTATCGGATAGTAAGTTAAAACGGAAGCCGGTTGCCCCATCATGAGAGCAATTGTTTAAGAAGCAACCCGCTTTGTTGTGCATGAACAAATCTATCGGCGCTTAAAGCGGACGGTATGGGGCACAAATCCGTTTTTTTCTATCATGAAAAAGAGGTCTTGCAGAGTGGCAAATATGATACTATTATAAATCTCCAAATGATTTTATCAAAATTTGTCGCTAAGCGCCGGTTTACTGAAGCAAGTTTCGACAAAAAACTACGGGATTAGGCGGTTTGCCCTATATTCCGGTAAAAAACGAACGCACTTTTCCATAACGGCTTGATCCGTCAAAACAGCGGGCCGGGAACCGAACCGGAAGGGTTCAAGGGGGCTGCGCGGGGAAATGGCCGTCGAATTACTCCTTCGGCAACAAAGTATAGCGAAAACGTTACTTTTTGTCGCCGTCATAATTGAAATATGTTGACGGAATTTCTCCTGTTATAATGGAATTTACAAGGACAATTTTTCTTTCGGTTTGTATTTGCAATTCTTGAACCGGGTTAACTATCTCGACTGTTGCCTTCACTGTCACCCAGACCTGAAAATTTATCTGGTTTATGCCGGCGGAGCCGAATTGGGACTCGTAATCGGCAGTCGCCATTCCCTTCGGCAGTATCGTCACTTTATACGCCGGGCCGATGTTCGAAAACATTGTCAGGCCCAGCACCGTACCCAGCGGGATAGGTATTTTTTGCGACGACATATTCGAAAGACCTTCGGATATATCGGAGGCTATTTTTGCGCATATTTCGTTTACGAGCACGGTATTGACTGATAGTGACCGGATTTTCCCATCCGAGTCTTCGACTTTGATATAAAAGTCTTCGCTTTTAAGACCTTTTTCAGCGGTGACCGTATTTATTGTGTCCAGAACGAGCGCGTTAAATCTTGTTACCGCCTCCGATCTCGACACTTTAATCATCATGGGAGCAAAATTTTTGTCAACTGTATACATGCCGTATATCGACATAATTATAACGACGGTGAAAAAAAACAAGAGACTGTATTTGGCGCGTTTACTCTTTTGCGGTTTTGGCACGGACCTTGACTTCTTCATGGGAACCTCCGTTCACTTTGTACGTATATAATACCAATATTTGCTAAATCTTCTGTTTGTCGAGAGAAACTCAGTGTCTGAATCTTCTAAGATATATATACTGCCGCCGCGTGAGCCGAATACATTTTTTCTTTTTTGGTTTAATCAGCGCTTAGCTGTTGATCCCCGATTAAACCGTGCGGTTAATTACCCACATATACCGGCTCTGCAGGCTTAAAGGGGATTTAGGCGACAAGTTTAGCAAATGGTTTAACTGTCGCCTCAATAAGATTGAAAAATAGCAAAAACGGTTATATAATGTAATGCAGTCGCCGTGCATATTAAAGATAGCGGCGTTTTGCCGCCGGGCGTACGGGAGGTTGTTTATTTGAATTATTCAAAGCAGGAAAATGAAAAAAAACGAATAGCTTATAAGTCTAAGTCGAAAAAGGTACTTAATAAGGGCTGGCTTATATGTGTAAGGATTTTTGTTGCGGTATTGATCATCGGATTTTTTTCGGCTGCCGGAGCAGTATTCGGAGCCTACCTCGGTATACTCGAAAACACGCCCAAGGTGGATTTTTTGGGTCAGGCGGATGGGAATTTCGACAGTATCGTATATCTCGACTCTACAAACGAAGAGGTTGACAGATATACGGGCGGAGAAAACCGCGAATATGTGGCTTACGAAAACATACCGCAGTATTTGAAAGACGCTTTTGTCGCAATAGAGGATAAACGTTTTTATGAGCACAACGGAGTCGATTTTCAGGGCATGGTCAGGGCCGTTTTTGTTATGCTTTCATCGGACAAGACGGAAGGCGCCAGCACAATTACTCAGCAGCTGATAAAAAACAAGCTCGGACTTTTGTCGAACAGTTTTGAGACAAAAATACAGGAGCAGTATCTGGCCGTTAAGTGTGAAGAGGTGCTGACCGAAAAACTCGGTTCAAAAAAGGCTGCAAAAGAATATATACTCGGGCTTTACCTGAACTTAATCGGACTGGGAGAGAGTCAGATCGGAGTGCAGGCGGCTTCATTGTTTTATTTTGATAAGGATGTGTCGGAGCTTACTCTGTCCGAGTGCGCCGTTTTGGCGGCCACGACACAAAAGCCCACGAAGAACTCTCCGCTTAAGCACCCTGAGAATAATATCAAAAGAAGAGACTATGTTTTGGAAGTTATGCTTGAGATGGGTACGATTACTCAGGACGAATACGACGAGGCAATGGCGGACGATCCTTACGGCACGATTTCGAGTGTTTCTGCTGCTCTGATGGAGCAGCCCTCGTTCCACAGTTATTATAACGATGCCATGTTCAACCAAATCGTCAGGGATTTGATGGAGCAGAAGGGTCTGTCAAAGGTTGAGGCAAACAACCTGATTTATAACGGCGGCTTGAGCATCTATTCACTTCAGGACACGAGGATTCAAAAAATAGTTGACGAGGCTTATTTGGACGAGGCGAATTTCCCCGATAACGAGTATGCCTTACAGGTCGAATATATCGCATCGGTTAAAAACAATGTCACGGGGAAAACCACAAATTTTTCCAAGACCGAAGTTGTAAAAAACCAGGAGCAGGCCGACGCGTTTGTCGAAAGGATGAGAAACGAGCTTTCGGGTCTTGACAAGGTTATTGACGACAGAGTCAATATATCCGTACAGCCACAATCCGGTTTTGTAGTCATGGATCAGTCTACGGGTTATGTTCGTGCGATTTCGGGGGGAAGAGGAGAAAAGCAGGTTAACAGGGGCTTTAACAGGGCGACCGATGCGGATCGTTCCCCCGGCTCGGTCTTTAAAGTGCTTGCGTCCTATGCCCCCGCCATTGATATGGGGCTTATAACCCCTGCAACTATTATAGATGACGTTCCGACTAAAATAGGCGGATACGAGCCGAGCAACTGGGATCAAAAGAATCAGTTTAAGGGGCTTACGACCGTCCGCGAAGCGATAAAGGATTCTATGAACATATGCGCCGTTAAAAACATGTATAATACCGGCGTTGACAACTGTCTGAGATATTTGAAAGAATTCGGCCTCCCGATGGTCGATGACGACTATAACCTGTCGACGGCGCTCGGAGGAATAACAAACGGTGTTTCTCCGATAGATCTTGCAGCGGCATATTCAACAATAGCAAACCAGGGATATTATAATAAGCCGATTCTATACTCAAGAGTGCTCGACCATGACGGAAATGTCTTGCTTGAGAATACTCCTCAGCCTAAGGAAGTGCTGAAGAAAACCACGGCGTATTTGCTGCTTGATATAATGAAGGACGTAGTTCGCGCCGGTACGGGCGGTCAGGCTCAGTTCAAAAAAGTCAGTATGCCTATTGCCGGAAAAACGGGAACCTCCTCTCTCGATAAGGATTTGTGTTTTGTGGCAAGCACGCCTTACTACACGGCTTCGATATGGCTCGGTTATGATATACAGGCAAGTATGCATAATTACGGAAGCGTGCATTTAAGGCTGTGGAGCAAGATAATGGAGCAAGTTCATGCCGAACTGCCCTATAAGGACTTTGAAGTTCCGAGCGGACTGACGACGGCAACAATCTGTATGGAATCGGGGATGCTGGCGGGTGAATTATGCAAGAGAGATCCCAGAGGCGACAGAACACGAACGGAGATTTTTGTCAAAGGAACTCAGCCGACTGAGGTTTGCAGCGTTCACAGAGAGTACGATATTTGCAAGGACTCGGGCTTGCTAGCAACAGAGAACTGCCCTCAAGAGTCAGTCGAGCATGTGGTCGGGATAGTACGCCCGATACCTTACGAGGGCGATGACAAGGGCAAGATTGCCGATGCGGCGTATGAGTTCGGTAATGACGTTTTAGAGGGGAAGACCTGTGAAATCCATAACGGCTTTGGCGTTCCGACCGAAGCTCCCGATGGACCGGATATATCCGTTCCGGGAGAAGAGACACAGGGTCCGGGGTACATTCCGCCCATGGACACTTTCTCCCCTTATGTACCCTTTAACCCCTTTGATACTCCGACACCGGAGCCGACTCCGTATGTGCCGCTTTATACGGACGCACCTCCGGATGTTACGCTGAGGCCGTAGGGGTCAGAGTGAATAGCGAATTCAGAAACAGATAAAACCGGCTATCGCGTTTGCGATAGCCGGTAGTTTTATTTCATCCTGGTATAGCGGCAATCAGTAGGTAACTTTTATAGCGACGATCGCCGTGACTCCGTTTGCGGCTGTAATCGTGATTGTAGCGGTGCCGTTTTTCAGCCCCTTTACAAGGCCGTTTTGGTCAACGCTCGCAATAGTCGGGTCCGAAGATACCCAGGTTACATCGGTGAATATTGCGCCTGACGGAAATTCAAGGACGATCTGCAAAGTTTTGCCGTTTCTGACATTGAGGAAGTATCCGTTAACGACTATAAACGACGTGGGGTATACCTGCAATGTGTCCCATTCTATAATAAACTTTTCCTGGGAGGAAGACGGTATGTCGTTCCAGCCGCTGTTCGGGAAAACCTCTTCAAAGCGGTTAAGATGTATTACGGTTTCGACTCCGCCCACGTTATTAGGTTCGCCGGGAGCCCAGTTCGAATATTCAAACGTTTCGCCCGTAATCCACTTCCATGTCTCGTGATCCTCGGTGTAACCGCCGGTGAAGTAATATTCTTTATAACGATAAAGAGGTATTATAGCCTGCTCTTCATCTTCCGAAGTTATTGTTACAAGATGCCCGCCCAATTGCTCACAGTATTCCTTGGCGGTAAACCAGTCGGTCTTATAGTCGACTATGGCGTAAGAATGGCCGTTGTAAGTTACGATCTCCGAAAGCGGGTATGTGGTTGAGGGGAGAGCAAATGCGCTAACATTAAAGCAGCATATCGAAAGCACTAAAGACAGCGTCGCGGACAAAAGTCTTTTCTTCATAGTATCTTCTCCATTCATAATTCCTCAAATTTTTTCTATTACGGCACAACAGTAATACGATTTATTTACGGTCGATGCCGATCTGTTGATTTGATACCGGAACGGATTATATCACGCTCAGTATTTTGCGCATTTGCGAAAACCAATATGTTCGTGCCAGGGCGCATTTTTAGTATGTTATTTTAACGGAGATTGTCGCGCTTGCTCCGTTAAGCGCCGTTGCGGTAATATTGACCGTACCGTTCTTCAGGGCGGTTACAACGCCGTGTTGGTCAACTGTCGCCATAGACGGGTTCGAAGTTGTCCATGTAACGTCTGTAAATATCGTGCCCGAAGGAAACTCGAGATTCAATTGCAGGGTTTTCCCGTTTTTAATGTTAACGAACAAGCCGTTTAACATCTTAAGCGTTGAGGGATACACCGATGTGGTATTCCATTCTACAACAAACTTTGTGTCGGCATTCTTAACGCAGTCGTTCCAACCTTCGAAATAATTCAGAACGACAACGTTTTCATTTGCGTTTTCCCAGTTGTTTGGTTCACCGGGCTGCCAATGAGAGTAGTCGAAGGTTTCCCCCGTTACCCAGTTCCAGGACGCGTGATCGTCTGTATATGCACCTATGTAGTAAAATTCGCCGGGAATGTATAATGAAGAAACAGCTTGCTCTTCTTCTGCCGATGTAACTGTCGCAAGGTAACCGCCCATTTGCTCGCAATATTCCTTTGCAGTGTCCCAGTCGGTATTATAGTTTACAACGGCGTAAGAATGGCCATTGTAAGTTACGAGCTCCGACAAAGGGTAAGTTGAAGCCGGTAAAGCAGACACGCTTGAGTTAAAGCAGCAAAGTGCCAATAAAAAGGCGGCAGCTGTCGGTAAAAATTTTTTCAAAATCTAGTCTCCCTTCTTTCTTTCATTTTTTTTAATCTTTTACTCTTGGTTTATTATTGCAAAAAACAAATTTGAGTTCGATAGCCCTGTCAGCCGCGTGTTGATACAGTTAACCCATTCGCCGCAGTTTGACCGGATATGAACTCGGAATAATCTTGTCAATCGTCACTTTTATGATGTCAATGCAAATGATACACCGAAATCTACACCGAAATCTACACGGTTTGCTATAAAAGAATTTTGCAACAATGCCGGTATAAGATAACAAAGTGTTTAATTCGGAGAAAACCGAAGGATGTCTGAAACTTTTCTGCAAACAATTTCGGCGCACAACGATTGACGGAAGTCAGTAAAAAGTGTGATCAGTAAAGATAAACTTGAAACTCAGCGTGTTTAAGCCCCCACCCCCTTGCCGGCATTAAGTTGTTTCTCATGAATAATTATACCGGAATAAGTTTCTGGTGTAAATAATTTGTAAGTAAAAAAATCATAACAACTAAATTTTAATATAATTGTAACATTTCATGGATATATAATGAAGAAGTCTGCAGCCAAAACTTTTTCGGCGGCAAAAACTCTGGGGGGTTAAGCCTACTTTGTATTACTTTACACGCGGTGATTAAATCCGGCGGAAGCCACACGTGTTAAACGCAGACGATGAACGTTTATCTAAGTAAAGGCGTTTTGTTTTCATTGGGTGTCCAGCGGTGAATTATGGCGTTTGTAATATAAAAAGCATGTGTCAAGAAATGGAAAACAGGAGTGCGATTGCTTGAAACCTTGTGTTTTCAGCGTTTCCAACTGTCTGATATTTTTCACCAAAAACTTTTAAAAACGCTTGACAAGAGAAAGACTACATGGTAAGATATCATTCGTTGTCAGCCGCGAGCGAAACGCGAAAAGCGAGGCGCGAGAGGCAGGGGACGGCGGTTAGAAGAGGCGGAAGCTGACAGAGGGGA
>JAVBOO010000007.1:0-11733 GCA_031550435.1 Eubacteriales bacterium
ATCTTACCCGTTTTATTTCACTTTAATTCAGAGGCCGAGGGGTTTGGGGGCGAGTAGCCCCCAATCGTCCCCTTTTTGACTGAAATTTTTATGCGTTTATTATCTGTCATACTATGAAATTTTTATAAATTATTGACAGCATAAATTATTGCCGTAACGCCTAAAAATCAGCGCGGCAGTTAAATCAGCAGCGGTTCGCTCTCAAAATTGCGCCAGGAAAACCCAGGCTTATGTTATCGCAGCGGGTCTACAATATGATGCAGATTAGCCCTCCGCTTCCTTCGTTAATGATTTTTTGAAGAGCTTCCTGCAGCTTCATCTGAGCGTCTTCGGGCATACGGTACAACTTGCTCTGAATGCCTTCTTTGACGAGGTCTGACATGGATTTGCCGAACATGTTCAGTTCCCAAATCTTTGAAGGATCGGTGTTCATTTCGTCGGACAAGTATGTCATTAACTCCTCGCTTTGTTTTTCGGTTCCGACTATCGGCGATACTTCCGTTTCGATATCTGCGCGTATAAGATGTATACTCGGTGCGCTCGCTTTGAGCTTTACGCCGAATTTCGCGCCGTGTTTTACAAGCTGCGGTGTTTCCAGTTTCATTTCATCCATCGCGGGTGTTACGACTCCGTAGCCTTTCCGCCTAACATCCTCCAGAGCCGCTCTAACTTTATCGTATTCCTTCTTTGCCTCGGAAAGCACGTTAATCGTTGAGATGAGCTGATGTTCTCCGCTTATTTCCATGCCTGTTGTCTCACTGAGCACCTTATAGAACAGGTTGTCGTTCAGTGTTATTTCAATACGGCAAGAGCCTTCTCCGGGAGAAACAGAGTCTATGTAAGATTTTTTGATGTGCTCGTTTTCTTCAAACAGAGCAATGCAGTCCTTCAGTCCTTTGAGCTTGTAAACCTGCCTGCCGACTTCCTTTGCGCAAGCAATAAGGTTAGACTTGAGCCAATGTTCGGAATCAAGAGTTTCGACCCATTTGGGAACGTTAATTCTGATCTCTTTAACAGGAAATTCATGGAGCGCTTTTTCCATTATGTTGTTGATATCATCGGTCTTTATCTGCGCACAATTACACGCGATTACGGGTACATCATACTTTTCGCTGAGACTGTCGCGAAGCGCCTCTGTCTCTGCCGCATAAGGGTGGGTGCTGTTGAGTACAACAACAAAGGGCTTGTTTATCGCCTTTAACTCGTTTACCACTCTGGCTTCCGCATCAACATAGCTCCCCCTGTCGATTTCGGTTATCGAGCCGTCTGTAGTTACGAGTACTCCTATGGTTGAGTGATCGTTGATGACCTTTTTTGTCCCGATTTCCGCAGCTTCGACAAACGGAATCTTGCTCTCGGACCACGGCGTGCTTACCATTCTCGGAGATTCACCGTCCAAATGCCCGGCTGCTCCTTCAACAAGATATCCTACACAGTCGATGAGCCTTACCTTAAAATCGAGTTGGTCGTCTACTTTGATGCTAACGGCTTCGTTGGGAACAAATTTAGGCTCGGTCGTCATTATAGTTTTCCCGGCCGCGCTTTGCGGCAACTCGTCTTTTGCTCTTTCTCTGCTGTATGCATTGTCGATGTTCGGCAAAACCAGAAGATCCATAAACCGTTTTATAAACGTGGATTTTCCTGTTCGAACAGGCCCGACGACCCCGATGTAGATATCCCCGTTAGTACGCTCGGCGATATCTTTGTAAATATCATAGTTTTCCATTATGTGTACCCTCCTTTAATTCACTTGAAAAGTGTATGGATACAATTATATATGTTTGAGTAAGGAGCTATATTCCTGCATTGTTGATGCCGAAAAATTTGAAGAGTAATTAGAAAGTGTTGAAAATTGCGTACGAAGACTAAGAATTGGTCTGAGCGAGCGACTTTCCCTTGAAAAATGGTGCTTTTCCATTTTTAAGGGAAAGTCGCAAGGTAATTTTTCAACATGCCCATTACAGTATTTTAGTTTTATTCACCGAAGATGAAAAAAACGCTATTGCCTTGAGCGAAATATTCGCATATAATATTGACATCCGGTATTTTTTGTAGCTTAAATACAGGTTTGTACCGCAAAATCTGCGCTTTGGTAGAGTTTAATAAAATAGAAAAATTAGTGAGTAAATATATCATGAATAACAACGAATTATTGCAGCAGCGGAGGATACTTATATGAGTGTAATAATTTTGTTATGGCAGCTTACATGCATTTTACAAGGCTTCTTTTCATACGGAACGGCTTACAGACTTACAAAAGAGGGCGGAGATAACGGTGTAGCGCTTTACGGCTGGCTTTTGGTCATGTCTTTGGCCTCGTTGATTCCCGGTCTGGGTTTCTATTTGTGGCATAAGTACAGGGACTTATAGGCGATTTACGGTCAAGTTATTCAACTTTGCTGTAAACAAAAAAATCATAACTCGTGAGTTATACGCAAATAATCCGAAATACGATTATTTGCGTTTTTTTAATTGTAAGACGAGAACATCCCGCAAACAGTTTGATGATTAACGCGAGTCGTATATTTGTCCAAAGTCAATTAGTCAATGTTTAGCTAAAAATATAAGATTCAATATTCGCGTATTGACACATATTGGGTTAAATGCTATTATTTACCTTGCAATGAGTATAAATATTCGATTTCATTCGGGCCTTTCGCAAGCAGAAATTTCTACTCTGATAACCTCCGTACAAGCTCCACAGGACAATTTACTTTGACAAGCGCTGAAATTACGCTAATTCAGTGCTTACTTAGAATTTTTGTTATTGTGAAACGAAGGAGAGAACGCGGATTCGTTCGTTTGACTACGAAAAAAGGGAGGATAATTTGAAACCACGAAGAGCAAGAAAGGTATTACCTTTGTTTTTGGCATTCGCAATGACGTTTGGCACTCTTTCGTTTAATTCAAACATTACCGCAAATGCATCGGTTAACGTTATGACTGATTTCGAGGCCTATAACGCCGATGAGACAGAGCCTGAAATATTGCACAACGGCAGCGAACAAAGCTCCGAAGAAACAATGACAAAACTTCCTATGAATTTTGAGGGCATGACTGTCAGTGAGATCAAGCAAAGCGTAAAAAACCACTTCTCGAAGGACGAACTCGGCGTATTGGAATCGTATATGACAATGAACGTCGGAGTCGGAGCTGTCGGCTTCGGAGAAGACTACAACGACTATCCCTCGGAAATTACAAAAGTTATTATCATTCTTAAAACGCTTCCAACCGAGATACTCCCGATGGTTGAGGCGCTTCGGGGAGAAAGCGTTTCTGCGAACGAAGCCGAAAACAGAGTCAATAATTCGCATGATAAGTTTATGAGCGAGATGAGCAATAATGGTATATCAAACCAAATAAACATAACCCGTGAATATAAAACTCTTTTAAACGGCTATGCTGCGGAAATCCCGGCGGGACTTATCGATAATATCGCTTCATCGGGCTCGGTGTATATGATACAGCCGGACTATGAGATTTATGCCGATTCTATACCCGACAGCGCATCCGTGCTAAACTCCTCTGCAAATACTCAGAGTTACGGTCCGCAGTGGACAAAAGGTACAGACCCGTACTCGGATTTTATCGGCTTGGGCATGAAAGCGAGCAGAGAGCTGCTTAAAATCGGTTACATAAACGACTCTCTTGGGATTACGGGCAAGGGGATAAAGGTCGGTGTGCTCGACACGGGTATCGACTACAACCACCCTGATCTCAAGGATATATACAACAAAGATTTTAACGGCAACACCGTTGACGAGAGTTATGACTTCGTCAACGATGACAACGACCCAATGGAAACGACCTATGCCGATTGGCAGGAAGAATATGCGAAAAGCGGAGCGGAGATGAGAACCGCTACGGGTTACTACTGGACTTCCCACGGAACGCATGTATCCGGAACAATTGCCGCACAAGGCAAGGGCAGCGGTGCCAACTCCGCCCTCGGTATGGCACCTGACGTTGTGCTTCGCGTTTACAAGGTTCTCGGCCCTTACGGCGGGGGATCCAGCAGCTCCCAAATCGCCGCATGCGAAAAAGCTTATCAAGTCGGCTGCGACGTAATCAATCTTTCACTCGGCGCGGCTTACAACGATCCGAACTATGCGGGCTGTATGGTACTAAATAACGCCGTTTTGCGCGGTATTATCGTGTGCGCGACATCCGGCAACAGTGGAAACCCGATGACCGGTTATGCCTATGCATCTGTCGGGGTTCCGGGACAAGCCACTCTTGCGATAACAGTCGGAGCGGGACAAGCCGGTGGCTATACATACGGCAAGATGGATTACAAACAGGCGAAGGTCAACAACAATGCGGGTGAGCAGGTAGGAGCAGCCTACGACGCAAGAGTTACTGCATACGATGCCGATGTATATTCGTTTGAAAACGACAGAATAGTCGGCTCGCTCGGTACGGATAACCCCGAACCCGTGTATATCGAAGGGAAGGGGTATGAACTTGTCAGAGGACCCGGTTACGGTTCGACAGCCGAGTTTAACTCCGCACTTTCAAAAGGCGAGATTTATCCCGGCTGCTACAAAGGAAAGATAGTCGTTATTCCTTCAGGCCCGTCATACCCGACGGTCGCTCTCGCGGAAAAGCTCAGAAACGCAAAGCAGTACGGCGCTTCTGCCATGATTATTGCCAGCTCTAACGCCGACCACCTTACCGGCATAAGCTTGGCAGTGGGATATATACCGGTTATATCCATTAACGCCGCAAGTCAGATAAGGTTACAAGCTGCACTTGACACGGCAAAAGCTGCCGGAGAATCTGTTTATTTATCTCCAGGTGATGTTTCGGAGAACAAAAATCCGAACGAGCTCGCTTTGTTCACCTCTGTCGGGCCGGTGGCAAAAACCTGGGGTATAAAACCCGATATTATCGCCCCGGGCGTTGCTATTGTTTCGACATATCCGGCTTTTGCCGCAAATTTTAACGCGGCGGACCCCGATACCCCTCCGAGCACAACAGACTATTCGAAGGCATATGCGCTTTCGGACGGAACATCAATGGCATGCCCGCATGTTACCGGTATAGCGGCTCTCATGTCGGAAAAATTCCGTGATGCTTCACCGGCGGAGATTAAGGCCAGACTTATGAACAATGCCGACACGGATTTTGTTTCTAAGTACTCGGTTTATCAAGTCGGCTCGGGACTCATAGATCCTTTGAAGGCACTCACGGAGGAGCAGTTTGCGACGGTTAGAGACACGATTCCCAACAACGGCGAAGACGGTTTAACCGGCGACCAAACGCTTTCTTCCCTTAATTACGGAATAGTCGAAATAGGAGTCAGCGAATCGAGAACGCTCGAAGTGACGGTAAACAATACTTCGAATCATTCGGTTACATTTACAAAATCCGTTGAATTTGTTGATCCGAGCCTGCTTGCTCAGAAAAACAACACGTTTATGAATGCGACGGCTAACGATATCGGATTTGATTTCGGATTGCCTTCAATAATCATTCCTGCGAGATCATCTGTTAAATTCAACACAAAGATACTATTGGGAAACTCTGTTCAGTCCGGAGTTTACCAAGGCTACCTCTATCTCAAAAATGATAAAACACTGCTTAAACTGCCGTTTGCGGTTTATACAACTCCCGCGCCCGTTCCGACGAGTATCGCGTCCACCAGGCTTATGAGGGAAGTTATTAACAGCAACATTTCATATATGCAAGGCCCGATGTCTTATATGGCTCCGTTTTTTGTAACGTTTAACGGTGACTGCAACAGCATCGGCGTTTGGGGCAAGAAAGCAGGGGCTCCGAATGATGAAGGTTTCCTGGTTGCCATCTATACGATAAACGGAGGAGCTAAACACGGAATACCCAAGTTGCTGCAATTTTATGCGAGCGAGGATTCAAACGGAAACAAGCTTGACGACGGCGAATACGACTACTATGCATGGGCAGTCGGTGAATATGCAGATCCTACGGATGTATATCTTGGAAGAATTTCCATACTAAATGTAACAAAGGCACCGGCTGTCGAATTTGATGATTTGGTCGCCTCTTATGAAATCGGACAAACCACCTGTACGATAACAGGTAAAATGGAAGGCTTTGCCTATCAGAAATGGGAAGAAGCCGGCAAACTTCTTACTACGCAGCTCAGCATATCACATCCCGGAACGGTCTATCCTGTTTCACTGTCAAACTGCGGTGTTTATATTTACCGCAACGGCGGACTTGTAGCAGTTGTTCCGGTTGATGCCGAGGGGCGTTTCAGTTATACGATAACGGGACTAAATCCAAACCCCGGTCAGGCAGATGTCAAGTGGAACGCCAGAGGTGCCGAGGCCGGAAGCAGAATTTATGATTTCTATAATGGCGAGTGGTGTTTCGCAACAAGAACTCCCGCGGCACAGCAGGCAAATATCACAGTCAGACAGGCAAAAAAATCTGTTCCGCCGTTCACTGTACCTGTAAACAATGTTGTGAACGACAATATAGCAGTTGATGTTTTGAGCGCGGATTATGCTTCGGCGCTGACAAGCATCACGCTTAACGGAAATACGCTCACACCGGGTACGGGATTTACGGTAAACGGTACCACAGTTACAGTCCACGGGTCTGCGGTAAATCCGATTGCGTACGGCGTTTCTTTAGCTTTCACGGCAACGAATTACGTCAACAAGTCGTTCAACGTTAATATTGTTGACGCAAATGCGCCTGCGGTAACAGCCGACCGCACGGGAAGCTCAAGCCCGTCGAATAATACAAGCGTAAGGCTTAGCTATACGGGAAGTGATTCCGCCGCTTTGGTCTGCAAATACATAGTAGACACAAACGCCGAGGCGCCCGCTCTCGAGTCGGACTATATCAACACGGCAAGTACCGTGTCCGGAAGCGCTGTAGTCGGGGATGTAACCTTAAGCGAAGGAACATATTATATCCACTGCTTTGTAACCGACAGCGAGTACATTGACGAAAGCTCCTTACCGATTCCGGTAAAGGTAACATTCGGGCCTTATACAATCGATACGACGGCTCCGGAAATACGCATAGCCTCGCCGATTCACGATAAAGAGTATAATCCCGCTTATGTGCCCGTAATTACATTCTCGACGACAGAAAAACTTCTTTCCGGTACCGGACATGCTGTTATTAAGGTTGACGGCGGCACGGTATACAAGGCTTCGACAGCTTATGGAAGAGCGGTATATACAGCAGGGAGTATATCTATTCCCATATCGAGCTTTTTACTTGACGGTTCCGGTGCCGCACTTGTCTACGAGAGGGGTCACAACTATACGCTCGCTCTTGAACAAGGTGCGTTTACCGACCGGGCAGGCAACGAAACCGCGGCAGACTTAGGCATAGTCTTCAGAACATCTATGGCGGTTATACCTCATAGTATAAAAACCGATCCCGAAAATGTTTACGGCGGAACGGCGTTCAAGGTAATTCTCGAAGGAAATGGACTTACGGAGGCTTACAGAGACGCCATTACTGAGGTCAACTTTAATAACAAGACAGCTGATATAGTAAAGATGACAGGAAGTGAACTTGCATTCATAATTCCTGCAGAAGATAACATTATGGTCTATTCTGCAGTTCCTTTGCGCATAAAGGCAACAGGTTATGACGATTTTGCCGCTACGGTAAACGTTAGAGCCTGCTCGGCTCCGAGCGCGGCTATCAGCGTTTCTCCTAACGAGATATGGGTTAACGCTCCGATACCTATGGTACTTACGTTTATACCCGGAGCAAACAGTGTTGGTTTGACTTCAAGAAAATATGAAGTTAACACGAGAACAACAACGGCAAACTACACTTACACCTCAAGCTCTAATACCGCAAACGGCGTTATAGGGCAGGAGGGATTTGCGGGAGAATATTACGTTCACTACAGAATAGTCGATCCTTACTATGATGCCGGAAATCCTTTTAACGGCAAATTCGGCCCATACAAGGTTGACTGCTCTGTTCCTGTTGTCGAAGCGCTGACTGCTGCCGTTACAAACGTTGATGAAATAACTTTAAACGTTGCGGCATCGGACACAGGCTCAGGAATCGCATCATACCGCTGGCAGATGAAAGACGAAAACGATGTATGGCGTGATATTGCTGGGGCCGTAACAGCTCGTTATGTACTCAGCGGCTACAGCATCTCGGATATTTCACTCTGCAGGGTTATCATAACCGACGAAGTCGGAAATACTGCGACCTCTGATGATGTAATGCCCGTAACTTCATTAACACTTGACAAGACTTGGGCCGTTGTCGGCGTAAACGGCAGTCTCGCGCTTATTCCTACTGTAACTCCCGCGAAGGCGAGCGCCGTTAAAACAACATGGGAGAGCAGCGACATAACAATTGCCGAAGTTGATTCTAACGGTGTTGTGACAGGCATTTCTGTAGGCGAGGCAATAATTTACGCTAAAATGCTCAGCGGAACCGTTGTTGCGCAATGTGTTGTTTCTGTCACCGAAAGAGGCCCGATTTATGCCACAAAAGTAACCGTAAACACATCTGCTCTTACAAACCTTAAAAAAGGTGCGACTGTGCATGTTACGGCAACTGTTGAACCCGGCGATGTCTCTTATCCCGGGGTTGTATGGACATCTTCCAATCCGCGTGTCGCAACCGTTGACGAGCTTGGCAACATAAAGGGCATTGCGGCGGGAACTGTTGTAATAACTGTTACGACTGCAGACGGAAAAGCTAAATGTATTTTTACTGTAAAAGTAACGAACTAAAATCGGAATATAGCGGTATAACATAAACATACCCCGTAAGGCAGGAACAGAAAGTTGTCTGTTGCTTGCTTTACGGGGTGTTTTTGTGTATATTGCCTCATAAATACTTACGCCGCCGATTGCACCTTTACGATTTAACCTGAGATTAATGGCCAAACTTATTTTATATAGGTTGTTCCTTCTAGCGGCAAAAGTACCTGCAAGCCGGTTTTTGTGTTTTCAATGCCGACTATATAGCAGGCATAATGCTTTCCGGCAGTTACTTTTACATTCGGATTGGTCATTGCAATTTTTTCGTCGTCGACATTGACTAGGTCCATTTTATAATTTCCGGGGTACATCTCGACATAATCTGTAACATCCAGGTAGAACAAGTTTGGCGCAACTATTTTGCCGTTCATCAGTACATCAAACTCCGTCGAATATGGCGAAAGATTGATATAACGCATGTAAGACATTGATTTGTCGGTGTTCGGACTCGGTGTGTCAGAAATCAGCTCTATTGTTAGAGCCGGGTTAAGTCCGGCTATCACGATTGTGTAGATGAGTCCGGGGAGAAGCTCAATATCCTCTGTCACAAGTATTTCGGAATTTGTTCCCGAAGGAGTTGTCGTGACTGTATATATACCCGGTTCGGCATTTGCGTATTCCGTGAAAGATTTGTATTTAAGTCCTTTTACAACAAGGCTGCCGTTAACGTAGAAGTCAACCGAAGGTGTGTCCGGTGACGCGTTGAGCACTCGTATTTTTGCGTTGCTAAGTGTACTTGTTTCCTGCTTATAGATACTCATAATTCCTCCGCGATTCAACGTATTCCCCGGAACCGGAAAAATCCGGGCAAAACTCTGTTTAGAATAATTATATGAAACCCCATGCTATGTGTTACAAGTGGAGGACATAAGCCGGTGATTAAAACATACTGTTTAATCGCGGAGCGGAATCAGGGGCATAAAAAAAGCGCTCCGGATAATCCGGAGCAGCCTCGTCTGTTTATTATTTTGCCGTGAAAGTATTGATTGCCTGAACCATTGCGCGGTACATAGAACCGTTATAATATTCTGTTAGTATCGATAATACCACAATATATAACTTTCCGTTTGTTAAGACCGCATATGATTCCGTGTACCCCATTTTTGTACCGGACGTGCTAAAAACGTTTGATTTTACCTTGATAGCATCGTATCCGCCCAAAGTAGTTTTTTCGCAAGTAGTTTCAAATTTTGGGTCACTGTCTCTCGCAAAAGTCAAAAGGTCGGAATAAACTTGATCGGTTGATAAGCCTTCGCCCGAGCCTACCGTAACTACCACATAGGTGTAAGTATTTTCTTCCATGTACGTGCCGTTAGAGCCGCTTACCGATTTCGGTACGTTCATTGAAAAACTCGTCTCGTTTACATTTTTGGAAAGCTTGTAATCGAGCGGGTCGTTTACTTGCAGTTTTCCTATAACGTTTTTATCAAGCTGTTTCAGTACAAGCGAGTTAAAGAAGTACTCGGCATACTGTTCCGCATTCGGAACGAAGTCGTTAAACGAAAAAGAAAAGTTGTAGCCGTAGTCTCCGGCATATGCATAATAATCATATACTTTTGTAGTGTTTCCGTTAATCTTTGCTGTGACCGAATATCCGACTGCCGTAATATTTTTGAAGGTTTTGGCTTCGATTTTCGAAGCTGTGCTGATAGCAGGGTTAAGAACGGACACGTTTTTTTCGTAGTCGACTTTCGCCCAGTCCTCCAGAGAAGCATGTGACTTTGAAAATACAGAGACAGAGCAATTTGCATATGCATTATAGTTTGCGGTTAAAAATCTGAATTCTATCGAGTTTTCTTTTTGGCTTGATCTCTGGTAGAAGCTTTTCGGAACATCTATGCTGAAAAGGTATTTGCTGTCGGTATAAGTGCGGTAACCTGCAGCGTTAACGTTTGAAAGATCCTGAGTAACAGTTTGGTCTCCGAACGAAGAAAGCAACGAATCGGCATACTTGAGGTTAGCCTTTACATTGTCGTTGGAAAGATCATTTTCGATATAGGTATCGACATACAGAATAAACCCGTCTTTAAGATATGATCTGTTGTCATAGAAAAATGACTTTGATTTATACTGTGTAAACGCATACTTGATTCCGTTTTTGTCGGTCTCGGTTGTCGAGTTGATCAGAGTATAGCCGGATGACCCGCTCTTCTCGTTTTCAAGCACTTCGCTTAATGTTTGCGCTTCGTCGAGAGGATAGATGCCGATTGTCAGTTCAACTCCGTCGGCAACGAACGTTGTTCTTAAACCGTCGAAAGTACGCTCTTCGAGCGTTAGGGTCTTAGGAGTGTCGATCGACCAGCCGTAGCTTGTATCGCCGATACGGTCTTTTGTGAGAGCTCCTGTAATTGTCGAGCTATCGTCCTGCTGTTTGGGTTCTTTTATTACGATAACCTCTTTTGTGTCCCCGATATATTGAACGGTTGCATCGAAGTTTTCGGTTATAAAACGAAGAGGAACCATCGTAAGATCATTTCTGATCTCCGGTGCCTCAAGTAATTCTTTTTCTTCTCCGTTGACCTTTGATATTTTTGATCCTATCCAAAGTTCTATGGCATTGTCTTCATATGTAAGCGTTACCTTGCGTTCGACTCCGTCCCATCCGACCTTTGCGCCGAAAGCTTCAGTAATGACTCTGAGAGGAACAAGTGTTGTTCCGTTAACGACGTAAGGAGTCGGTACGGTAACGGATTTTCCGTTAATAAGCAGTGTGCTGTCTCCGAGCTTAAACCTGATTTCGATTTTGCCGTCGTCCGCATAAGCGGTGCTGCTAAACGCAAAGCATGAAAGAGTCATAAGCAAAGCCATAAAAAAAGCAAAAAATTTCTTCATAATTACCTCCGTATAGTATAGAGTTTCCACGGAAACCCGAACCCCAGTAAAGTCAAGGATCACGGATACCCTGTTTTATCGTTCACCTCCGCTTTTCGTAGAGGAAACATACAATCAGTATTGTAAAATTTTCAAAAACACTTGACTTTTTCGAAAT
>JAVBOO010000034.1:0-76523 GCA_031550435.1 Eubacteriales bacterium
TGATTAAACCGTATGGTTTAATCGGGGATCAATACCTCGGAAGTTACAGTCGTTTAAGACAATATCAGTCTTAAAAGACGGGAGGAAGTCGGGCGGTTAATTAAAAACCCCGCAAGCATCCAGTGGGAGGTTTTTTATTTAAACGCCCGAGGTCCTACAGTCGTTTAAGAGTTATTTTTTATAAAACGACTGTAACTTCCGAGGTATTGATCCCCGATTAAACCATACGGTTTAATCACCCCCTTATACCGCTCTGCGGCCCTAAGGGGGATTGAGGCGACAAGTTTAGCGAATGGCTTAATTGTCGCCCCAAAAGCAGTTTTGGGTTTAGACGGCAACAAAAAAAGTGTTGTACCGGTCGATCTTCAAAATCGTTGGATACAACACTTTTTGCGGTTTACCGGTTGTCTGAGTTTGTTACTGCCGCCTGCTCAAGTGCCGCGTTTACAGCGTCCAGCAATATTTTGCTTGTAACTGCCGTTTCCGGTTTCGAGGCAATCTTCGTTGTTTGGTATTTTATGATTTGCGGAGAAAGTTCATCCAATGTGGTTTTGAAAAGAGGATAGAATGTTTCTTGTTTTGTGTTCATGTTTTTAAGTTCGATTGCCGTAATTTCCTTGCCGGAAACAGTCACTTCTACGTCAACAGGTTTGTTGTAGAGTATGATCTGCGCGGCATATGTACCCGGAGTATAAATATCGCCGGTTGCTCCGTGACCCTTGGGAACCAAAAAGAATATCAGGAAACCGATGAGTATTATGCCTATGAGGGCAATCATTCCAATTTTTATAATATCTCTCAGTTGTAAAACCATTATCCGAGGTCCGGACATGTGAAATCCTCCCATTGTTTTATTTCTATATTTTATTGTATGTTGTACCAAAATATTACTTGATAGCCAAAGTATTTTGGCATATACTTGACCCAAGAAACCACGGAACTTAGTAGCTTCCCGGGATTTGGGCAGGTGTTTTTATGTCTTTGAGATTTATTATAGGCCTATGCGGCAGCGGCAAAACTGAGTTTTGCATAAATGAGCTGAAGACTTTATCGGCGGGGAACAGCTCGCTTATATATCTTGCGCCCGAGCATGCGTCCATGCAATCGGAAAAAAGGCTTGCGTTTTCGGCTGAGGCAAAAGGCTTTATGGATATACAGGCACTGAGCTTTCAAAGACTTGCGTATAGAGTGCTTTCGGAAACCGGCGGTGCTGTCGGGAAAAATCTCGGGGATACCGGAAAAATAATGCTGCTTCGAAAAGTCTTATATGAGCTTAGAGACAAGCTTTCGTACTACAGAGGAGTAGCGGATAAGCTGGGTTTTATGGATGAGCTCGCCCTTTTGGTCAGCGAGTTCGCAAAATACGGGATAACGACAGATAAAATCAAAGAAAGCTGCGAAGGGCTTGACAACCGCGGGCTAAAGCTTAAACTGGGCGACATCTGCATCATAATTGACCGGTTTAACGAGATAAAGCTGGAATACGGCGTATCCTCGGACGATATTCTTGATATTCTTTCCGATAAAATCGAACTGTCGGATTTACTGTGTGGCTCCGATATATACATTGACGGTTTTAACGGGTTTACTCCTCAGGAATATGGGGTTATAACACGGTTGCTTGGAGTCTCCCGCCGCGTAACGGTAACGCTGACAGCCGATAAGCATAACTTAGAGCTTGACGACGGCGATGCGAGGGATTTGTTTCATGAAGTAAAAAAAACTTATGATATACTCAGAAAAATATGCGTGAGAGACCGGATAACCGTCGAGCCGGACATGTATTTAACGGCAAGAAGCGGCAGGGCGAAAGACCTTAAATTTCTGACCGGCAGCCTGCTCAGGCAAAATTGCAGCGCTCCGCCCGAACCGGTAAACATTAGCGTTTACGCAGCAAACGACATCTATTCTGAGGTTGACTGCTGTGCTGTCGGGATACAAAGGCTTCTGTTCGGTAAAAACTACAGGTATGACGATATATCGGTTATACTTTGTGCTCCCGATGATTATGCCGGCAAAATCAAACTTGCGTTCGGGCGTTACGGCATACCTATGTTTACTGACGCAAAAAGCGATATGAAACAGCACCGCGCTGTCTTGTTCATGCAGAAAATGTTGGAAACAGTAGTGTCCAACCGTTCGTATGACAGCATTTTCGGTTTGCTGAAGACCGGGCTTTGCAATATAAGCGCAGATGACACGGATTTGATCGAGAACTATATACTTGAACACGGTATAACCGGAAAACGCTGGCTGTCCGAGTTCGGCTACGCAAACGAGGATGACGAGCGGCGTTTGGGCGAGAATGCAGTCATAAACGATATAAGGCTGCGTATAACCGGGATGCTTTCCGTATTCTCGGGCAGCTTTACAAAATTCGGAAAGTATCCGGTCCGCGATATAACAGAAAAGCTTTACGAGTTCATGTTACACTGCGGTTTGCCTGAAAAGCTGGAGGCTTCGGTTGAGGAGTTCAGACGCTTGGGCCAAAACGAGCAGGCGTTTGCCGAAGCACAGATATGGGGAAAGATTGTTGAGCTTCTGGATAAGATCGTTGAAATTCTGGGAGATACAAAGGCAACGATTTACGAATATTCAAAAATACTCGGAGCGGGTTTCGCGAGCATAAAGCTCGGTATAGTGCCGATCAGCCTTGATGCGGTTATCGTGGGAGATTTGACGCGAACGCTGCTTCCGCTTAAAAAGGCGGTGTTTATACTCGGAGCGGACAGCTCTTCCTTCCCGGCGTTCACGCCGAACAACGGTTTGCTGAACGATTTCGACCGCGAGACGATGAATGGCCGCTTTGGAATCGAGCTGAAAATCACAGGGCCGGAGAAGGCTTACGGCGACATGTTCACGTTTGCGACGACGACCGCAAAAGCAAAGGAGCTGCTGTGCTTAAGCTATAGCACGCATACGGCAAAAGGTAAAGATCAAAAGCGTTCGTTTGTGCTTGACGATATTTATCGCAGCTTCGGGCGCAACTTTGAGGTATCAGAGCCTGCAGTGAAAGGCATAGAAAGCGTTTTTGTAAAATCTGCGGTGTTTTCAACGGTATCGGCGAATTTAAGGGAAAATAAAGACTACGAGTCCTCCGTTTTCAGCGGGCTGACGAGGTATTTTTCCGAAGATGCCGAGTATTCGAAAAAAATAGGCGAGGCTCGCAGTTTGACGGAAAGAGGCGAGCAAAGCGCCGTATTAAGCAAAGAAACGGTTAAAAATCTTTTCGGAGAAAAACTGAAAACAAGCGTGACAAAGCTTGAGAAATACTTCGGCTGCCCGTTTTCATATTATGTGCAATATGTACTCAGAGCGGGAGAGCGCAAAATCTATGAAATGAAAAGCATAGATATAGGAAACTGCTTTCATTCCGTATTGGAGGTATTCACGAAAAAGCTTATGGCCGCAGGCGAAAACGGAGCATGGCGCAAGCTCGGAGCAGAAAGGCTTGCCGAGACTGCCCAAAGCAGTATTGAAGAAGTGTTTGACACAAGACTTTCGAATTTTTCGCGTATAACGGGCACCGAGCAGAATCTGTATTTCAAAGAACGCTTAAAGACGGTTTCTGCGGCCTCGATAAACGCGGTAACGGAGCATTTGCTTGCGGGAAGATTTGAGCTTGAATGCGCGGAAGCCGAGTTTACCGAGTATTACGAAAAACGGCGGGATGAGGAACCGCTGGCGGCTGTTTTCGGCGCTCTTGAGAGAAAACTGTCCGATGGAACAAGACTGATACTCGAAGGCAAAATCGACAGGGTTGATATGCTTACGCTCGACGGCGTTGACTATGTAAAAATTATCGATTACAAATCCGGGAAAAAGGATTTTGATCTGCTTGAGTTCTATTACGGGATATCGCTGCAATTGATACTGTATATGAACGTGTTTATCGAAAAGTATAATGAAAAAAGGAGCATAAGCGGGACAAATATGGCTCACCCCGCGGCGGCACTTTACTTTCTCGTTAAAAACCCGATTATTTACGCGGACGGCAGTTTTGACGGAGACATAGGCGAGAAGCTGCTCCGCGAGTTTAAGATGAAGGGCGGAATAGTGCTCGGGGATATAAACATCGTGAAAAACCTCGATATCAGCCTTGGGAAAGACAACAGAAAATCGGCGGTGATACCGATTGGGCTTACATTGTCTAAGACCAAAAACCCGGAAGACATGGGCTTTGACTCGTTTTCAAAGCAGGCGAGCTTGCAGGAGTTTCAAGCCTTGCTGGATTATTCGGTTGATAAGGCCGTTGAGGCGGGAGAGGGTATAATTTCGGGCGAAATACCGGTTCGGCCTTATAAAAGCCAAAGAGGTGACGCCTGCCGCTTCTGCTTGTACAAAGGCATTTGCAAATTCGACCCGTTGCTTAACCGGGGCGAGTACAACAGGCTGCAGAAAATGAGCACCGATGAAATACTGGATAAGGTGAACCGAATCGTGAGCGCGTCCGCTCGGCACGAGTAACCGCGTAAGTATTTTATGTGGAATTTAACTTACGCGGTAATATTGACAATACTTGTGAAAGTAGTATTATGTTAAAGGTTAAGGGAATTGTATTGTAATATGATCCGAAAATTTTGCGAAACGCTCGCGTAAAATCTCGCAGCCTTATTGTTTGGAGCAGCGGGGTAGAAATTTTTTTATCATTTGAGTGTAAGGTACCGGAGGCATGTATGAACAATATAATCGACGAGCTTGTCAGGATTGAGGGCGTTGCAAAAGCTATTACAGCCAACGTCGAAGATTCCAGAAAAACACTTCCAGCCAGGATAAAGGCTCGATGTGCCGAAATCGACGCAATCATAGCGAATGAAAAGCGGCAAAAATTGGGTGAATATGCGGAAAAGTGCAGCGAGGAGTCAAACGAAAAAATAGCGGCGATGCGAAAGGAAACCCAGAACCTGTATTCCGACGTGGAAAAAGAATACTACGAAAACAGCGAAAAATGGGTGGGGGAACTGTTTGCGGCAGTTATTGACAACGGTAGTATCTGATGCCCCGTAAGTGTATCACAACCCAAGGGTTTTCGGATATCAACAGAGGCTTACTCAGGAATATTCCCGTTACCGCGAAAAGCGACCGCGGGAAGCAGACGTAAGGATTAAAGGGGGCGTTGAAAGCTGCAGGGAATTTTTCAACATGCCCAAAGGGCCGGGCTCCTAAAAAGCCTGTATGCGATAATTTTTGAGAAGGGATAATATTACGATTATTTCGAAGTACAGCGGCGTAAACGCAAAGATTAACTCGATGTATTCGGAGCTTTTAAAGCCTGAGGACTATCAAAGTCTGGCATCGCTTAAGAGTGTTGCCGAAATCGGCGACAAACTAAAGGAACGAGAGCCTTACGCCGAGCTTATGGCTGGCGAAACCGAGTATCACAGAGGATTTATCGAGAGAAAGATCACTCTGTCTGTTCATGACGAGTTTTCGAGGATATACTCGTTTATAACGGATTCACAGATCAGAAATTATCTTGACGCTTTTTTTATGAAAAATCAGATTAATTTCATAAAATCTATACTTAGGTCGATTAATGACGAGAGAGATATTAAGTACACTATGGTTGAGCTGAGCGTCATAGCAAAATATCTGCGCTTGGATTTGGCTCCTCTCTTGCTGGCAAAGACATTGCAAGACGCGATTGAGGCTTTAAAAGGAACCGTATTCTACAGTCAGATAAGAACAACCGATGAAAGCCAAGTCAGCCTGTTTAACCTGGAAATGCGGCTTGATATCTATTATTATCTGCACTTGCACAGTTTGCAAAACAAATACCTCAAAGGCGATAACAAAAAAATTGCCGAAAAGGTGAACGGAACTGAAATTGATATGACGAACATATCGTGGCTATACAGGCTGAAGCAGTATTATAAAATCAACAACGATTCGCTTTATGCCTATATTATCCCGATTAACTACAGGATAAGCAAAGCAGGCATGGCTAAGCTTGTAGAGACGAAAAGCTTCGAAGAGTTTCTGGCGGAAATCGAAAAAACGCCTTACGGTAGATATTTTACCAGCTCTAAAATCTTTGAGCATAATTTTTACGTTGTAAAAAACGCAATCATCTCTAAGCTTCGTATTCTGCACACTGAGTCAATAGCCAACACCTTGGCGTACATTTACTTTAAAGAGTTGGAGATAAGAAATATCGTGTCTTTGATAGAAGGTGTGCGTTACGGTTTAAGTCAGGACGAGATAATGAAATATATTGTTACTCATTCTGAGAAAGAGGTTATCAATTGATCGAGAAGATGAAATACATTAACCTTATGGGCAGTATTTCCGATCTTGACAGGGTAGTTGAGATGTATATCTCAAAAGCGGAAATACAACTTGAATATACCTCAAAGGAGCTTGTTGCGGGGAAGGACCTTATGCCGTTCCTGTATATAAATCCTTATGCGGGTGTGCTTAAGACCGCCGAACGTATTTATAAAATGAGCGGCTTTCAAGCTTTGCCTAAAACGGATATCAATAAAGACGTCGCGATAAACTATATCAATGCTGTTTCGGTGAAAATAGACGAACTGTCTAACGAGCTTAACAGGTTGAGACAGAAGCGCGACAGTTACGTGTATATTATCGAAACCATGAAGCCGTTTAGCGATTTGGATTTCGATATAAGAGCGATTAAGGACTTTGAGTATATAAAATACAATTTCGGGAAAATGCCGTATGTCAGCTTTAAGCAGTTTGAGGCATATATATACCATAATCCGGAAATACTTTTTGAATTCGGAAGAAATGACAAAGAATACATTTGGGGAGTATATTTTGTCAGTGATTTTTCGGTTGACAAGGTGGATTCCGTATTCTCGTCGCTGCACTTTGAGAAAATAGATATTCCGATGTCGATTGAAGGCGAGGATCTTCACGGCAGCCCGATGAGCATATGCAATAAATACGTTCAAAAGCTGGCGGTTATAGAGGCAGAGATTTCCGAAAAAGAAAAAATCATGATGGCCAAGGCGGACAATGATGTAAACAATATTATCGACAAGCAGAAAATCGCCGAAGCATATGTCAAGATATCGGAAATGCACAGGAATCATGACATAAGAAAATTTGCGGCCAAAACCCGAAACGAGTATTACATTTTTGTCGGATGGATGACGGAAAATGAAGCAAAACGTTTTCAGAATCAGGTAAGCGAGGATGAAAAGGTTGTATTTATTATTGAAGAAGACAACGACGCAATAGTATCTATACCTCCGACCAAGCTGAAAAACTCCCCGCTTGTAAGGCCGTTTGAGTTTTTCGTAAAAATGTACGGCTTACCGACCTACGGCGAAATAGAACCGACTTCGTTTATTGCGCTGACTTATACGCTGCTGTTCGGGATAATGTTCGGAGATATCGGTCAGGGTGCCGTGATATCAATACTGGGTTTGTTTCTTTCAAGGGTTAAGAAAATGGCCCTCGGCTCGATTATGTTTATAATCGGAATATCAGCCATGATATTCGGTGTATTGTTCGGCAGCGTTTTCGGTGTCGAGATAACGCCGTTGCTGCTGAATCCCGGCCACCCGGATAACATAAACACCCTGCTCATCGGAGCAATCGCTATAGGCGTAACTCTTGTCGTTACAACGATGATTTTCAATATAGTAAGCTCTCTGAAGAGGGGCAAGAAAATCGAGGTCTTGTTTGACCCGAACGGGTTCGCCGGATTAACGCTGTACGGTTCTGTTATAGCAATTGCGCTTTTGGTGCTGTTTAAGGGCATTTCTGTGCCGTTTGTCGCGATTATCGTACTTGTTGCGATACTTTTGCTTATCGGGCTGAGGCATATACTTGTTGACAGAATAAAAGGACACAAGGCGAAACACAAGGAAAGCATCGGGATACTGGCATTTGAAACGTTTATCGAAATGTTTGAAACGGTGCTGAGCTATTTTACGAACACGGTTTCGTTTGTGCGTGTCGGCGCTTTTGCGCTGAGCCACGCAAGCTTGATGGGTGTCGTGCGTATGCTTGCGGGAGAGGAAACAGGCGCTCTCAGCATCCCCGTCATGATTGCCGGCAATATTATAGTTCTCGGCTTAGAGGGCCTGATAGTTGGAATTCAGGTTCTGAGAATAGAATTTTACGAGGTTTTCTCCAGATTTTATGAGGGCAAAGGAAGAGAGTTTATTCCGTTTAAGAAAAACGTTAAATAATCAAGGAGGAAGTTATGTTTTCACAGTTTGCAGTATTGTTAATGGTTTTAGCGATAGTCGTACCGGGTATAGTTTTTTATAAGGGTGAGCGCAAGGCAAAATCCTTCAAGAAAATGCTTACGGTTAATATAAGCGCATTTTTCGGCATATTCCTTATAGCTTCCGTCATTATGTTTACAAAAACGGCTTTTGCGGAAACAACCGAGGTTGCGGGTGCAGTTGCCGCTTCTTCTAACGGTATGGCGTTTCTCGGCGCGGCTCTTTCCACGGGTCTCGGTTCTCTCGGCGCAGGAATCGCAACAGGTTCTGCAGCAAGTGCAGCTCTTGGCGCTTTGAGCGAAAACGACAGCATTATGGGTAAGGCGCTTATATTCGTTGGTCTTGCCGAGGGTATTGCGATTTACGGCTTCGTTATTTCGTTCCTTATACTCAACAACGTCAAATAATAATATTTTTATAGCGAATAAAGCCAAAAAACGGCCTGGACCGGCTTGCTCGTTTAAGACTGTTTTTGGCTTAGACGACTATTCCCGGCCAAGTGCTTACAGGTTTTATGCGAAACTTGTGCCGATGAACTGTTATAAAAAGCAGTACGCAAAACGCACGGCAAGCTCTTGCGGGCACTATGTACTGCCGCAGCCCAAGCCGAATACACAATACAAATAAAGTCAGGCGATTGTTATGAAAATGTATGTTATAAGCGATAATACCGATACATTTACGGGGTTAAGGCTTGTCGGGATTGAAGGAACGGTTGTTCACACTAAGAGCGAATTCCTGAGCGCTTCGGAAAAAGCTCTTGCCGACAAGGATATAGCGATACTTCTTGTTACGGAGAAGCTTGCGAAGCAGTTTCAGGAGTTGGTGGACGAAATCAAGCTTGCAAGAACTTTGCCGCTCTTGGTCGAAATACCGGATAGGCACGGAACCGCGCGTCCGAAGGATTTCATCACTTCATACGTAAAAGAAGCTATTGGCGTAAGACTGAATTAAGGCGGGATATCGATGAATGTAAAAGAAAAGATAAACGTTTTTTCACAGCTCGCAATCAAAGAAGCCGAAGGCAAGCGCGACGATATGATGGCCCAGATTAACGATGAGTTTGAGGCGGCGTGCCGCGAATACGAAAGAGACGCCCGAAAAGCCGCCGAAAGCGATATACGCGAGCAGCAGTTCAGACTTGAAAAAAAGAAACACAAGGAAATACTTGCTGCGAAAGCGGATGTCAAAAAATCAATTTATGAGTTGCAATCTCAGCTCATCGACGAGCTGTTCTCAAAGGTTGAAATGAATTTGGGCATTTATGTCGAGACAGAGGATTACGTAAAAGGACTTTTGAACGATATCAGAAAGCTTTCTCTCAAGTACCGTTCCGCTATTGAGCTTTACGTATGTGCAAGGGATACGGTTCACGCGGAAAAGATAAAGGAGCTTCCGAATATAACCATAATGACAGACGACAGCCTTATCGGCGGTTTTAGAGCGGTTATACCCGACAAAGGCCTTTTGGTTGATTGCAGTTACTCGAGCAGACTCGATAGTTTGAAAACGAATTTCGGCGGTTTTAAGGCATTAGACAGTGCAAACGGGTAGTTCGGCGCAAAAGCATCAAGCGTGTTTTCAAACAATAGCGGAAGGTGAGTTTTTTGAGCTTGACCGGTGAAATATACGGCATAAACGGTCCGGTACTAAAGGTAACCGGAGATGTGGATTTTAAAATGTCAGAAATGGTAACGGTAGGGGAAGAGCATCTCATAGGAGAGGTTATATCCGTATCGTCAAAATCATTTACCGTACAGGTTTTTGAAGATTCAACGGGACTTCGTCCCGGAGACAAGGTATACGGCAGCGGAAGACCGCTTTCGGTTGCACTCGGCCCCGGAATTATCGGTAACATATTCGACGGTATACAGCGTCCCTTGAAGGCGATTGAAGCCGACACAGGTTCGTTTATATCCAAGGGAGTCCGCACAGAAAGTCTGGACGGCGAAAAGCGCTGGGATACGAAGCTTATAGCCGTAACAGGCGAAAATGTTTCGGGCGGAACAATTATTGCCGAAGTCACCGAAACAGATGTTATAATGCACAAAATCATGGTGCCCCCCGGTATTTCCGGAACGGTTATTTCTGCAGCGCAAAACGGTTTGCACGGTATAAATGACGTGCTGTGCGAGATTAAGGACGCTAACGGAAACAAGCACGGCATCACGATGATACAGCGCTGGCCGATAAGAACGCCAAGACCCGTGAACAAGGTCTGCTCGGTCGACAGGCCGCTTATAACGGGCCAGAGAGTTATAGACACGCTGTTTCCTATAGCTAAAGGCGGAATGGCGGCTCTCCCGGGCGGCTTCGGCACCGGAAAGACCATGATGCAGCATCAGCTCGCGAAGTGGTCGGACGCCGACATAATCATATATATAGGCTGCGGAGAGCGCGGAAACGAGATGACGCAGGTTCTTGAGGACTTTTCGGAGCTTAAGGATCCGCGCACGGGCAAATATCTTATGGCAAGAACGGTTTTGATCGCAAACACATCAAACATGCCGGTCGCCGCCAGAGAGGCGAGCATTTATACCGGTATAACCATGGCCGAATACTATCGCGATATGGGGTATCACGTCGCGATCATGGCGGACTCGACCTCGAGATGGGCAGAGGCGCTCAGAGAGCTTTCCGGAAGGCTTGAAGAAATGCCTGCCGAAGAAGGCTTTCCCGCATATCTTGCATCGCGCCTTGCCGGTTTTTATGAAAGAGCCGGTTTCGTCGAAAATCTTAACGGCTCAGAAGGTTCGGTTTCCATTATCGGCGCGGTTTCGCCGCAGGGCGCGGATTTTTCCGAGCCGGTGACGCAGAACACAAAGAGGTTTGTGCGCTGCTTTTGGACGCTCGACCGAAACCTTGCTTACGCAAGGCATTTTCCCGCCATACAATGGCTGACGAGCTACAGCGAGTATCTCGACAGTTTGGAGCCTTGGTACGAATACAACGTCGGCAAAGATTTTGTTCCGCACAGGGCGGAAATACTGAAACTGCTTAACATCGAGTCCGAGCTTATGGATATCGTCAAGCTTATCGGTTCGGACGTTTTGCCGGACGAACAAAAGCTTGTGCTTGAGATAGCAAGAGTTATCAGACTGGGCTTTGTTCAGCAGAATGCTTATCATGTGTTTGACACGTATGTGCCGTTTGCGAAACAGATGAAAATGATGGAAATTATACTTTATCTGCACGCAAAATGCGTTTTGCTCGTTGAAATGGGCAGGCCTGTCAGCTTGCTCAAGACAGACGGCATTTTCGAAGAAGTAATTGCTGTCAAATATAATATAGGTAACGAAGAGCTTGAAAAGTTTAATGCGTATAAAGGTCGAATCGACGAGTTCTATACGAAATTTGCCGAGTACAAATAGGCTGCGGATAAACAGCGCTTCGAAGCGGGAAGGACGGTTTGTGAGAAAACACGATATTTAGGCGTTTTATTTCACAACTTCCGTACCGCTTAAATGCTATTGAGGTGAAAATATGTCATTAGAATATGTCGGACTTAGCGAGATCAATGGTTCGTTTGTAATAATCGAAGGTATATCCGGTCATTTTTATAACGAAATAGTCGAGCTTAAGGTAAACGGCGAAAAACGTATAGGGCAAATCGTTCAAATAACCGGAGACAAAGCGGTAATACAGGTTTTTGAAGGAACAGACGATGTTTCTTTGAAAAATGTCTCGACAAGGCTTACCGGACACCCGATGGAGATTAAGCTTTCGGGCAGCATACTCGGCAGGGTGTTTGACGGGGCCGCAAGACCTATAGACGGGTTTGGTGAAGTGTATGCCGAGTGCGTCAGGGATATTAACGGGAAGCCGATGAATCCTGTTTCGAGAGTCTATCCGAGAAACTTTATACAAACGGGGTTATCGTCGATAGACGGTCTTTCGACGCTCATCAGAGGACAAAAGCTTCCGATTTTCTCGGGAAACGGTTTGCCGCACGATCAGCTTGCGGCGCAGATAGTTGCGCAGGCTTCGCTTGGGGCGGGAAGCAATGAAAAGTTCGGTATCGTGTTTGCGGCAATGGGCGTTAAATATGATGTTGCCGACTTTTTCAGAAGAACGTTTGAGGACAGCGGAGCGATAGAAAGAGTCGTTATGTTCCTGAATCTGGCGAACGACCCCGTTATCGAGAGAATAATTACGCCGAGAGCCGCTTTGACGGTTGCAGAGTATTTGGCGTTTGAAAAAGGTATGCATATACTCGTTATCTTGACCGATATGACTTCTTATGCGGAAGCGCTCAGAGAAATATCTTCTCTTAAAGGAGAGATACCGAGCCGTAAGGGTTATCCGGGCTATTTGTACTCAGAGTTCGCTTCGCTTTACGAGCGCGCGGGTATTTTGCACGGCTCAACGGGTTCGGTGACACAGATACCGATACTGACAATGCCCAACGACGACATAACGCACCCCATACCCGACTTGACCGGCTATATCACGGAAGGGCAGATAGTTCTTGACAGAAGACTGTATCAAAAGAACATATATCCGCCCGTGAATGTTTTGCCGTCTCTTTCAAGGCTTATGAAAGACGGAATCGGCGAGGGTTATACGAGAGAGGATCATCCCGACCTTGCTAACCAGATTTTCTCGTCCTATGCACATGTCAGCGAGGTCAGGGCTCTTGCGTCTGTAATCGGCGAAGATGAGCTGAGCGATTTAGACAAGTCGTACATGAAGTTTGGAGCGCAGTTTGAGAATCGTTATGTCAAGCAGTCTAAGTTTGATAACAGAGACATAAACGAAACGATAGATCTCGGTTGGGAAATACTCAGTTATCTTCCTAAAAGCGAGCTTGACAGGGTTAACTCGAAATATCTGGACAAATATTATCTTTCCGATGATGACAAGGCGGAGTAAGCATGGATCCTAACACATTTCCTACAAAAGGAAATCTTATGCTGGCGAAGAACACCCTCAACCTTTCAAGGCAGGGCTTTGATCTGTTGGACAAAAAAAGAAACGTGCTGATAAGGGAAATAATGGAGCTAAACGACCAAATTGTCGATCTCCAGTCTCATATCGAAGAGGTATTTGACGAAGCGTATAAAGCGCTTCAAAACGCAAACATCGCAATGGGTATCGAAAATGTTGAAAAAATGAGCTTTGGAGTTGCAAAAGAAACGACGGTGCGCGTCAAGGTAAGAGGTATAATGGGCGTTGAGCTTCCGATGGTGTCCTATGACAATACCACGGCGAGAACCCCGTACTACGGGTTGATTAACACTTGCACAGACCTGGATGAAGCTTTTGAGAAGTTTAACAGGGCTAAGGATATGATTATACGGTTATCCGAGATAGAAAACTGTGCGTATCGCCTTGCCATGTCGATCAAAAAGACGCAAAAGCGCGCGAACGCGCTGAAAAACATTACGATACCGAGATATGAGCAGCTCGTAAAAACGATACAGGAAACGCTCGAGGAGCGCGAAAGAGACGAATTTACGAGACTGAAGGTTGTAAAACGCAAAAGATAGAAAAAGCGGCTTGCCTATTGAACCTATCAATGGCAAGCCCCTGTTTTATTTTACCGTTATCATTTAAGAGCCTTTTTGGCTTAACTGACTATAAATGAACTGTGCCCGTCACTTTCTCGCTTCCAGCCTGCATATCGGCTTGCCTATTTCTTTGAAGCGGGCTTCGTATTCGGTCATTATGTTTCCTTCGTTATATTCACTGTTGTGAAGATCCTCCGTCACGGCGCTGATATTGAAACCGCAGGCGTTAAGCTCAGAAAGCGAAAATTCGAAAAATTCCTTATTGTCGGTCTTAACGAATATCTCCACAGGGCTTAGGATTTTCTCGTATACGTTAAGGAAAAGCCTGTGGGTCAGCCTGCGCTTTGCCCATTTCTTTTTACTGTCCCAAGGATCGGAGAAGTTCAGGTACAGCCTCGATATCTCACCTTCGGTAAAAATATACTCGAGTTCGCTTGCGTTTACAACAAAAAACATCAAATTTTTCGGCTGGGAGCTTTCTCTGGCCAACCTGATTGCAGAAGCAATGACTATCGGTTCTTTTTCAACGGCAATATAGTTTATCCCGGGATTTCTCGCGGCAGTTTCGACAATAAAGCTGCCTTTTCCGCAGCCGATTTCCAGATGAATCGGATTATTGTTGCCGAAAACCTGCTTCCATGCCCCCTGCCTGTCCAAGGGATTTTCGATCAAATAACTGTTTGTGTTCAGCTCGTTTTGGGTCCAAGGTTTTTTTCTGCTTCTCATTTATCTGTTTCTTCCTCCGTGCGGCTGTCAATAAAATTCTTAAAAAGTTCATATACTTGAATTTCCATAGCGTTTTGCAAAAATTTGTTTCGCTTTAAAAGTACAGACATATGCTTTTCGACTGCAGCGGCAAAATCGCGCGGTATCCCGCAAAGTTCCGCGATTTGATCCGCATAAAACGTCTTGAGTCTGCAAAGCACTATAGAGGGGCAAAGTATACGTCTTGCGAACTCGAGTGCTTCGTCGGTGTATGCCTTGTAGTAATTTTCATTCGGGTTCAGATAACCACGCGTTTTTCCGATATGATTGCATAAAAAATGCCCGAGTTCTTTTGTTACGAGCATTCTTGCCGTTTCGGGAGAAAGCGCGGAATCAACGGCTATGTATTTATCGCCGTCCCTTCCGGTAAATGAGCAAGATTTGCCTGCGGGCTCAAAAAAAGCGAAAAGCTCGGGCTCGCATTTTGCAAGTTTTTCATAGCTTATGAGCCGGATATCATGATTATCGAGCGCCGTCCTCGGATTAAACGGTAAAGAGCCCGTGCTGTTTTCGAGTAAAAACTGCCATGCGATTTCTCGGGGTGTAGGCATTTCGCTCATGTTTTTTCCTTTCGTATAGAGTATGCATTTTCCGGCGGACTACGGCGCCGTAACTCCTGCGCGTTGCGCTCTAAAACGGTATAACGGGATGAATTTTAGTCAGAAAGCACAGCAACAGCTCTGCCCTGCATACTGATTATTACCGTTTGCCCAGGCAGGGGCTCGTTGCTCACGGTCAGGCTGCCGCCCGCGCGGTAGACAACGTTTTTATCCAACGTATATTTTGCGTTTACTATTTTTACATGCGTAATATCCCTGTCAAGAGGTATTACGGAGAAGTATTTGCGTTTATGAGGCGGGCGTATCTCGAACGAGTCGTTAAACACGAAAATCTCGTTGTCTTTGTTTATGATCTTTGCGGTTACGGTTTCGTACCTGTCGATGATAAACTCGAGTATGCCGATTCCGGAAAGAAAATGATCCAAGCGTCCTCCCGTACAGCCCGTTAAAATAAAATTATCACAGCCCTCCGCCAGACCGTATCTCACGCAGGCTTCAAGATCTGTCAAGTCTTTTTCCTTCGGCAGTAAAATACATCGTGAAAATATATCTGCCGATTCTATGGAGTCAAAGTCGCCGATAATCATATCGACTTTCAGACCGAGCTTCTTTGCGTTATCAAATCCGCCGTCCGCACAGACGACATAATCCGGTGTCACTGAATTGTCCCAAAAGCATTCCGGTGAAGCTCCGATTACCAAACATGTTTTCATTTGTTTTCAAACCTTTTTTTATCTTCTTTTACCAGATCTCTGACTTCATCGACACGCATTCTGAGACGCGGGGTTAAGCTGCGGTTTACGACAAGTTTTGAAATATACCTGCCTGCTTCGTCAAGCCTACCTGTTCTCCTTGAAAGTTCGGCCAGCAGGTATGTAAATGTCGGCTCGTCCATGTTGCAAATCGGAAACGACTCGCGCCCGTATGCCTCGGTAAAACCTTCGTGCGCGTGCTCAAGATAGCCTTTCTCGGAGATTTCGTCGCCCTTGTCTCTGGAAATCCATGCCATCTTAAGGCAGATATAAGCTTTAACGCTCGGCTTCGACTTTATGACGACCGCATTAAGCAGCGCGAATTTGTAACGTTCAAGAGCGTCGTCGTGCGTGTACACTTCGGGATAATCCTTGCTTTTGAATAAAGGGGTAATATTTTTTTTGACCAGATCGGCCTGTCTGTCGTTTATTGTTTTAAATGTCGTAATTGTTGCTGCGTATCCGCAGTGCGGGCATAAAACGGCATCGTAATACAGCGGGTCAAAAGGCTCAAAGTATGATCTCAAATCGGTGTCGGTTTTAACGAGACGTACCTTAGTCGAGCGAACGTAATAGTTTTCGAATTGTTTTCCGCATACAGGGCAGTCGTACTTTCGTTTAGTAATAATCTTGTCTGTCTTTGCCGCAGGTTGTTCTTGCCCGGGTGCGGAGTTTTTTTCTCTTTCCTTGTCTTTTTCCTTGTCTTTTTCGAACACTTTTAGCTCGCTCACGTTGTTAAAGCCCAGGTCTTCAAGACCGCCAAAAATATTGAATTTGCTGTCTTTGTCCATTTGACCACCTTTCTTTTGCCGCGGTTTAATTCGGCTTTGCGGCAGCTACGCGAAAGAGTATCGTAAGTGCGTTTGACCGCTTGTTTCGTTGAATAACAATACTTCGGCATGAGTAAGCGCGTAAGTATTTTATGCGGTATTTTACTTCCGCTGTAATACCTGTTGACTTCTTCCGTAATAGTATATTATTAATTGTCAAAAGTCTACAGAAAATTGGTTTACTGCCGATAATATTAGAGGAGACCGTGTAAAACCGGCATTTTACGGTAGAGGAGCGCGTTTGTGCGGGCTCTTCCGGTTTACGCTCGAATTGATTTAATTTTAAATTTTAAACCGTTCGGCGTTTACTCAGGTATATAGTCAGCGAGTCTGTCGAATAATGCATTTTAACAGTATGCCGTATAAAGCCGAAGCGGTTAAAAGCGGTGAGCACCGTATTTTATTTTTCGGCATGGATGTTCTGCTTGTTCAGCATATATTTATTTAGGAGACAATTAAACCATGCGCTAAACTTGTCGCCTAATCTCTCTTAGGCCGCAGGGCCGGTAAAAAAGGATGATTAAACCGCATGGTTTAATTTGGGGATCAATAACTTAACTTCGGAGGTAAAGATGAAAAAGTTGCCGGCACTGATACTATTGTTTGTGCTAATACTGGAAACAGCCGTATTCGCTCAGACAGACGATTATATAGTTTCCGATAATGTTTCGCAGACGTATTCGGGAATACTGGACGCGGCTTCGATCGCGGCGAACGTAAAGTTCGGGGATGTGCCGGATAATCACTGGGCGAGAACCGCAATAATTAGAGATGCCGCGCTTAACCTCATAAAGGGCTACGGAGGCAAGTTTACCCCCGAAGCCAAGCAGACAAACGAAGAGGTCATAGATACCCTGATAAGGGTAATAGGCAGGGAGAGGGAAGCCGCAGCCATTGCCGCTTCGATCGTTGCCCAAGCTCCGGCAGACTCAAATCTTAAAACGATGCAGGCTCTCGGTAGTTTGAACTTAGCCTCTCAAATCGGCATTATTACTCCTGCCGAGTATGCGGACGCGATAACTCAAACAACTGCGGCAGGCAATGCGTATTCAACGTTTGTCAGGCTTGCCCCCGCAACAAGAGAGAATGTCGCGAATTGGATAGTTCTCGCCCTTCGCTCGGTAAACCCGGCTGCTTTTCCGCCGGTCGCTACTGTTCAAAAAATTGTCGGCCTGTCAGACTACAGAAACATTTCTGCGTCGACCGCAATGTCGGTTGAGGCGGTTTTGAACGCAAAGGTTATGTCGGCATATTCCGATAACACGTTTAAGCCGAAAAACGGAGTAACGCGCGCCGAGCTTGCACAGATGCTCTATAATCTCGACAACAACTATTTCGGAATAGCCGGCCTCGAAAAAAAGACGGGAACAGTCGGCGAGTTGAGAAACAACCAATATACGGAAAACGGCGCTGTTTCGTTTTGGCGCAATATATATGTGAGGACAGCGGCAGGGAAAATCGACGTTTTGCGCTATGAAATCTATTCCTCCACAAATCCTCAGCCGAGAAACAGGGACGCGGTAACGCTTCGTCTCGGCGCTGTATCCGGCATGGAAGCACTGAAAGAAGGCGATGCTATAGAATACATCGTCAGAGAGTCCGACAAGGCAGTTTTGCATGTTCAGGTTAAAAGCGCGCTGACAGCGACGACCGTGAGCGGACAGCTCTATTCCGTCGATGCATCGGCAAACACTATAAACATAACGGATTCGGCGAACAAGCATTTTATTTATAACACGGCGGAAGGCCTGTTTGTTAAAGACGGAAGCACAGCCTATCTCAATATAGCTAATCTTAAGATTGATATTTCTAAGCTGCCTTACGGAAGTAATGTAAGCCTTAAGCTTATAAATAATACCGTAACCGAAGTAGCTTATATCGGCAGGCAAACCCTTTATTCCGAAATCAGAGGCATAGTAATCGAAAACAATGCGGATTACGGTTATATTACCGTTGTTGACAGCAAGGGCAACGAGCTTACGAAATATTACTACGAAAGCGATATGACTGTCGAGAAGCAGCAGTATTATGACGCCGAGGACGAAATCGGCTATATAGACTCGCTGTTCCCCGATTTCAGATATGACCCGAGAGACTGCGGCATTAACGATATCGAACCCGGAGACGTCGTTGTCCTCACGTTTGCAAAGGGCAGCAGAGATGAAATCGTTCATATAAGCGCATCGACGAACTATCAGGCGCGATACGGCAAAATCATTACTCTGCAAAACGACGAAAGCGGCGAGTTTGCCCAAATGCTCGTCGAGTATGAAAACAAGCAGACATCTTGGTTTACGGTTCCCCGTGAAATATTCGTTTCCAAAGACGGCAAGCCCGTCGGCACCGACAAAATGCTTGTCGGGGACTGGGTTAAGCTGCTCGTTAACCAGGCGATAGTCGGGCCGGGAAAAACGGTCGAATCAGTTAAAGAGATAGTAATCGAAGGCGGGGAGCATTTTATCGGTAAAATAGTCAAGGGCAGCTTCGCCGGTATTAACAAAATACAAAAGCAGATGCAGATCCGCGATTCGTATACTCTCGAAAAGACCGGCTGGTCAGGGTATCAGAATCTTTCGAATTACTCGATTTCCGGCAGCGACATCGAATACTATTACAACAATACAAGAGTTTCGCCCGACTATATAGAAAGGTACTTCAAGAACAGCGATGCAACGGTATATATAGCTCTCGAGAAGAATTACTCGGGTGAAAGGGTCAGAAAGCTGACGTTCAGACTGTCAAGAGATGAAGCTCTTAAACCCGATACGGTTACGGCTTCGTCAGGTGACGGCAAATTCTCGACAATCGGAAACGCAAATCTGACGACCGATAACGGCACAATAGTAGTCCGCTACGGCAGGCTCGTAAGCGGCAAGGACATATACAGTTCGGACTATGCCAGGGTTATCCTAAACGGTGACAAGTCGGCATCGGTTGTTGTCATATCCGATGTTCCCGATAATTCCGGCATAATGATAGCGAGGGGACGGATACGTTCCATAGACGACGGGAAGAGCTTCTCCGTTCAGTCCATGAGTGTTCTGAGCGGACAGGAATGGGTTTATACGCCCGTTGCCCGAGAGTTTTCGATAGATCATAACACAAGGTTTATAAGCGCAGACGGAACTCTGAACGCGAAAGACTTTATCGGTTATACCGAAGTATCAAAGATCGACAAGGTATACTATATAGTAACGGACGGTTCAAGGGCTACGCATATAATTGAAGCTCCGTATGCTACAAACTGCGTGAAAGGCACGGTTTACAAGATCGAAGGAGACATACTGCATCTGAAGGACGCAATGTACCGCGATGCAAAAACGGGAGTATGGAAACCTGTCAGCAACACGAATGCCGTAATCAAGGTTAATGTGTATCAAAACTCCGTTATTGCCAGAAACAATGCGGTTGCGGCGAAAAACTCCTTTGTTGCGGGAGACGTCATAAGGGCGTTTTCGGTCAGCCTTCCCTCAAGAATCGAGAGCGGCATAACCATAGACGGCTATATAATCTATGTTGACAATTAAAGTAATTTTGTGGAGGACGTTATGAAAAAACTGCTTATCGCGGCTGCGGTATTCATTATAAGCCTGCTTTCCCTTTCCGCCTGCGTGTTTGCGCAGCCAGGCAAGATCGGCTTTTTCGGGGGGATAACCGAGGGAACTCGTCTCCCGAAGACGACGGAGCAGCTTATCGCGCAAACGACGACGAAGAAAAATACATCGGTTACGGTGCCGTATAAAGAAGTGCTGTTTCTGACAGGTCAGCCGATAGAGTATTCGGGTACGATGACGGTTAAAACGTCGGCAGAGCCTGTGAACGACCTCGGAACAATAAAGGTTACGTATACTGTCGCGGCAAAGGCATCAGAGAAAGACAGTATTGCCAGAAACATAGTGTATAATGTTAACTACAGAAAGCAAAACGGGCAGACGGTGTACGACTACGAAGCGGTGACCCGTACGGAGACTATTACTGCCGGGGGAACGGTTTACAAACTTGTACCCGCGCAGTCGCATTTCAGCGTAAGCATACTTGAGGATAAAACGCCGGGCGTGAGCTATTTTAGGGGTGATATTTCGCAAAAATCCGTTTATTCGGCCGCAAGCGGAGGCGATGTGACATTCGAGTCGTCGGGCTCGATTTACGGGTACGACTGCGCATGGTCAAACACCGAAACCCAGAGATTGGACTGTGTTGTATACGGCGACGGATGGCAGACGAAGTATCAGGTTAGGCCGAGCGTTTCGGTTAACAAAACACTGCAATACACTCAAAACGAGCCGACCGCCATAAGCTTTCCCGGTAACTTTAAGGAAGTGATGTCTAACCAAAGCGGTTTGCAGTACGACATATTCGTTCTTCCCCAGCGCTTTTCGGGAACGCCGTTTCAAGGCTCCGCTTCGATTTCGACGTTTAACGCTTTTGAACAGTTGACGGCTCCGGATGTTTCGATACTGAAGGGCCATGCTGCCGAAGACGATATAAAAAAATTGTATGCACTCGGGATACTGAGCGGCCCGGCGGAGTATTATGTGCCGAACCAGGCCGTAACAAGGGGCGAGTTTGTAACGATGCTTGTAAAGGCGATAAAATTGCCTGTCGAACCCGTGCAAACAGGGAACTCGAAGAAAAATGTCATAAACGTCACGTTTCCGGACGTGCTCCCGAGCCGAGCCGATTATCCGTATATAATGGCTGCGAATAAGTCCGGGCTGGCAGTTGGGAGAGGAAACGGCAGGTTCTATGTTGATTACTCTCTCGAAAAAGAAGAGGCTTACGCGGTAGCGATAAGGGCTTTGGGGCTTTCGAATCTCGGGCTAAACCCCGGCGTTTTGACGGTTTATGCCGACAATGCAAAAATATCCGACTGGGCGAAGCGGGAGATAAACGCGGGTACTAAAATCGGATTGTTCAAGCCGGACGCGAGCGGCAATATCAATCCCAAGAGCTATCTCTCAAAAGCCGAGGCTGCCGCGCTGATAAACAGTATAACCGAGTATATGAGAACGGGTTTGCAGCTCGATTATACCGAGCATATAGTAAATTACACTTATTAATGAGGCGGCAATTAAACCATTCGTTAAACTTGCCGCCTAAATCCCCATTAGGACGGCAGGGCCGGTATAAGGGGGTTAATAACGCGGGAAGTAAAGGTTTGGTAAACGTGTAACTTTTTATAAAAGTACGCCGCACGGTAAATTTTGTGCGGCGTACTTGACGTTTGCGTAAAAAAATTATACCATAAGAAGTGTTGAAAATTACGCATGGCAATGGTGTAATACCGGTTTTAACTCTATTCACTATTCACCATACTCATATTATTCTTCGGAGGCACATATGAAAAAACTGTTCAAACGTTTTTCCGCTCTTGTGTTAGTCGTAATGTTGATATTCCCGAATGCCGTATATGCGGGCTATAAAGACCCTGTCGAAGCGGGAGAGTTTATTACCGAGTTGCTGCAGCTTATAAGCGACAGGTATATCGGAAGCGAAGTAGACATCGGAACCCTGTCAGATGCGGCAATTAGAGGCATCATGAATTTGCTGGACCCGTACAGCGAATATATGAGCGCTGAAGAGCTTGCAGATCTTTTGGACTATCTTGCCGGTTCGTATGCCGGAATCGGCGTGACACTTATAAGGGGCACGGACAACAATATTTACATAGACGATGTGCAAAACGGCTCCAGTGCGCAAAAAGCAGGGGTTATGCCGGGCGACATGGTTTATAAAATAGACGGAAAATTTGTTACCGGCTGGGATTTCGAATCGCTCCAAAACATTATGGACACGTTCGGGGACAAGTCGTTTAAGCTCACGGTTATACGAGATTTTAAAGCGATTGACTTTACCGTAAAGCGTGAGGATACTGTATACAAGACGATTTTTTGCGATACGCTCGATAAGGTTCACGCCGCATCGGGCAAAGACGTTAAAAACATTGGCTACATTTATATTTCGGCAATCGGATATGCTACGGGACACGAGTTTGACAGCGCTGTAAAAAGATTGGTTGACAAGGGCGTTAAGACTGTTGTTATCGACATGAGAAACAATCCCGGCGGCTATGTGGATACTGCTTTGAATATTTGCGGTCAAATCGTTCCGAGCGGTCCGATTATTTATACCCAGGAAAAAGGAATGCAAAAGGAAGTACATAATTCCACACTCGAAAAAAGTCCGTTTACGAAAGTTTACGTCGTTGTAAACGGTTATACGGCATCTGCCGCCGAAATTATAGCATCGGCGCTGCAAGATTCGGGGGCGGTTGTTGTCGGCGAGAATTCGTACGGCAAGGGAGTAATACAGACGTTGTATGCGCTATCAAACGGCGGCTGCATCAAACTGACCACAGGCGAGTATTTCAGGAGAAGCGGCGAAAAACTGAACAAAATCGGCATTGCCCCTGACATAGCTGTCACGGATGAGGCGACCGGCGGCGTGGATCAATGCATAAGAGCGGTTATAAACGATATTTACAAATAACAGGGTAGCAAAACGGATTATTTTTACACGATGCGGCAATAATAGATACAGCCTGAAAACCAAACAAGCGCGGTTTAGACCGTTTTTGGTTTAAACGACTATAATTCGGCGCTAAAAAAGGCTGTATCTCTATTGCGGATGTGATTAGATGGTAAACGTAATGTCTACGATGTGCTGTAAAAGCTACAGGCCGCTTTTTGGCTCGGCGGCGGTGAATAAAGAAGGGGACTGCTCCGGCTGCGTGTTTTTTTCCGCCAGAAATTGCGGCAAGAGATTGGAATTTACATTTAAAAATCGCGTTGATGTTTAAACGCGTTTACCCGGGGGAATAATAATGGCATGGTCGTCGAGAGGTCTCAGGGGGAGCACTCTTGAAGAGCTGATAGATAGTGTTAACTTGAAGTACAGGGCGAAGGGTCTTGCGCTTGTTAAAAAGATACCGACGCCTATAACGCCGGTAAAATTCGATAACGATACAAGAACAATAAGCCTCGCATATTTTGACGAGAAAAGCACGGTCGATTATATCGGTGTTGTTCAGGGTATACCAGTATGTTTTGACGCGAAAGAGGTTGCCGGCAATTATCTTCCGCTACAGAACGTACACGGGCACCAGCTTGAGTTCATGAGGGACTTTGAACATCAAAACGGAGTAGCGTTCTTTCTTGTTTTGTTTAAGAAGACAAACGAATATTTCTATCTGCCGTTCCGCATTTTGGAGCGCTTTGCGGACGAAGCGGAGCGTGGCGGGAGAAAGTCGGTGCCTTACGAGGCTTTCGACAGAAAATATCTTATACAAAACAAAGCGGGGTTCTACATACACTACTTGGAAGCGTTAGATACAGATTTGAGAGAGCAGGGGGGCAAGACGGGAGAGTAGTTTTTTATGAAGAGGCATTTTGTCCTCGGGTTATTTTTACTGTGCGCGGCATTAAATACGGGATGTCTTGATACTTCTGTCAGCGACCCGTTTTCGGATTACGATATCGAAAACGATGCGCTGGCTATTTTTAACAGCGGAGACAAGAAATACGACGAAAGTGCAAGCGGAGAGCCGGAACAAACCGAATACAGCCTTCTTTATGAGTCGGGAAATTATGTCTGTTCAAAATACGAGACCGACGGATGCTATGTAGGCGCAAGCATCCAAAACGATGAGCTCGTTTCCTCATTTTCCGAGTTTGAGGCAATAACGGCAAGCCAAGCTTTCTATGCCGTCACAATAACCCTCGGCGAGGAATATCCCGAGGAGAAAGTTTTGAGTTGTTTTGCCGCGGGGAAAAGCCCGCTTTTCACGGTCATACCACCCGCTGAGGGCGACATATACGATGCCGAAGCGCTGAATGAGTTTGCCGTTGAGGCCGGAAAGTACAATTTCCCCGTGTTTATTGAATTGTATCCTTACTCGGCAAAAGAAAAGTTTTCCGCAAAAGGCTACAAGGAGTTTTTCAGGCGCGCAAAGGCAATTTTTGACGAAAAGGCCCAAAATGTAGCTCTTATCTGGTCTTGCAGCCTCGACGATGCCGCCGCGGCGAAGGCCTACTATTGCGGAGACGAGTTTAACGATTGGGTCGGCGTGAGGATATACAGGGATCTAAACGCTTCGGGAGAGGAGGCCGTTAAGGCTATTGCGGACAGCCTGCAAAAAAACCTGGACTATTTCTATTTCAGCTATCAAAAAACCAAGCCGATTTTTATAACAAGGCTTGGTATCAGTCATTATTCCACAAAAAACAATCTCTATTTCACGAAATCGACCGCGGAAGAGACAAAGGCGTTTTATAAATCGTTTTCTGAGAAGTACACGCGAATCAAAGCGGTTTGCTATGACGATACAAACGAGTTGAACTTTAAAAGCGGAAAAGACTATATACTTAACAATTACAGTCTGACGGACGAACCGGATATGTTGGAAGCATACACGGCCGCGATTTCCGGCTCTCGTTTTTTAGACGACGTAGTGGCCGAAAATACGGGGAGAAGCATAACAGAGAGATTTACATCTCCGTTTGCCGCATATGGCAGCGGAGACGAAATTTATGTTTCGGAAAAGAGTCTGATTTACGATCTCGGACTCGTCGGAGTAAACAACGTGCCGGGCAGGATGATAATCGGGGGCGAGCCGTACTATCCGGCGGGAGAATTGAAGAAAAGGCTGTCCTATGATTTTTATGCGGATTCCGACAGTAAAAGCCTTGTCGTTAAGAAATAGCCGGTGTCATCACTTCGGCAAAAAATATTAGAAGAATTCTATACTTTGTTGTTCCCTCGCTAAGACGCAGATGCGTTTGCTCGGTTCAAGTAACCGCGTAAGTATTTATGCGGTAATTAAGTAAACACTGATAAATTCACTACGGGCAGATACACGGCTGATTTAATCCGCGCATCCTGCCCCTTTCATATTTATCGCGGTTACTCTTTTTCATAGACCAAGTTCATCAGCTTCTTTTCGGAAAAACTGTAATAATTACGCCCGCCGATGATTAAATGATCCAAAACCTTAACGTTAATGGGTTTTAGCGCGTTAACGACGGTTGCGGTCGAGTCGATGTCTCCCTGCGACGGAAACAGGTTTCCGCTCGGGTGATTATGCGAAAGTATGACATATGCGGCGTTGTGATTGAGCACGGTTTGAACTACGGTCCTCGGGTATACAGTAGCCTCGTTAATAGTACCCCTCGATAAAAGCGCGGCTGTAATAAGCTGATGACTGTTATCGAGGCACAGCAGATACATACATTCGTTTATCTCGTTTGCGAAAAGCGAGTACAGATAGGCCGCGGCCTTTTTAGAGTTGTTAATCGGCAGGCGTTTATCCCATTTTGATGTTTCGTAGCGTTTATACATTTTCGGAAAAAGAGTAATCAAAATAGCGGTTGAAATACTGATTCCGCACCTTTTTACGATTTCTTCGGGAAAAGCGTCCATAAGAGCGGACAGCGAGCCGTATGTATCGATAAGACGGTGAGCCAGAGGGTTAACGTCACCTCTGGATACACAGTAGAACAATATCATTTCCAGAAGCTCATGCTCCGCAAACGAGTCAAGACCCGAACGCAAATACTTTTCGCGCTGGCGCTCCCTGTGTCCGTCATGTATATTATTTTTGATTTTCGGCTTGACAACGCGGAGGTTGTATTTGCCTGCCGCCTCCTCAAATGTTGCGTCTGCAAGAGTATCATAAAGTGATTCTATCGGCGGAATTTCAGCAAATTGCTCCTTTTTCGTCTCTTCAAAATTTGCTTTTAACGGATAAACTTCGTTTTCCAATTGCATTCTCCCCGGAATGTTATTGACTCCGCAATAAAACAGCGAACAAGGCTAAGAACAGCCATTGTTTAATCGTAGGAGTTGGTGTTTGTCGCAGACTGAGCCGTTATTGATCCCCCCGCTTATACCGGCCCTGCGGACCTAAGGGTGACTGATGCGACAAATTTTGCGAATGGTTTAATTATTGCCTCAATAAATAAGCTCTCTGCTTTTTAACTTGATATCCAGATTTGCTTCCGTGAAAAACAGAGCGGTTTTGTAAAGATTGTTTAAGAGCTCTTTTCTTGAGTTTTGTTTGAATAATGTATGTACATCGCTAAAGTAGATGTATTTCAGCCCGTCTATAGTTTCGGCATCGATGTCGGTGAGCCCGAACGCGTTTGTAACGCAGCTCGGGCAGACCAAACCGGACTGACCGAAACGGTAACGCTCGGAAATATCGGAGCAGGAAGAACAAAAGTCCAGTTCCGGCATATAGCCTTCGAGCTTCATAAGTTTCAGCAAAAAAACCGTGAAAACAAAACGTGAGTTTATGTTCGTTTTGCAAAAAGCTTCAAAAGCCCGGTTGAGAAGCGCATAAACCTCAGCGCTCTCCATTTCGGGCTTCATGATTTTATCGCAAAGTTCCGCCATATAGCAAGCATAGCAGAAAATGCCGTAATCGTTTCTGACTTGATAGCGGTTGTCGATGAGCTGTGCCTGAGTCACCGAGAGAAAACCGTTTCCTTCATATACCACAAACTCGGAAACCGAAAACAATTCGACTGCCGCGGCGAGTTTGCTTTGAGGTTTTTTCGCCCCCTTTGCGTAAAGGTAAGCCTTTCCTCTGTTTTCGAACAGAACCGTCAACGTTTTATCGTAATCTTTGTTGACGGTTGCATTCAAGATAATGCCGTTATCCTTAAACATACTCAATTGCATTCACCGGCGCTAAAGTAGTTTGGAACCGCGTGTTCTTGTTTCGTTAGAGTTGTCGTTTCTATCACGGTCATTCGGAACGGAGGTCTTGTTTTTTCTGTATTCCAGATAATCCGAGATTTGCCCCGTCCGAGAAAAAATATACCAATCTTTATTTGAGCTTGTCATATTAACCCCCCTGCCAATATACAGCAATAATATAAAAAATAAATGACTGTGTTTATATTTTTTGCAAAGAGGATAAATATATACCAGGGAAAAAATTAAAAGCATAAAGCATTCAGCCTTTGTGCGGATAAGGCGTCAAGCTATTTCTTCGGCAACAAAATATAGGAAAACGCTATATTTTGTTGTACCCTCACCTTGGAGCAGAAATCGCTGCAAGAAACACGCAGACGATTTCTGAGCGCTCCGGCTCGGCACGAGTAACCGCGTAAGTATTTTATGCGGTGTTTTACTTCCGCGGTAATAATCTACGCGTTGCTCCGAAAAGTTCGGGTTTTATACCACTTATTTACTCGGGTATAAAACCCCTTGCCGCTAAATCCGCAACGTCTGCTTCGCAGCCTTTGTGCGGATAAGGCGTCAAGCTTTTCTACGCGTTGCTCCGAAAAGTCCGGGTTTTATACCACTTATTTATACCCAAAGCTGTTAAGCAAAAACGAGCTGTCCCGCCAGTCTTTCTTGACCTTAACCCAAAGCTGCAAAAACATCTTAGAGCCGAGGAATCTCTCAATATCAAGCCTTGCTGCCTGGCCGATTTTTTTCAGCATGTCACCGTTTTTGCCGATAATCATGCCCTTGTGCGAATCTTTTTCGCAGTAAATCGTAACCTCAAGGTCAAACATGTCCTTATCGGGCCGTTTTTTCATGGACATAACCTCAACGGCAATACCATGCGGTACTTCGTCCTGCAAAAAGTACAGAGCCTTTTCTCTGACAAGCTCTGCGACAAGCTGTCGTTCAGGCTGGTCGGTTATCATATCGGCGGGGAAGTACTGCGGTCCTTCCGGCAGCTTTTCTCTTATAACCTTTAAAAGCTCACCCGTGTTATCGCCGTTAAGCGCGGATACGGGAACAAAGTCGAAAAAGTCTATGCGCTGCTTATAGATATCGATTATACGCAGTATTTTTTCCTTATCTACCGTATCGATCTTGTTTATTACAAGGATAATCGGTGAACGGGTGTTTGCCAGTTTTTTTAATATTCCTTCGTCAGCAGGCGATATTTTCTCGACAGGGTTTACGAGGTACAGTATCATATCCACATCACGCATGGAGCTTTCGGCGCTTTTGACCATATACTCGCCTAGCTTTGACTTGGGTGCGTGTATGCCGGGGGTATCAATAAATATTATCTGCGAGGTTTCGTCGGTCAGTATCGCCTGTATCTTGTTTCTTGTGGTCTGAGGCTTATTCGAAATTATCGCTATTTTTTCTCCGACCAGCGAGTTCATCAGTGTCGATTTGCCCACGTTCGGCTGGCCTATTACCGAGACAAAGCCCGATTTAAATTTGCTCAATATTACACTTCCTTTATTCAAATGTCGGTTCTTTTTCGCTTTGCAACACACATATCCATGTTTTTCCTTTGTTCAGCAGCAATTCACTGCCGTCCGCGTTATACCATTTTGTTGCTTCTTTTTCGGAAGCCTTTGACCATTTTATCGGTATGTATACTCCGCCTGTCGCAAGATAGCCCGTACCCGAACCGACAAGCTCTGCGGCGCGATGTCCGTACGTGTCGCCTTTTATCTGCCACATATCAGCGGATTGTACGATTACGTTTGTAACCGTGAGCTGCTCGCCTGTTTCCTCGTCGATCTGAGCCTCTCCGTATTCGTACTTGCCGTAAAGCTTTGTATTGACGTCATAAGTAAAGTATGAGCCGTTTGACTGTGAAAACGGAATTCGTATTGTTTTTGACTCTATACTCAGAGAAGGGACGGTAAAACCTTCATAAAACGAGAAAAGCGGCTTGTAGTCTTCGGGAAGTTTTGTGTTTAAACCGTTTTTCTCTGCCGCCTTAAGAAGATTCTCCGAATTTGAGTAAGAGCTGTGTTCGTACAGTCCTTTGCTGACTCTTGCCTGATCTCTCCAATAAAGCGTGCCGTCGTATTTCATACCGTCCACGTTATCTATTTTTAACGATTGTATCTTCGAATATGCATCTTCGGAGCCGCCGTGATGAGCAAGTATCGCTCCGTTATCGAGGGCGAACAGCAGGAAGTAATCTCTGGCGCTTCGAATCGAACCTATTTTTTTCGAGTCAGCGCCTTGGAAAACAGCCACAATTCTTGTTATGTCTCCTTCGGTTAAAACCTCATAATAGATATCCGCTGCGGAAATACCGCTTTGAGGAAGCGATACGGCACGGTTGTTTATGACTACGGCTATAGGACGAGCCATAGCGCGCCGCTCATCTATGTATTCACCGGTCAGGGGGCTTTTTAGCTTGCCTTCGATGTTTTCAGTTGGCTCGGGAGTCTGAGTCGGAGACTCGGTCGCAGACGGACTCTCGGAAACAACCACGCCGATAAGCGATGCTGAATCAGTTGTCTCGGGCGTTGGGATGAGTTCGTTGAAAACTTCTTTGTTTCGGGAAGAGCAGGATGTACAAAGCAGGATAACGGTTAATAAAACAGTAAATTCCTTGAGCATAGTCCCTCCGTGGTAACTTTAGTCTCTGTTAACTCCCAGTGAAGCAAGTATCGCGTTTTGCTTTGCAAACATGGCGATTTCTTCCGCCTCGGTCAAATGGTCGTGTCCCAAAAGATGCAGCATGCCGTGAACCGTCAGAAACACTAGCTCTCTCAACAGGCCGTGACCATATTCTTCGGCCTGGCGTGTTGCAGTCTCGATGCTTATGACTATATCGCCGATAATTATCGGTGGTTCTTGTGCGTTTATCTCACCGACGGACTCGTACTGCGGAAAGGAAAGAACGTCCGTGGCCGAGTCGCAGTGTCTATAACGTTTGTTGACAGCTTTAATCTCATCATCGGTTACAACCGTGATGCTTAAAGAGCAGGGGACACTGACCTGCTCTTCCGAAGCGGCACACTCGGCCGCAAGTTTCATTTTGTCGTATATCTCGTCACTCACGGGCATAACCGTATCGTTCGAGTAAACAATATTCATCCAATCACTCTTTCACTTCACGGCAGGTCCCGGCGCGGGAGCCGGAGCCGATTTTGCCGCCTTGGGGTAGGGTATGCGCTCGTGATACATTCCCTTGAAAACTTTCATAAATGATTTCGATATATTATCCAAATCGGTTAAAGTAAGGTTACTCAGCCTCAGTTGGCCGTCGTTAAGCTTGTCTTTTATCAGTTCGTCAACAAAAGCCTGAACTTCGGACATGGGTTTGCCTGTAGGTATCATTGAGCGGACGGCAGCCTCTGCCGTATCCGCTAGCATAACTATCGCGGTTTCTTTGCTGCTCGGAATGTCGTTGCCGTATCTGTAGTCACTTTCGTTTATTTCCTCGTCCGGGTACAGCTTCAGAGCCTTGTAATAAAAGAATTTCATCATAGTGTTTCCGTGGTGCTCGGCTATGAACCTGACAATGTTTGCGGGAAGCCTGTACTCTTTTGCGAGTTCGAGACCGTAACTGACGTGTTCCTTCAGAACCGCTACGCTGTCGAGAGGAGACATATGGTCGTGAGGGTTTTCTCCGATTATATTCTCGGAAAAATAATCCGGGAAACGAAGTTTTCCGATATCGTGGTAGTAGCCCCCGACTTTAGAGAGCAGTGAATTCGCTCCGATATCGTATGCGGCGGTTTCGGCAAGGTTGGCGACAATGAGGCTGTGGTGATATGTTCCGGGAGCTTCGAGCACAAGCCTGCGCAGCAGTTTGTTGCTCGGGTTTGCCAAATCCAGCAGTTTTATCGGTGTCGTCACCCCGAATGTCGCCTCCCAAAACGGAAGGCTGCCGATACAGAGTATGACGATCAAAACCCCGTTAAGTATCGCGTATACAGCGTTGTTCGTAACCGTCATGTAACTCACGTTAACGTTCAGCAGCAGACTGAGTGCAACCGCGATAAAACCGCTGACTGCGCTCACTGTGATTCCGATTGAAAACACTCTGTTTCTTTCCGTCGTGTAGCGCGCAAAAATTGCGGCAAATACGCCCGTGAGCGCAAAGTACAGTAAAAACTCCGTGTCCGCTCTGAGTACAAGCGAGCAGATGATGGTTACAGTAAAGCTGAACACAATCGCAAGCCTTGTATCGAGCAGTATGGAAACGAGCATTGTCATCAGCAATATCGGTACAAACTGGTAGGGCACGGATTTAAGCAGCCAGGCTCCTATCATTGTCAGCGAAAACAGAGTAAAAAGCATGAATGCGCCTTTTCTGTTACTTGCCAGAGCCGGCATAAAATAATAAATGTACATCAGCACGGACATAAACGCCACTATACAAACGAGTATAACGCCCGCAACGGACACAATACTCTCCGACAGGCTCTTGTTTGTGTATCCGAGTGTTTCCAGCACATGGTAAATCTCTTCTGTTATTTTCTCGCCTTCGTCAACAATGTTTTGCCCGCCGGAGATAATTATGGGCTGAACCGAGTTTGAGGCGATTTCCCTGGCGTTTCTTGTCGCTTCCTCATCCGGAAGGTTGTTTGGCCGTATAACCGCCGATATAATTTCCGAAGCTATAATGCGCTCCGTACTTTCGGTCAGATAAGCGGCAAGCTCCTTTCTTGCCTCAGTGTTTGCCTGCTCGAGGTCGTTCTCCTTGACTCCTTTGTCGAGAGTAAACTCTGTTATGTATTTGATCGAGCTGCAAAAATTACTGAACTTGTCCGACGACGAGTAAACGATATAGTTAATCTGTTCGGCAGTGAGGCTGACACCGAGGTCATACAGCGCTTTTGCTCCCTCCTGAGAAGACGGAGACTGGCTCGCGTAAGGCGAATCCAGGGGGTTAACCCTTATGCGCTCGTCTTTAAGCGTGGCTAATATTGTTTCAAGCTTTGTAAGCGCGTCGTTTGTTATTTCTTTGCTGCGCGCATATATTGTGTCCACGTTTGCGGCGGCTTCTTTATTCAAACGCTCGGTGGCGATTTCGTTAACTGTGTCCTTTGGAGCTTTAAATTTAACCGGAGAGTAAGAGTTGACCTCTATTTTATAGCCGCCTTGAAAATACGGCCCGGAGATGATTACACCGAGAGCTATCAACAGAGCGGCAAGAGAAAGCAGTATGTTGAAAAGGAGATTCGGCCGTTTGTTATTCATAACGACTCCTTTCGGGGGGTGTTCGTCTATAACGCGCGAAAGAGGATGTATAGGAGATAGCGGGTCGCATTAATTCGCGGTGCGCTCGTATGTTATTGCTATGCCCGTTTTATCCTGTATTTGCCGGGTTTTAACGAAGCCCCTGTCTTTTTTCGTATGGCGGATTCTTTCTTTTCGTAAGCTTGAATGATTTTTTGCACCAGAGGATGCCTGACTACGTCTTTATTCGTAAACATCGTAATTCCGATTTCTTCTATATCTTTGACGATTTCCAGCGCTTCCACAAGTCCGCTGCGCTTTCCGTCGGCAAGGTCGATTTGAGTAATGTCGCCCGTCACGACAGCCTTTGAGCCAAAACCGATTCGGGTTAAAAACATTTTCATCTGCTCGGGCGTCGTGTTCTGCGCTTCATCAAGCACGATGTATGAGTTATCGAGCGTGCGCCCTCTCATATATGCCAACGGGGCGACTTCTATCGCGCCTTTTTCCATGTTTTTTTGAAACGATTCCGCACCCATGATGTCATACAAAGCGTCATAGAGCGGTCGCAGGTACGGATCGACCTTTTGCTGCAAATCACCGGGCAAAAAACCGAGTTTTTCTCCGGCCTCGATGGCGGGTCTTGTCAAAACTATCCTTGCGACTTCGTTGCGCTTAAAAGCTGTTATTGCCATAGCCATGGCGAGGTAGGTTTTGCCCGTTCCGGCAGGGCCGACTCCGAAAACTATCGTTTTTTTCTTCATCTGTTCGACGTACTTCTTTTGCCCCATGGTTTTCGGCTTTACGGGGCGGCCGGAAACGGTCGAGCATATGAAACCCTCGCCCATTTTTTCGAGCTCGTCGAAATCGCTTTCCCCGAGGGAGGATATGATATAGTTTATCGCCTGCTCGTCGGCATCTCCGCCGCCTTCCAGCAGTGCGGTAATTTTGTTTATGACCGCCGCGGCTTTTTCGATAGAGGAATCTTCTCCGTAAATCAAAATATCCTCGTCGCGGTTAACAATATTTACGCTTAAGGCTTTCTCGATTTTTTTAATATTTTCGTCAAAGCGTCCGAAAAGACCGGCTATAAGTGCGGCGTCAACTCTAATTGATTTTTTTTGCAATGTCATATATTCGAAAAGGCTCCTCTCGAGGCAAGTATACAGGTAAGTGCTGATTTAATCGAACGGTTGCGCCTACAAGGGACAAGCGCAAGCAACCGCGGTGTGAAAACCTTATGCAAAGCAAGGTGAGTCCGGGTTTATGTAAATTATTAATTAATCGGCGTTTCCGGGCTGCGCCGTCTGTGTTATCCCGATTGATTCTATTGTTGTTATAACGGCGTTAAGCTCGACTCGGTCGTCGTACTCCGTAAAACTTATATTTTTATCGACTATTTCGGCCACGGCAGGAAAATCAACGGACAGTTTTTGTTCAAGCAAAAGATTCGCAAGCTCTTTTGCCTGTTCAACGCTTCTGCTGTGTTCGACGTTAACAAATTCCGAGTACTGCTCTTTCACCCCAACGACGGGGAGGGGATAGTTCTTCCCGAAGTTCAGCCTGTGCTCGCTCAAAGTTTTGTCAAAACACTCGTAAATTATACCGCGGTTAAACAAACCGATTTTGTTGCCGAACAACATTATACTATAGTTGTCCGTTACTTTTCCAGTATATTTTTTTTCAGTGTAACTGAGCTTAACATCAAGGTTAACGTCGTAATAAAGTTTTGCGGTCACTACTGCCGAGGCGTGAACTTGTTTTTTTGTGTATTCTTCCTCCGGAGTGCCGATCAATACCTCAGACGACACAAGCAAGTCGCCCTTTTTGACTACATCGCCTTGCTTGACTTTCGGAGTGCCGGAACTCGTTGCAACGGATACAATCAGACCGGGTCTGTCCGCGATTATATCCGCGGGCGTTGAAGTATCGATAACTTCGGTTTTCGGTATCGTTTCGGTCAGCCGCACGGTGACGCGCGTTCCCTTTATTTCCATATCGATCCAAGCTATATCTTTAAAATGCTCTATCAGAAGCTCCTCATACTTTTTATCGGACAAGATTGGCTTGAAACTTCCGATTTTCAGGTCGTTCTGCGCCAGAAACGCCGTTATCTCGCCGCTGTCGATCCGGTTTGTCCCCTCGATGCCGATAAGCCAGACAAACGACGACAGCAGGTATAACGACGCGATAAAAAACAAAGCGCCGAAAACGAGTATTTTTCTTTTTCTGTACCTGTGAGCCAAAAAGGGCAGGCCGCGTTTATCAACGATTTTTATGCGCGTTTTGGTTTTTTTAGCGCATGGTTTAAGCCGCCGGAAGGCCTTGACCGATACTTTCATCCGGATATTAGCGCTGTTTCTTGTAACATCCCATATATAAATTCCGGAATGGGTCGCCAGGTTTATAAACCGTTCGACCGCAAAGCCGGAAGTCTCAATTTCAACATAGCCTCTCATATTGTTCCATATGTTCAAGAGCATGATTTCCTCCGATTGATCGCAAACCGCACAGCATAACGCAGCGTGCTTCTGAGTTTATAGAAGGCAAGATCGAACGATAATGTTGTTATATCAATCATTGCGCACCATTGTTTAGTAGGCCGAATATTCCATTTTGGAAATGCTTCCCGTAACGGATATGTTTTCTTGGGTCACAAGTTTCAGGCTCAGTTTTTTACCCTCGACAGACATTATGCCGACGGTGGTTTTAATCCTTACCTTTTCTTCCGTGTATTCAAGTACGCCCTTGTAGTTTTCTATATTGAGCTCTTCGCAGCCGATAAGCGTGACAAGCGGCAGGTTGAGCATTACTTCCTTTGGAAGATCAAGCATTGCGGTTACGTTTCTTTTTAAGCTTGCGCCGGCTTTCTTGAACATACACACAGCTCCGAGTTATTATATATTTATATATGCGGACACGAGGGGAAATAGTAGATTGGTCTTTTGCTTAGTGAATAAAGTTGATTAGAGCGGAAGTTAATTTGAGATTAAAAGCTTACAAAAAAAGACTGTATCGGGCGATTATAAGATCGCCTGATACAGTCTTTGTGTTGACTTATCAGTTTTTTTGGGCAACCAGATTCCACATTACGCCGAACTTATCAAAAACTACTCCGGCGCAAGGACTGTAGAATGTTTCGGATAAAGGCATTGCAACTCTTCCTTCTTCCGCAACGACCGAAAATATATGTTTTATCTCGTCAACGGAAGTTTCAACCGCAATAGATAAACGTTCGGATTCGGGGGCATTGAGATTTTGTCCCGGGCCGCAATCCGACATGCGCATGAAATCATCGCCCATTTTTATTGTTGCCTGTACGACTCTTTGCTTGTATTCCTCGGGAATTTGAAAGCCGGGCACCGGCGGCATGTCACAAAAACGTAAAACCTGGATAACGTCGGTTTTAAACGCGCGTTTGTACAGTTCGATTGCTTCGCCGCACTCTCCGTTAAAAGTAAAGTATGGTCTGATATTCATAAGTATCCTCCTAAAACTGTTTCAAGTGGTATTTTTCTCCGCCATAACAGTATACCTCATTAACAGCTAAAGTAAATATTACTTCAACAACAAAATATGAAAACGCCTGTTTTGTTGCCGGAGTAACGAGAAAGCAAATTTCGCTTGCAAAGTCCGGTTCTGACCCAAACGTCTATATGTAGCGGGGCGTGAAATGCCCCGTTATGCGCAGCTTGAAAAGAGGTTTTAACCGGCGGCTGTTTTACGCTTTCGAACTGCCGGCGCGCACGTTTCCGATCCGGAAAACTCGACTTTGCAGTGCAGCATTAGATTGCGTTGTGTGTGAAGCAGGCGATAGCTCTTGTCGGTATAACAGCCACAGCTCCGAGAGGGTTGCCGGTGAAGCCGCCGAATCCTTCGCGCCCGAACGGTGTGAAACCGCCGCTGCAAGAAGAACCGATGGGGCACGCCGGGGGTGCGCCCCCGGCCCATACTGTTTTGCTGCCGGTATCGAACCGGCGCCTGCGTTTGTACTGCGTCGCCGTTACTGATGCGACAATTACAGTCGGTTAAGACAATATCGGTCTTAAACGACTGTAGAACGTCGGGCGTTAAATGGCAACGGTGCAATACCGTCTTTTTAACCGGTCCCGGTATAAAACTCCATTCGGCTTAGAATTTTAAAGCCCCCAAATAGGGCTTTCTAAATTCGTTGCCGAAAGTTTTTCTGCGCTACGAAAAATTCGAGTTTTGCACCATTGTCAAATCATTCGCTAAACTTGTCGCATAAACCCTATTAGGCCCTTAGGCCGGTGTAAGGGGGGCGATAAAACCGTATTATTTAATCGGGGGATCAATAACTTCCGCGGTAATACTCGACTTCCTCCGCGGTATTCAGCCCGTAAATATCAAGAGTAAAACGGATATCGATTTTGCCGCGGTAAATGTGAATACTGTCAATAAGTTTTCTAAGCAGTTCTTTTTTGCTTTTGAAATCGGCGGTTTCGTATTCTTTTTCAGGGTCGAAAGCAGCGGGATAAGCATCTTCAATACTCTTAAACTCGTTCAGTTTTTCCAGCAGGGACAATTTGTGCCGCTCAAGCTCCTTAATATACAAGTCAGATTCTTTTGCTTTTTGCGCCGTTATTAGGGCAAGCTTTTCTTTGTGTAATTCTTCCTCGGCCGTTAAGCATTTTATTATTTCGTTATTCAGGTCGGCAAGTTCTGTCTCGGATTTTTGGATAATGCGGATGAGCCGGGTGCATTCTTTTCTGTGGTTATCAATTATTGCTTTCTTTTTATTTTTAATAATATCTTTAATTGTATTTTTTTTATTATTTGCTGCTCTTATATCATTAATTTTATCACTTATAATGTCTTTCGTTTTATCTTCGTTGTTGTCAGCCCGGACGGATCTGAGACAGTTGTGAACTTCTTCGATTACAACGGCTTCTGTCCGCTTAGCGCCGTAACCGAATTGACCGCCGCATTTACCCTGCTTTGTTTTTTGGGGGCAGCTGTAGTAATCGGACGTGTAGGTCACGGTTTCGCCTGAGCGTTTCAGCGTTCTTTTTGCCGCACGGGTTCTGTGTGCCGATTTTGTGCCGCAGTGACCGCAATACGCAAGTCCGAGCAGCAGTAAGTCGTTCGCGTGCTTTGACCCGGGGTTTGTTCTTGTATTGCGTTTTTCGAGATTTTCGTTTGCAAGCGCCCATGCTTTTTCGTCTACAATGACAAGTTCTTCTACGGTATCTCTCGAATGCGTCCAATTTTCGGGGGCTGTCCGCTGCTTGCCGTCCCTGAGATTTCTGACCTTGCCGGATACATAATCTCCTTTGTAAATCGGGTTCCGGATTGTTCTTATAACGGCTTGAGCCGTCCACACGTTTCCGTTTTTTGTAGGTATGTTGTTTTTGTTTAGGTATCCGGCCATTTTTCGACTGCCGAAATCCTCTTTACCGCAGAATGAAAAGATTTTTTTCACGACCGGGCTTTCTTTATAATTAATGACCAGCTTTTTCCGCTCGTGACCCTTTCGGTTGAATTCTTCGGAGCAAACAAGGTCATAACCATACGGGGGAGGGCCGCCTCTGAATTTTCCTTCCCGCACAAGCTGCCTGTGTTTTTCGGCAACTCGTATTGAGATTTTTTCGCTTTCGCCGCCCGACTGCCAATAACGTATATAGTTTATCAGCTTGTCGGTCCTGTTATCAAAGCGTTGCTGCCCTTCCTCAACGCTCCAGACTTCTACACCGTTTGCAACAAGCCATTCCGCGATGAAAGAAGTTTCGTCTTCGCGCCGCCCCAAACGGTCGAACATGAAGACAAGTAAAACGTCAAACTCTTTACTTTTTGCATCATTTTTCATTTGCAGCAGAACACCGCGCCGGCTTTCGGAGTTGTGATAGCCGGAAACGCCTTTTTCGATATATTCCCTGTCAAACTCCCAAGAAGGGTTTTTACTTATAAAGCTCAGGCACGCTTTTCTTTGCATTGGTATGTCGTCCTCTTCAAGCTGCATTTTCGTACTGACGCGGTAAAAGCAGGCGACTTTTTTTGCAGTGCGCGCCGGCGGGATAAAGGGCGCGGCTTGAAAAGCTCGGTCGTTTTTTTTATGCCCGGAAGCGCCTAAGACGTTCATACGGCACACCCCCACTTTTTATCGTAAATTAAATAAGTCGGATTTAAAGCGGACATCGATTTTATCGGCATATATGTAAACGCTGCCAACCAGTTTGGCCAACAGCATTTTTTTAACTTCCTGCGGGGCGTCCTCAAATTCATATTTCCAGTTTGGCGTCATTTTACGGGCATCCGAAGACGTTGCGATATCCGACGGTTTGCTATCAAGCTCTGTCGAAATTTTCTTTTTGCCGCGTTGCAATTGTTCTAATTGTATCTCTTTGAGTTCAATGATTTTCGAAAGCTGCTCCGATGTGAAATCGCTTTCTCCGGTTAGGCACCTTGCAATTTCGATGCACAGTACCTCGATTTCTTTTTCCGTTTTTTCGATTCGCATATTGATTCCGGACAGCTCGTTTTTTTTTGTTTGTAAAGCATTGGCTTGCATACCCTCAATTTTAGCCGACAGGTCAGTTTTTTTCAGCATACCCAGATAGCTGTAGACTTCTTCTAAAATTATCGGGTCGATTTTTCTTTGGCTGTATGTTGACGGCCCTTTGCAAACGGTTTTTGAGCTGCGCTTTAGGCAAATATATTTTGGCTGCATGTATCTTATTTCTTTGCCGTCGGACTTGCGCGTCCATTTTTTCAACGCGTACCTGGATGTCATAGGCATACCGCAATAGCCGCATTTCGTGTGGCTGACAAACAACAAAGGGCCTTTTGTCTGTACAGGGTAGCTTCCTGTTTTCTCTTTTCGCGAATTGCGAATATCTTCGGCCTTATTCCATATCGCTTCGTCCACGATTGCCAGTTCTTTCTGCACTTCTTCCGAGTATATCCAAGCTTCGGGTTCTGTGCGCTTTCTTAGGCCTCTTTCCGACCTTCTCTTTCCCGATACATAATATCCTTTGTAAACAGGATTTTTCAGCAGGCACATAACGCTGTTTGCGGTCCACGCATTTCCCCGCTTTGTCGGTATTTTTCTTTCGTTGAGATATGCGGCGGTCTTATAACCGCCGTAACCGTATTCGGTAACCAGGTTAAAAATTGTTCTGACAACTTTGCTTTCGTTCTCGTCGAGCGCTAATTTTTTCAGCTCATAGCCTTTGTTGTTCCTAACGCCTGATTTTATGAGCGTATAGCCGTAGGGAGCGCCGCCGCCCCTGAACTTACCCTCCTCGACCATTTGTTTATGCTTTTCTCTGACGCGGATAGAGGTTTTTTCGCTTTCGCCGCCCGACTGCCAAAAACGGATGTAATTCATCAGCTTGTCTGCGCGGTTGTCAAACTTCTGCTGCCCTTCTTTAACGCTCCAAACTTCTATACCGTTGGCAACGAACCATTCTACTATAAACGGCGTTTCGTCTTCACGCCTGCCCAAACGGTCAAACATAAAAACAAGCAGCACATCAAACAAGCCGTTTTCCGCGTCTTTTCTGACTTGACGCAACACATCGCGCTGCTCTGCCGATTTATGGTAACCCGATACGCCTTTTTCGGCATATTCTTTAGTAAGCACCCAACCGGGCATTGTTGAGATAAATTCACGGCAGGCGTTTTTCTGCATAGGTATCTCGTCTTCATAAACTTGTTTTTTTGTCGATACTCTATACAGACAGGAAACCCGCACGGCTCTTGCCATAACCGTTACCCCCTAAGAGCATGTTTTTTATTGCCGGAGCACTACAAAACTGAAATGTAATTTTGAAAGCTCGCAAATTATTATTCAGTTTTTTCCCGAGAAGCCGACAGCATTCTTTCTATGTACAGATTTGAAAGTGTTTCGATAATACTGTCCTCGTCTGTTGTTTTGCCTCTCGGAAAAAAGAGGTTAACCCACATCTTGTGTTTTTTGTTGTAACGCCGAAGGCATATTTCGCTGTCCGAGCGCTCTATTGTATACATGATTCCGCCTATAGTAATTGTTTCTTCCAAACTGCTCACCCCGACGGCTTTACCGGTTCACCGATAATGTAAAGCCAAGCGATACGCTCGGCATGTTGAAATTCCTGATGTGCCTGTGCCTGCATCAGTATATGACAAAGCCTATATTCAATATGACGCAGACTATGCAATGGTGTAAAACTCGGGTTTGCTGCCGAAGTATACAGTAAGTTTAACGCCCACACGGAAAAATGCATATTGTTTAATTTTTTCCGGCATGAAAAAATCCGTAAAAGACTATTTATTTTTGTAGTTTATGGTATAATTGTCCGTGGAATATCTCTGAAAATAAAATTGACAGGGGTGATTAATGATTGGCGGCTTTAGTGGTGCAAAGTATTAAAGAAGCCGAGGAGCTTGCGGCCTCGATTGTGAGACAAGCTTCCGAGCAGGCAAAGGAGCTTCTTAAAAACTCTGAAGCTGACGCTTTGATGCAGAAAAACAGGATTTTGGAGGATGCAAGGCTGGAAAACAAGAAGAAGGCAGAATCTGCCGAGCAGAAAACAAAAGAATCTTGTGACAGGCAAAGGACGGACAGCGAAAAAGAGCTTGAGGCTTTTGCAAAGTCGGCGCTGCAAAAAAAGGACAGGGCCGTTGCCTTGCTTATGGAAAGGATAGTGGGAAGCCTTGGCAATAGTTAAAATGAAAAGCTTTCTCGCCATTGTTCCGAAACAGCATCAGGAAAGGCTGCTGCCGCTTCTTCAAAGCTATGGCGGTGTGCATTTCAAGCAGCTTTCACCCGATGAGGACAAGCTTTACCTTTCAAAAGAAGCTCACAGCGACAGACTCAATTTTTATGAAAACGAGCTTGCAAAGGTTCGCTATGCCATCTCAAAAATCGAGAGTCTTGCTCCGAAAAAAGGCGGATTGCTCGGCGCTCCGATAAAAAAGATGTCAGGAAGCGAGTATGACAGTTTTTTGAGCGGCTATGACTACGAGAGCGTCTACGCGAAAATCAAAGGCATAGACGATTCGCTGGTTGCTATCAAGGCAGAGCGCTTGAAGCTGATTCTCGAGAACGACACGCTTAAGCAGTGGATACAGCTGGACGTTTCGCAAGAGGAGCTTGGCTCCCTCAAAAGCGTTTCCTGCAATTTCGGAACGGTCAGCAAAGTCGCTTTGGCGGAGTTCCTTGAGGATATGTCCGAATACGAAACAGTTTATATCGAAAGCCTCGGCTACGTAAAAGATGACGAAATGCTGCTTGTCATCAGCCCGAAGGACATTAACGATGAGGTTCAGGACTATATGAAGCAACTCGGCTTTTCTAAGCTCGGAGTTCCGCACAGCGGTATATCGAAAGAGCGGATAGCCGAAAACCTTAAAACTCTTAACAGTCTGAACGCCCGTCTTTTGACTAAAGAAGACGAAATCAAACAAACGGCCGCGGAGTTTGAGTCCTTGAAAATCTGCGAGGACTGCCTTGTCACTCTTTACGGCAGAGAAAAGGTATGCGAAAACTTCCTGAACTCGGCGGCAATCACATGGCTTGAGGGTTATGTTCCCGTTGAAGACTCGGCAAAGCTCAAGAGCATTATAAGCTCTGTTTGCGGCGAAGAGTGCTATATCGAGGAAGAAGACGTTCCGAAGGACTCAGAAGACGTTCCGATTAAACTCAAAAACAACAAAATCGTTTCTGCTTTCGAGAGTGTAACAGAGATGTATTCGCTCCCGAAATACAGCGAGTTTGACCCGACGCCGATTTTTACGCCGTTCTACATGCTGTTTTTCGCCTTTATGATAGGAGATATGGGTTATGGGTTATTGATGGCGGCGGCGACAGCATTTGCGCTAAAGTTCATGCACCTGAGAAAAGGTTCGAGAAGGTTTATGAGCTTTTTCTTCTGGCTTGGAGTCGCAACTATCGTAGTGGGACTGTTATTCGGCTCGATGTTCGGTTTTACCGTATTTGCTCCGATAAGCTCGGTCAACGAGTTCGGAGAAGCAGTCAAGACTCCGGTTTTAGATTCGTCAAACGGTATTGAGCAAATGCTTATTGTTTCGCTGGCGATAGGTTTTTTCCAAGTGGTATTCGGTCTTTGCGTCAGGGGAGCACTGCTCATCAGAGACAAAAAGTACTGGTCTGCCGTGTTTGACGCGCTGTTCTGGATTACCGCTCTTTCAGGCGCTATAGGCATGATAATCGGCGCTGTGGGCATACTTCCTCCTATTTGGGGGGAAATATCCAAATGGAGCTTCTGGCTTAGCATCGCCGGACTTTTGCTCACGCAGGGAAGAAGCGCGAAGACTATCGGAGGAAAGATCGGAACCGCAATTTACGCGGTCTACGGCATCACAGGCTTTGCGGGCGATCTGGTGTCGTACACGAGACTTGTTGCTCTCAGTCTTTCGGGAGCCTATATCGCGTACTCGTTCAACCTTATGTCGGGCATGATACCGGCAGGAATCCCAAGATTCATAATAGGCGGAGCAATCTTTTTGGTCGGTCAGGCGCTTAACTTCGGTTTGGCGGCGCTCGGCGCATATGTGCACACCTGCCGCTTGCAATATGTTGAGTTTTTCAGCAAATTTTACAGCGGCGGAGGCGTGAAATATCAGCCGTTTAACAAGGGCAACAAATATGTGGAGATTGAAAAATAATCATTAAATCATAGGAGGAAACAAATGAAATTAACCGATATCCTTATTAACTATGGCGGCTATATCTTTGCGGCACTCGGAGCGGCAATTGCGGTTTTTTGGGCCGGCGTAGGTTCATCAAAGGGTTGTAACATCGTTGGTAAGGCCGCTACCGGCATTATTACCGAAGAGCCCGAAAAATTCGGTCAGGCTCTTATTCTCCAACTTCTTCCCGGTACACAGGGGCTTTATGGCTTTATTATAGGCTTCTTAATCGTCGTTACAAAAATTTCGACAAGTCCTTCGCTTTCACAGGGCATTTATCTGCTCTTCGCGGCAATGCCGGTTGCTGTAGTCGGATATTTTTCTGCAATACTCCAGGGCCAGGTTGCCGCATCGGGTTTGCAGATTCTTGCAAAAAATCCTTCTCAGACCACAAAGGGTATCATTTTCGCGGCTGTTGTTGAGACATACGCAATTCTTGGCTTTGTTGCATCGATCATTATGTTGTTCGTAACCTATCCGGCTTAAGCCGAAGGGACAGATTAACGCAAACAATAAGAAATGGGGCTTGAAATGTCCGATTTGAATAAATTACTCATAAAAATTAAAAATGATGCCGCGGAAAAGGCGGCGCAGATTATAAAAACCGCCGAGGAGCAGGCAAAGGAACATAAAGAGGCCGTTCTTGCCGAAGCACAAAAGGAAAGAGCCGCCATGATAAAATACGGCTGCGAAGAAGTGGCAAGGATAGAGACGCAGATGCTGGAGCAGCATAAGCTCTCTCTCAGAGACAGGCAGATAGAAATCAAGCACGGTGTTATTGACGAGGTTTTTGAGGCAGCACTCGAAAAACTCAACAGGCTGCCCGATGATGAGCTTTTGAAGTTTGCCGTTTCGAAGCTTTCCGGCTACGGTCGACTTGACGGATACACCATTTTGTTTCCGGAAAAATCCGGGCTCAATGCCGAGAAGGTTAATGCGGCTCTTTCCGCAAAGGGCATAGGCGCAAAACTCGGCGATTACTCCGGCGATATGAAGACGGACGGAGGTTTTATGCTGTTTTCGGGAAGTATTGAACACAATTACAGCTTCGGCTCGCTTGTCGGGTTTGCTAAATATGAGATGATCAATGAAGTTTCCGATATTTTGTTTTAAAGGGGGAGCATATGAAAAGTGAAAGCTTTATAGAGTGTTCCGCCTATATCAGAGTGCTTGAAAAGCGTCTGCTAAACCATGCCGAAATGCTCAGACTGTCTGACACGGCAGATTTTGGGGATTTTTTACGTGCGCTGACCCAGCTCAGCAATGGGTATGATTTCTCGCAGACAACCAACTATGAAGAGCTGTCGAATGCGCTTGTCGAGATGCATCGCAGTGTCTATGCCGAGGCCTACAAGCTTTCGGGAGAAGAACATGCCATAGTTGACCTTATAGCTGCCAAATATGATTTTTTAAATCTAAAGTCATATGTTAAGGCTGAATTTTCTTCTAAAAAAATCAAACCGTCCTATCTATACCTGACGGAGCGCCAGTATCGCTTTGACGGCGAAACGGAGGACATGCCCGAGCATCTCAAAGAGGCAGCCGAGGATATGAGATCCGCTTATCTTGAGGCGAAAAATGCCGAGTTTATTGACATAACGGCAGACAAAAACCTGTTTAAGCATCTTTTCGGGCTTTGCAGAGACATAGACAACGAGTTTGTAACCAAATACGTTGAGCTTTATGTCGACTGCCTTAACATCAAGATACTCATGCGTTCAAAGTCTATGGAAAAAGGTTCGAGATTTCTTAACAAAGCGCTGGTAGACGACGGTATGACGGAGCGCAGTTATTTTCTAAACCACTATGACGTGCCGGCTGAGGCTCTGTCGGCTAAGTTTTCGTTCAAATATTTCGGCGGACTGTTCGCGGATGCCCAGTCCGACTATGAAAGAACCGGAAATTACGCCAAGCTGGAAAAACTTTTGGATAACCGCCTTGTCGAGCATGTCAGGCAGGCGAAATACATTGCCTACGGGCCTGAGATCCTTATGGCATGGGTTTTGTCTAAGGAAAACGAAATCAGGCAGCTCAGGATTCTTGCGGCAGGCAAGCAGAACGGGCTTGTTTCTGACCTGATACGGGAAAGGCTGCGTGATCAGTATGTATAAAATCGGGGTTATCGGAGACAGAGATTCGATTCTTTGTTTTATGGCCTTCGGATTTGAGGTTTTCCCCGTTTCCAACGAGGCACAGGATGAAAACCGCAAGCTTGTCGATAGGCTTGCGAGAGAGGGCTTTGGTCTGATTTTGATAACAGAGCAGATTGCTGCCGCGCTTTCAGAAACTATCGACCGCTATAACAAAGCCGCCGTTCCGTCGATATTGTTGATTCCCTCGGTCAGGGGCAGCATGGGCGTTGGTCTTAAGCGTATCAGAGACAATGTTGAAAAGGCGGTCGGAATCAATATTCTTGATTAAGAGCGGCTGCAAACATCGAACAAATTCTAAATATCACAAGTGAAGGGATAGTTTAGATGAAATTACTTGGAAAAATTATTAAAGTATCGGGACCGCTTGTTGTCGCCGAGGGTATGGAGGACGCCAGACTTTATGACGTTGTTGCGGTGTCCGAGAAAAACCTCATCGGCGAAATAATTGAAATGCGCGGCGACAAGGCGAGTATACAGGTCTATGAGGAAACGTCGATGCTCGGATGCGGCGAGCCCGTGAGAACAACAAGCGAGCCTTTGTCTGTCGAACTCGGCCCCGGCTTAATCGGCGCGATGTTTGACGGAATTCAACGTCCGCTCGACAAAATCAGAGACAGCTCGGGCGATTTTATCGGCAGAGGTGTACTTGTGCCGTCCCTGGACCGCGAAAAGAAATGGCAGTTTGAGTCCTGCGTTAAAAAAGGCGACAAGTTGACAGCAGGCGATATTATCGGAACGGTTCAGGAAAACGCGGTTGTAAAGCATAAGATCATGGTTCCGCCGAATGTTGACGGAACCGTAAAAGAAATAAAATCGGGCAAGTTCAGCATTGTCGAAACTGTCTGCGTTCTTTCAACGGATAAGGGCGAAAAAGAGCTGACTATGATGCAAAAATGGCCTGTCCGCCGACCTCGTCCGGCCGCAAAGAAGCTCAGCCCGGATAGTCCTATGGTCACCGGTCAGCGTGTTGTCGATACTTTTTTCCCTGTAGCCCAGGGAGGAACGGCCTGTGTGCCGGGTCCGTTCGGCAGCGGAAAAACCGTTATTCAGCATCAGCTGGCAAAATGGTCTAACGTTCAGATAGTCGTTTATGTTGGTTGCGGCGAACGCGGAAATGAAATGACTGACGTTTTAAACGAGTTTCCGGAGCTTATCGACCCGCAAACGGGCGAGCCGCTCATGAAGCGTACAGTGCTGATAGCCAACACATCAAACATGCCGGTCGCCGCCAGAGAAGCTTCTGTTTACACAGGCATTACCATTGCCGAGTATTTCAGAGATATGGGCTATTCCGTGGCATTGATGGCAGACTCCACATCCCGCTGGGCAGAAGCTCTGCGCGAGATGTCCGGCCGCCTTGAAGAAATGCCGGGCGAAGAAGGCTATCCTGCCTATCTGAGTTCCAGACTTGCCGAGTTCTATGAAAGAGCAGGGCGAGTAGTCTGCCTCGGCAGCGACAAGCGTAACGGCAACCTGACAGCTATAGGCGCGGTTTCTCCTCCCGGCGGAGACCTTTCGGAGCCGGTAACACAGTCAACACTGAGAATTGTCAAAGTATTCTGGGGTTTGGATTCGGAGCTTGCATACCGCAGGCACTTTCCTGCGATTAACTGGCTTAACTCCTATAGCCTCTACCGTGACAGAATTTATGAGTATTTCAACGACAAGGTAAATAGAAATTTCGGCGCTCTTGCGAACAAGGCTATGGCCATGCTTCAAGAAGAGGCCGAGCTTAACGAAATAGTCAGACTCGTCGGCTTTGACGCTCTGTCCGAGGGAGACCAGCTTAAGCTTGAATCGGCAAAATCCCTTCGTGAGGATTATTTACAGCAAAACAGTTTCCACGAGCAAGACAGCTATGCCTCGCTCAACAAACAATACGAAATGCTTGAGCTTGTTCTGCACTTTGCAGATGAGGCTCAAAAGGGGCTTAACGGCGGTGTCTATTTGAAAAAAATATTGGCGCTCGAAGTCCGGGAAAAAATAGCGAAAGCGAAGTATACACCCGAGACAGAGCTTAAAAAAATCTCGGAGCTGAGAAAAGAAGTCAGCGCCGGAATAAGCAGGCTGCTTGAAGAGGAGGCCGCGCATCTTGATTAAGGAATACAGAACTGCAAAAGAAGTTGTCGGCCCACTGATGGTTGTAGATCAGGTAGAAGGCGTTAAATATGACGAGCTTGTAGAAATAGAGCTTGGGGACGGCTCCAGGAGACGCGGAAAAGTTTTGGAAATCAACCGTGACAAGGCTGTCGTTCAGCTTTTTGAGCCTACACAGGGTATAAATCTTAAATCCGCTTCAGCAACATTTTTGGCGAGACCGCTTGAGCTTTCGGTTTCCTACGACATGCTCGGCAGAATATTTGACGGTATGGGCCGTGTTAAAGACGGCGGACCGCAGATTATTCCCGATAAGCGTCTGGATATCAACGGTATGCCTATCAATCCTGTCAGCCGTGACTACCCTTCCGAATTCATCCAGACAGGTGTTTCGGCGATTGACGGTCTCAACACTCTGGTTAGAGGTCAAAAATTACCGGTATTCTCAGCATCGGGTCTTCCGCATGCCGAGCTTGCAGCCCAAATAGCGAGGCAGGCGAAAGTTTTGGGAACGCAAACCAGCTTTGCGGTTGTGTTCGCGGCAATCGGTACAACGTTTGAAGAAGCTCAGTTTTTCATTGACGAATTCACGAAAACAGGCGCAATCAACCGTACAGTAATGTTTATGAATCTTGCGAACGACCCTGCGGTCGAACGTATTTCGACACCGAGAATGGCGCTTACCTGCGCCGAGTACCTCGCCTACGAAAAAGACATGCACGTACTTGTTATCATGACAGACATAACAAACTACTGCGAAGCGCTGCGTGAAGTATCCGCGGCAAGAAAAGAGGTTCCCGGCAGAAGAGGCTATCCGGGATATCTTTATACCGACCTTGCAGGGCTTTATGAACGAGCGGGCAGAATCAAGGGCAGAAGCGGCTCCATCACGCAGATACCTATTCTTACAATGCCTGAGGATGACAAGACTCACCCCATACCCGACCTTACAGGTTATATTACGGAGGGTCAGATTATTCTCAACCGTGAACTGCACAGAAAAGGTATTGTTCCGCCAATCGACGTTTTGCCGTCTCTGAGCCGTTTGAAGGACAAGGGCATAGGAAAGAACAAGACGCGCGAGGATCACGCCGACACCATGAACCAGCTGTTTTCGGCATATGCCCAAGGCAAATCCGCGAAAGAGCTTGCTGTTATCCTCGGTGAATCGGCGCTTTCCGACAGTGACAAGAAATTCGCCCGTTTTGCCGATGCGTTTGAGAAAACTTATGTTTCACAGGGCAGCACTGTTAATCGCAGCATAGAAGAAACGCTTGAAAAAGGCTGGGAGCTTTTGTCCATGCTTCCAAGGCTTGAGCTTAAGCGCATACGCGACGAGTATATAAGCAAATATTTGCCGAAGCAGGTGGATAGTGAGGCTTAATGTTAATCCCAACAGAATGGAGCTCAGCCGCCTGAAAAAAAGGCTCGCCACCGCAAAACGCGGGCACAAGCTCTTAAAAGATAAGCAGGACGAGCTTATGAGACGGTTTATCGAGCTTATAAAGAAAAACAACGTACTGCGCAAGCAAGTTGAGACTCAGCTTGCGGATGTCTACAGGAATTTTGCCATGGTCTCCGCTATAGTGTCGCCCGCCGCTCTTGTAGAGGCGGTAATGCTTCCGGCAGAGCGCGTGACTATGGAAATTTCCGAGGCTCATATAATGAACGTCGTTGTTCCTAAAATGAGCTTTATTCGCACAAGGGAAAGCGAGGATGGCAGCATCTACCCATACGGTTTCTTCGGTACCTCCGACGAGCTGGATAGGGCACTTGCTTATTTGTGGAACATACTTCCGCAGATGCTTGAGCTTGGCGAGATAGAAAAGACATGCAACCTTTTGACGGACGAAATAGAAAAAACGAGGCGCAGAGTTAACGCCCTCGAGTATATGACCATTCCTCAGCTTAACGAAACTATAAGATATATAAAGATGAAGCTGGACGAGAACGAAAGAGGAAACCTTACGAGATTGATGAAAGTCAAGGATATAATCGCTTCTAAGGATTGATGGTAAGCAAGAAGAAAAGACACACCAAAATGAGAACGGCGAACAATGTGTCCTTACAAAATAATAACGCTGACCTGTAAAACCTTGTAATATCAAGGGTTTATCGGAGCGGCGTTATTATTTTTACCCTCTTCCGGGCCCAAAAGGGGCATATAGCGGGGATTAGAGTGTTAACAGAAGAAAAGGACGGCCAATGGCTTTAAATTGATTGGTGGCGTCGCAATTGTAGGGGCGCGCATTGCGCGTCCGTCGTTGCCAATAAAATCAATGTATATGGTTTGGCATGAGGGCATATTTGGAACGGACGGCCAATGCCCCCCCTACGATTTGGAACGGACGGCTAATGGCTGCCCCTACGATTTTGCCCAACAATTCATGTCTGCCTTTTGAACAAATGGTTATAAAATATGCGGCCATTTAGGGAGTAATCAAAGCTTTAAATTGATTGGTGACGGTCGCAATTGTAGGGGCGCGCATTGCGCGTCCGGTATTGCCAATAAAATCAATGTATATGGGTTGGCATGAGGACATGTTTGGAACGGACGGCCAATGGCTGCCCCTACGATTTGGAACGGACGGCCAATGACCGCCTACGATTTGAGACGGACGGCCAATGGCTATGGTACCAAAACAGTATGGTACGCGCCGATGTCGCTTAACAGTCTGACAACGTTGTGATCAGCGCTGATAAGAACTCCCGTGAAGCCGGAGCCCGACAATCCGCCCGATGTTGTGAAGATAGTGACTGTCTGCCCGATGTACCTGCACATTGAATCTACGAGCGAGTTAATGAAAAGATCCATTTTGAAGCCTCCTTGATAATATGAGTGGGGTATTCCCTAATCCATTGTATGGATGGAACGCTAAAAAGGTTACAAGCAGTAAGGAGGTAAAAAAAGATAGTTGCGTAAGGTGAAAGGGATTAACAACGAGATAACTTTGAAAAAAATAAAAAAGCGCAGATTTGGATCTGCGCTCTGTGTACGTGATTATTTTCTAATGATAGCTTCTTTAACCTTAGCGGATTTACCGACTCTTTTGCGAAGGTAAAAAAGTTTGGCTCTTCTTACGACGCCTCGTCTTACGACTTCAATCTTTTCTACTCTGGGAGAGTGGAGCGGCCATGTCTTCTCGACACCGACACCGTTTGACAGTCTTCTGACGGTGAAAGTCTCGCGGACTCCTCCGTTCTGTCTTTTCATGACTGTACCTTCGAATATCTGAATTCTCTCTTTTTCGCCTTCTATAATTTTGTTGAATACGCGAACCGTATCACCAACATTAAAAGACGGAACTTCTTTTTTCAAGAACTCGGACTCGATTTGTCTGATTAATTCGTTCATTTGTTTTCCTCCCTTCTTCGCCGGATGTTCATAAACGATTGTTTTCGTCAGCGGACCACCCTTTTTACGGTTGAAATTGCGGCGGTGCGTTATAGTCTGCCGCAGAATAAAAATCAACGCTCGAATTATATCACAGTGTTTGCAAATTGGCAAGTGCATTTTTCTGAAAACAGCTTTTCCGGTTTTAAAGTTATTTAAGATCGAAACGGTCTTAATTAACTTATTACGTTCTGAAACAGCTTCCGCCGATAAACTCGCGAAGTATGGAATTCGGCGGGACATCCTCGCTCGAAAAACCGACGAAGCAGTCGAGGAATTTTACGAGCCTTCTAGCCTGGGTGTACTCGTGAACGGATTGAGGAACCCCGAGCAGCGCAGGCTCGACATAGTGCTTCAAAACGCACAGTTCGTATACAAGAGCGGAGTTAAAAACTGCGTCGGCGTCTTCCTGAAACGGGAAAATATATTTTTCTTCTCCTCGGAGGACAGAAGGCCACATAGATATTGTTTTTTCGGCGCTTGCTCCTCGGTACTTGCTGTCGCGGACTATGCGGCGTATAAGCCTTGTATCCGAAGTCGGAATACGGTTGTGGTCGTCGATAATAAGCTGCGTAAGCGCGGATATAACTATCTTAAACTTCATTTCCTTCGGAACAGATTGAGAGGTCAGACTGTTTAACCCGTGTATTCCTTCGACGACGAGTATATTTTCGGGGTTAAGCTTCATAAACCTGCCTTTATACTCGCGCTTGCCCGTTAAAAAGTTAAATGTCGGAAGTTCGACGGTTTCGCCGCGCATCAAGCCGGAAAAATCTTTGTTTATCTGCTCAATATCAATCGAATGAACCGTTTCCAAGTCCGGCTGGCCGTATTCGTCAAGCGGAACCTTTTCTCTGTCAAGATAATAGTCGTCAAGAGATATAACATAGGGCTGAAGTCCGTTTACGCGCAACTGTATACTCAAACGCTCGGCAAAAGTCGTCTTGCCGGACGAAGAAGGGCCGGCTATAAGAACAAGCTTGCTTCTTCTCTCCTGTATCATGTCGGCAAGGCTTGCGATTTTTTTCTCGTGCAGGGCTTCGTTTATGCGTACAAACATGCCGCGCTCTCCCGAACAGATGATGTCGTTGAGTGCGCCGACGGTATCCGCCTTTAGTATCGAGGCCCATTCCGAAGATTCCCGGAAAATGTTTGATATTTTCGCGAGAGATTTGCGTTCTCCGAGCTGTTTCGGGTCGGAGGTCGAAGGCAGCTGCAATATGAACCCGTCTTCGCCCATGACAAGCTTAAACAGCTTTAGGCAGCCTGTATTCGGAGCCAAGTGTCCGTAAAAATAGTCGTAGAACCAATCGAGCTTATAAAAGTTTACGTTTGACGTTCTTCTGTACTTGAGTATACGAACCTTGTCATCAAGACCGAAGTGCTTCGAAAGTTTAACCGCTTCTTCTATCGGGAGGCTGTATTTCTCGATCGGAAGATTTTTTTCGACGGTTTCGCGCATTTTGGCTTCAATCTTCTCCAAATGCTCTCCCGTGAGAACAAAGCCTTCGGCGATTATATTGCAATAGTAGTTTTTATTTATGGAATGTTGGATAACAACTCTTGTTTTTTGTCCGAGAACTTCTTTAACCGCATATATCATAAGAAACGCTACGCTTCTCTGATACACCCTGTAACCGTTGGAATCGGTAATATCAAGGAATTCTACAGTGCAATCGTCCGTAACCTCTCTGTGAAGTTCCTGCAAATCGTTGTTGATTTCCGCAACGAGTATTGGTTCTCCGCTTTCCGGTTTGTATTTTTTCGCGATTTCGGAAAGCTTGGTGCCGGCTTCGACGCGTATTGTTTCCCCGCCCGCTATGTTGACGTTAATTAGGGACATTCGTGTCCTCCTCAAAATAACATTTCGAAGTCTGCGCAGTACGGCCGACTATATTAAACGGAAGCGTGCCGGCTGAGCTTATTTCTATTACTATATCGTCAAATTCCTCCGATAATACAGTTTTCAGTTTATTTAGTATTATTACCTCGCTTTGATAATGCCCGAAATTCACAAGAGACATACCCTGTGACAATGCCTGCAGCGCTTGAGCATATTTTATGTCTCCTGTTATAAACGCTTCGCAGCCCGATTTTGCCGCCTCATCTATAAACATGCCGCCGGAACCCGAGCAGCAGCCGACTTTGCCTATCATTACTCCGCCGTCCCCCGTGTAGGTGACGGTATCGTCATTAAGCGCCTCGCCGACACGCTTCGCCAGCTGTTCGAGCGTGATTTTGCGGTCGAGATAACCCGTTTTTCCAAAGCTTGATTTTTCGCCTGCAAGATTCGCGTCAAAAAATGAAGGCGCGGCTTCCTCCAGACCGAGCAGCTCTGCCAAAACGTCGTTCACTCCGCCTTTGCAAGAGTCAAGATTTGTATGGGCTGAGTACAGTGCGATTTTGTTCTCGGCAAGCTCCAAAAGGCTTTCGCCGATTGGCGTTGAATCGCTGATATTTTTCACGGGGTTAAATGTCAGAGGGTGATGCGTGACTATCAGGTCGGCTTCTTTGTTCACGGCCTCTTTAATCACTGCCGGGGTAGCGTCCAGAGCCAAAATTATTTTTGAGACGTTTTTTCCGCTTCTGCCGACGATAAGCCCGCAGTTATCCCAAACAGCGGCAAGTGACAAAGGTGCAAATTTTTCGATTGCTTCGATTATCCTATATAGTTTTACAGACAATTCAACACCTTCCTGAATATCATTTTTTGAGCTTCCAGCTCCTTTGCCCTGATTTGTGATGACACTGTCGGGCATTTTAGCGAGTTCAGCTCCGCGAGAACTTTATCGTTTCGCTCGGCCTCTGTTTCGATGTATTTTTTCAGGCATTCGTCTTTTTTGCTTATCAGTATCCTGCCGAATTTAAGTTCTTCCAAGCTGTATGGCGGCGCCTGGATTCCCGGTTCGGCGCAAATTATGTTGTAAAACTTTTCGTCTTCGGTCAGCATGGCCTCGTCAACGATTTTGAAACCGTTTTCGGTCAAATATTTGCGTACCTCCGCTATATCGTGCTGAGGCTGCAAGACAAGGCGCTCGAAACCCTTTGCCTTTTCCGGGCATTTTTTAAGTATTTCTACTGTCAGCATTCCGCCCATACCGGCGATTACGCAGGTTCCGGCCACAACAGTTAAAGGTTCAAGCCCGTTTCCTTTTCTGACGGCTATTTTTTCATAGAGACCGCTTTGCTCTACGGCTTTTTTTGATATACGGTACGGCATTTCGTTTATGTCCGCGGCCTCAGCCGTTTGCACGATACCGTTTGACACCAAATGCAGCGTAAGCAAAGCGTGGTCGCTGCCGACGTCGGCTGCATGGCTTCCGCGCACAAAGCCGGCAACGGTTTCAAGTCTTTTGGATAGCATATGTTCTCCTCTCGGGAATTATAGTCGTTTTACAGAGTATAACACAGAAACATGGTCTTTGCAGAAAAATGTCTTCTGCCGCGCCAATTATTATTTGCATAATTGTACGGGTGTGGTAAAATAAATTTTAGCCGGCAAGCGAAGAATGAGGCGCAGAGTCGCCGCATTGGAGCGTTGCGGCACAATCTTACGGGTTTTATATCGCTTGTAAAATTTTACAACGGAGGATATTATGATTAATTTACCGGAAAAATGGAATCTGGATGTACTGTATTCATCGTTTGAGTCAAAAGAATTTCTTGCCGACATAGAGCTTTTCAGAAAAACGGTTAAAGAGATTAATGCTTTTGCGAGAAAAGAGCTTGCATCAACGGACAACGCCGTTGAAAAAATAGAAACGTTTATTAAGAGAGACGAGGAATGCGATAACTTTCAAAAACTGTTTTCTTATTGCCATCTCTCTGTAAGCGGAGACGCCACAAACGCACCTGCCGGGAAGTATCTCTCTGTGCTGATGGATATTGCCGCAGAGGGGAACGAAGCTCAGACGGCATTTAAGTCTTTTATCGGCAGGGTCGGAAATATAGGCGAGCTTGCGGCAAAATCGGAGATTATTAAAGAGCGCGAATTCGTTTTGAACGAGATTGCTTCAAACTATAAGCACTTGCTTTCCGAAAAGGAAGAGATGTTGTTTACAAAGCTGGCTCTGACAGGCTCAACCGCATGGAGGCAGATGAAGGAAGAGCTTTACGCTACAGTAACGACTGATGTTCCCGGTATCGGGGAGGGAATGACGCTGCCCGCGGTAAGAAACCTTGCTTATCATGCCGACAAAGACGTGAGAAAGAAGGGCTATGAGGCCGAACTGGAAGCGTATAAGAGAATCGAGGTTCCCGCGGCTTACGCCATAAACGGCATCAAGGGCGAGGTTATAACGAGCAGCGCCGCAAGGGGTTATGCTTCCCCGTTCGAAATGACGCTTGAAAACTCAAGAGTCGACAAGGAAACTTTTGACGCAATGATGTCCGCGATGAAGGACTCGTTCCCGTCTTTCAGAAAATACTTTAGAAAAAAAGCGGAATTACTCGGCTATAAAGGCGGACTGCCTTTTTACGACTTGTTTGCGCCTGTAGGCAAGGCAGACATGAGTTATACTTACCCCGAGGCCGCAGAATTCGTTGTTAAACAGTTTTCGCTGTTCAGCGAAAGACTCGGTAACTTTGCGCGCCACGCGTTTGAAAACGGTTGGATTGACGCTTTGCCGAGAAAGGGCAAGAGAGGCGGGGCTTTTTGCTCAGGTCTGCGCGTAGTCGGTGAGAGCAGAATACTTTCGAACTTCTCGGGCTCTTTTTCGAACTTGACAACGCTTGCTCACGAACTCGGACACGCTTTCCATAATGACTGCATAAAGAACGAAGTTGGGATGAATACATCCTACACCATGCCCATAGCCGAAACAGCGTCAACGTTCTGCGAAACCCTTGTTTGCGAGGCTTCGCTCAAAACGGCGACAAAGGACGAAGCGCTTGTGATAACCGAAAACGATATTTCGGGAGTGGCTCAGGTAATAATTGACATCTATTCACGCTTCCTTTTTGAGGACGAGGTATTTAACAAGCGCAAAAACTCGACGCTTACACCGGACGAGCTGAAAGGCATAATGTTAGAAGCCCAGAAACAGGCATATGGGGACGGTCTTGACGAAAACATACTTCATCCGTATATGTGGGTGTGTAAGCCGCATTACTATTACGCTGACGCGAATTATTACAACTGGCCTTATGCGTTCGGACAACTGTTTTCAAAAGGACTTTACGCCGAATATCTTAAGCAGGGAGAGGCGTTTGTGCCGAAATACGAAGCGCTTCTTGCTGCGACCGGTAAAAACAGCGCATACGATATTGCGAGGATAGCGGGAATTAATATTAGAGACAAGGCGTTTTGGGCGGCTTCCCTCAAACTGACGGAAAACGATATAGAAAAGTTTTGCGAACTGTAGGCGATTTTTTTACGGTTTGCCGCTAAAGAAATGGTGCGGGTTTTCGGCTTTTGTTTTGCTGCAAGAGCAAAAATATGAGTGCTGTGCGTAAAAGAACTAAGCCCACCGGCAACCGGCATTGCCGGTGGGCTTTTATGTATGCGGCTCAGACAAATATTTTTTTGCGGGGATGTGAACAAAATCAAAAGGGCAGCTTAATACCGGTAAGGTCTTTCTGCAACGGCCGGGCTAAACCCCGCTGCCCGGCGCAACATTTTTATTGTGTAAGCCTGTTTTTTTTGATATAATCCATCGGATGAATATAATACTCGGCAGCAAAACAGAGAAATAAGAGTGTTGAAAACCGAGCCCTTGTATAAGCCCGCGACCTTATGGGACTGCGGCGCTAAATCCGGCGGAAGGCTTAATTGTCGCCGCAACAGAGTAAGTATGTTGTTAAAGTCACAGTTTGGAGTTAGTTTATGAACAGACAGGAAAGAATCAGAAATTTTTGCATAGTCGCTCATATAGACCACGGCAAATCGACGCTTGCGGACAGGCTGATACAGAAGACAGGCGTTTTAACCGAGCGCGAAATGCAAGAACAGGTGCTCGACAACATGGATATCGAGCGCGAAAGAGGGATAACGATTAAAGCGCAGTCGGTACGGCTGATTTATAAGGCCGACGACGGCGAAGAATATACGCTGAACCTTATAGACACACCGGGTCATGTGGACTTTAACTACGAGGTATCGAGAAGCCTTGCTGCGTGCGAGGGAGCCCTCCTGGTCGTTGACGCTTCTCAGGGTGTTGAGGCGCAAACTCTTGCGAATGTTTACCTCGCGCTTGACGCGGGGCTTGAGGTTGTACCCGTAGTCAATAAAATTGACCTGCCGGGTGCTGACCCCGAAATGGCCGTTAAAGAAATCGAAGACATTATCGGCATTGTCGCGGAAGACGCTCCCAAAATCTCGGCAAAAAACGATATTAATATCGAAGAAGTATTTACGAGAATAGTCAAGGATATTCCCGCTCCTAAGGGAGACGAGAAAAAGCCGCTCAAGGCGATTATCTTTGACAGCGTGTTCGATGCGTATAAAGGCGTTATCGTATTTGTCAGAGTGTTTGACGGCAGCATAAAAAAAGGCAGCCGCATAAGTTTTATGGCGACCGGTAAGGAATACGATATAGTCGAAACGGGCTATTTCGGGCCGGGAAGATTTTTGCCCTGCGAAGGGCTGCGGGCCGGCGAAGTCGGCTATATAACGGCGAGCATAAAGAACCTAAAGGATACGCATGTAGGCGACACGGTAACAGACGCTGAAAACCCGACGAGAGAACCGTTCCCGGGCTACAAAAAAGCCGTGCCGATGGTGTTTTGCGGTATTTTCCCGGCGGACGGCTCAAAGTATCAGGATCTAAGAGATTCTCTCGAGAAACTTTCTCTTAACGACGCGTCGCTGCTGTACGAACCCGAAACGAGTATTGCGCTCGGTTTCGGATTCCGCTGCGGCTTTTTGGGGCTTTTGCATCTCGAAATAATACAGGAACGCCTGGACAGAGAATATAATCTTGATCTTGTAACCACCGCTCCGAGCGTTATTTACAGAATTTATAAGACGGACGGGACTATGGTTGAGCTCTCGAACCCGAGCAATTTCCCGGATCCTTCGACTATCGAATACACCGAGGAACCGATAGTAAAGGCGGAAATCATGCTTCCGACCGAATATATCGGAACGATTATGGAGCTTTGCCAGCAGAGACGCGGCGAGTATAAAGGCATAGAATACCTTGAGGCGACACGTGCCAAGCTGATGTACGAATTGCCGCTGAACGAGATTATTTATGACTTTTTTGATGTTTTGAAATCGAGGAGCAAGGGTTATGCCTCGTTTGACTATGACTTAATCGGGTATCAGCGCTCAGACCTTGTCAAGCTTGATATCCTGCTTAACCGCGACCCCGTTGACGCTCTTTCGTTTATAGTGCACAGAGAGACATCTTATGACCGCGGGCGCAGGATGTGCGAGAAGCTGAAAAAAGAGATACCGAGACATCAGTTTGAAATACCTATACAGGCTTGCATAGGCGCGAAGGTAATAGCGCGCGAAACCGTCAGCGCGTTGAGAAAAGACGTACTCGCGAAATGTTACGGCGGCGATATCACACGAAAGAAAAAGCTGCTCGAAAAGCAAAAAGAAGGCAAAAAGCGTATGAGACAGGTCGGAAGCGTCGAACTGCCGCAATCGGCGTTTATGAGCGTTTTGAAGCTGGAGGAAGAATAGGTGGAGGCTTTTTCTATCTATATCCACATACCGTTTTGCATGAAAAAATGCGGATATTGTGATTTTTTATCTTTTGAGAGCCGCGAGCAAGACTATGAAGCCTATGTTGTGAGGTTGTGCGAGGAAATTGCCTCGGCGGGTCTTTTGACCGGCAGTGTTAACCGCAGGGGTAAGCTTGCGAAAGACAAACTTGTCCCAACCGTTTTTGTCGGCGGAGGAACACCGACGGTTTTGACCCCGCAGCAGTTGAAGCGTATTTTTGACTGTTTGAAAAAGAACTTCAGGTTGAGCGATGATTGTGAAGTCACGGTTGAAGCCAATCCCGAGACGTTGACGGACGAAAAAGCGGAAGTACTTAGGGCATCCGGTGTAAACCGCTTGAGCATAGGTTTACAGTCGGCGGACAATAAGCTGCTTCGTACTCTCGGCAGGATACACAACTACGAGCGCTTTGCCGAAGCGTTTGAATATGCCAAAAAAATAGGTTTTAACAATATTAATGTTGATTTGATGTTCGGCTTGCCCGGACAAACGGCTTACGACTGGGAAAAAACTCTTGAAACCGTTATCGGGCTTAAGCCCGAGCATATATCATGCTACAGTCTCATGCTTGAAGAAGGTTCGGATTTCGGAAAGCGCAGTGATTTGATGCTGACGGGTGAAGACGAGGAAAGAGATATGTATTACAGAGCCAAAAAACTTCTGGGACTGAACGGCTACGAGCAGTACGAGATATCGAATTTTTCCAAGGCGGGCTTTGAGTGCAGGCATAATCTGGTTTACTGGACGCTCAAGGACTATATTTCGTTCGGGCTGGGTGCGCACAGTTACTCGAAGGGGCTCAGGTTTCAAAACACAGCCAAAATCGACGAGTATCTCAGCGGTGACTTTTCGCGCAGAGAGGTAATGGCTCTGAGTGCCAAGGACAAATATTCCGAGTTTATGTTTCTCGGGCTTCGGCTTAACCGCGGAGTGAGCGCGCAAGCGTTTAAAGATCAGTTTAATATGTCCATGGACAGGATATTCGGCGCGAAGCTCAGGGAACTGAGCGACAAAAAGCTGCTCAGTTACGACGGAGAGACGGCCGTGCTCACAGAAAAGGGAATAGACCTTTCAAACATAGTTTTCTCGGAAATGTTGTTGGACTAACGCATTCAAACCGGTATAATCGGTTCATACGGTCAAGCGTGCGAGTTATTCTCGCTTGTTTGACACAACGAAATTACGCGGCGGAGGACTACAAATGAAAAAACATATTATTTCACTCGGTCTATGCGCATTATGCTTGCTTGCGGTAAGTATGGCGGCACAGCAAAAAACATACGCTTCAAGCACACCCGGCTCGAGCGGAGACCCGATTGTTACAAAAAGTTATGTTGACGGAAGGTTCGCGGAGCTTGCAAAAATGATAAACGACTCAAAGGCACAGCCGGGGGGTACGTCTTCCGGTGTGACTGCAAACGTTTCAAAAGATGAGCTGATAAATGAGGTTATGGCACAGATACAGTATTTTTACGGAGATTCATTCACGGGTTCGGAGGCGTTTAAGCCTGTACTTTTGAAAGCGGGTGAGGTACTTGTGGGTTATGAGGGTACGGAGATATCGCTTCGAAGCGGAAAGGCAGTCAGCTATGTAATGGTTGAAAACGGTATTCCCGACCTAACGACGGGCGAAGAACTGCAAAACAATAAAAACCTCAGCGCTAATCATCTTCTTATCGTGCCGAAGTATGACGCCAGAGGGGTAAAGGCGGTCACAGACGCTTGGTTTATAGTAAAGGGCGGGTACGATAAGTTTTAGCCGATGGATACTTTTTTGTGTTGAAGGTTGCGCCGAATCGGCTGCAAAGCGGAATTTTCTAAAATCCCGACCGGGGTCCCGGTCGGGATTATTTCGCTCGCGGTTTTATCGCCCGGTATGGCGGCTCAACAATATTACTTCGGCAACAAAATATAGGCATGTTGAAAAATCGCCTTGCGGCTTTCCATTGAAAATGGAAAAACACCATTTTTCAATGGAGAGCGCCGCTCGCTCAACCCACTAAAGTGGGTTTCGTGCGCAATTTTCAACACTTCCGATATAGGAAAACGCTATATTTTGTTGTTCCCTCGCTAAGACGCAAAAACGCGTCTGCTCGGCACGAGTAACCGCGTAAGTATTTTATACGGTATTTAACTTCCGCGGTAATATTATGTATAAAACTTTGTGTTATGTGGAAAACTTGTATTCAAAGAGTTAAAACTCTGCCGCTTTTGGTTTTCGACAGCGAAAAGCGGACGGTTTCGACATAATCCCCGTCAAAACGATTTGCGCTTTCTATGGCGGCAACTCTATCGTCAGAAAAAAATCGTCAAAAGTAAACTTATTCAGATAAATCATTCAGGAACATTGTTTCGTAACGGTATAATATTATCAAAAATGGAAGAATATTAATGGTTATTTCATAAAAAAACCGCAAAACATGAAATTTTGTTTCATATCGCACAATGCCTTGAAATATCCTTGCACAGGTGATATTATGCCTTATATATAGTGCAGAAAGGTCGCGGTTACGATAGAAGGGTTATTGTATATTATTAAAAACGAATATGATAATCTGTCGAGAATAAATAAACTTATTGCTGAATATATACTCAAAAAACCTTCTGAAGTTATATGGTTTTCAGCAAAGGAGTTCGCAAATGAGATAAGCGTCAGCCAAGCGTCTATAACACGTTTTTGTCAACTTATAGGGTTTGAGGGATTTTCCGAACTCAAAATCGTCCTTTCGCAACAAATCACAAAATACGGTAACAATACACTTTATGAGTTCGATTCTGAGGATCTTAAAAACGATATAGTCGGCAATCTTCTGTATCAGGCGACTTGCGCGCTTAAGGATACCGCGGCAATGCTTTCGCGGGAAAAAATTACGGCAGCTGCCAAGCTTATGTTTAATTCCGAAAAAATCATGTGCTCGGGCATCGGGGCAAGCGATCTTATAGCCCAGGATCTGATGCATAAACTGCTGAGAATCCAAAAAGACGCGGTGGTTTTCCCGGATAACGACCTCAGAAAAATTGCTTTGTCGCAGTTTACTTCTAAGGATTTGCTTATTGCCGTCTCGTATTCCGGTAAAAAACGGGAAACGATGGAATTGGCCACAATGGCCGCGTTGCAAGGCGTGCCTGTTCTCGCGCTTACGGGCGTCGGCTCGACGCCGTTATCCAGAATCGCCAAGCTGACTCTGGAGGCCGCAGCATTTGAAAGCGAATACAGACCGAGCGCGTTGAGCTCCAGGACGGCAACGCTTTTTATCGTTGATGTTCTTTTCTACACTTACAGCTTGTTCTTCACGGATAAGCCTTCCGAAAAATTGAGAGCTACCTACAATATCATAAATATGAAGTGAGCCAAAAAACATAAAATGGGAGTCGAATATGTTAGAGAATTTAGTCACAGAGAAAAGAAACGAATATTCCATGAATCTTGACCAAATGACCTCGCTTGAATTCTGCGAGGTTATGAATAATGAGGATATAAAAGCCGCGGCAGCGGTAAAAGGCAGTATAGAAAACATAGCCATGGTTATAGACATAACCGCCGAAAGAATGAAACGCGGCGGAAGGCTTATTTATGCAGGGGCAGGAACAAGCGGCAGGCTCGGGCTAATGGATGCCGCCGAATGCGTTCCGACTTTCGGCGTACCGGACGGGAGGGTAATCGGGCTGATGGCCGGCGGAGGAGATGCTACCGTCAGAGCGATTGAAGGTTCGGAGGATTCGGAGGAACTCGGACTTGCCGACATCAAGCGTATAGGTCTTACAAAAGACGATGTCGTCATAGGCATAGCAGCGAGCGGAAGAACGCCCTATGTCATCGCGATACTGAATTACGCGAACTCGATTGACGCATTCACGTCTTGTGTTTGCTGTAACGTGGGCTCAGTAATAGGCAAAATAGTCAATGTACCGATAGAGGTAGATGCGGGAGCGGAGGTTCTGACAGGCTCGACCAGGCTCAAGTCCGGAACGGTGCAAAAGCTTGTGCTTAACATGATTTCTACAGGGGCAATGATTAAGCAGGGCAAGGTTTACAAGAACCTTATGGTTGACGTAACCCCCACAAACAAAAAGCTTGTTGAGCGCAGCCGCAGGATAGTTACGGAAGCAACGGGCATTGACTATGAGACGGCTGATAAAATTATGTCGTCGACGGGGGCGAGCTCGAAAGTCGCGATAGTAATGATACTCGCGAACTGCGACCGCGACGAAGCTGAAAAGCGGTTGCGGGATGCCGACGGTTTTATAAGGAAAGCTATCGAAAACTAAACGGGGAACGATTACGGTGAAAAAATTTCTTTTGAGAATGACACCGGTTCTGGTAGTTGCCGGCTTATGCTATGTCGTTATGATCGGTTTTTTGGGTCAACCGGTCTATATGTTGCTGCTGACGTATCTGCTTTTGATACTTTGCGCAGCATATATCTTCCGGGCAAATATTTACACCTATATCAGCAACGCATATATGATGAGCGGCGATCTTCAGAAGGCAAAACGTGCGCTCGACCTTGCGAATAAGCACGGCACAAAAAACGCTGTCGCCCTCTCTGCTTACGGAGCGATGCTTTTGCGGGAAGGCAGTTACGCCAAAGCGGTTGAACCGCTTGAAAAGGCCTTGAGCTTGAGGGGCAAGAACATGACGGATGTAAACACCTTGATTTCACTCGGCAGTGCATATTGGGCGACCGGGGAATTTTCGAAGGCCGCGGAAGCGTTTGAAAAAGTCGCTGCGGTTTCCGATAAACCTGACGCTTCCTTGCTTTTAAGTCTCGGATTTTTGTATATGTCGCTGGGCGACACGCAAAAAGCCGAAGAAAAAACACTTTTCGCGCTTGAGCAAAACGCTCCCGAGGCTTCCGTGCACGAAACGCTGGGGCTTATAGCGTATAAAAACACGGACTTTGACAGAGCTGAGACAGAGTTGAGACTTGCGCTTTCGCAGAATTCGAATCTTGTTGACAGTAATTTTGTTCTGGGTTTGATCTGCGAAACAAAGGGAGATGAAAAGTCAGCGAGATACTGCTACGACAAGGCGGAAAAGTGCGAGATCACTCCCTTGAATTTTGCAAAACCCGAGCAGATAAAAGCTAAAACACAGGTCATCAAGCGTTAAGACGAATTATCGCGTCGGTATATAAATATAATGAAGAAGGCATATAAATATAACGAGGGAAGGGTATAAATATGAGACCCGAATTGGTTGTAATGAGCCACGGCTTTTTTGCCGAACAGGCGCTTCGTTCCGCTGAAATGATAGCGGGCGATATCGAAAATTCACACTTTGTCTGTATGAGTGCGGAGGACGGGCTCGAAGGGACAAGAAAAAAGTTAAAAGCGATTTTTGACAAATTTGACGCGGCAACCCCCGTTCTTGTTGTTGTTGATATAGTCGGAGGAACGCCGTGCAACACAGCGGTCGAGATGGCATTTGAACGTGATAATGTCAGGGTTTTGACGGGGCTTAATCTCAATATGATCATTGAGTATGCGCTCTCGTCGATTGAAAACGTTGATGAGCTGGCAGAGTTTCTTCGCGAAACGGGAACTCAGTCCGTTCAAATATTAAAAATTAATTTTAATAAGGGGGTCATCCGCGAAGAATACGAGGAGTGATTCACGGTAACAGCAGACGCAAATGCCTGATAACGGCTCTGCCGCGAACTGTAACGGCAAAAGGCCGGAATTATATCCGTACCGCGGATTAGGGCTCGGCGTCTCGGCAAGACCGCAGTATTTGACAAAATCTGATGGGAGGCTACACAATGAATAGTATTTCCGTACTCGTCATAATCATTATGGCGATTTACGCAGGTATAGCGCACCTAGACGCGCTGTCAACACAGTTCGGTTTGTTCACACCTCTTTTTGCCGGCGCTTTAACCGGACTGTTAATGGGAGACTTGAATGCCGGTCTTACAATCGGCGCAACACTGCAGTTAGCAACACTCGGTATCGCAACATACGGCGGAGCTTCGGTTCCCGATTTCCTTTCGGGCTCGATAATCGGTACCGCCATCGCAATCAGTGCGGGAGACGTAGGTCTCGGCCTCACGCTTGCTACAGCGGTCGGACTTATACTTACACAGCTCGACGTATTCGCGCGCATGATCAACGTTGTATTCCAGCACATGGCTGACGCGGCTGCCCAAAAAGGCGACTTTGCGACTGTTGAAAGATCAAATCTTCTCGGCATGATAACCTGGTTTTTGAGCCGTTCTATACCCGTAGCGGTAGGCCTTGCATTAGGCACACAGCTTGAGGGTGTTACCGGCTGGATACCCAATTGGATCATGGACGGTTTAAGATATGCCGGCGGATTGCTTCCTGCAATGGGTATCGCAATACTTATGCGTTACTTGCCTCTTAAAAAGTTTTTCGCGTTCTTCGTTATCGGTTTTGTACTTATGGCCTACTTTGCGGCTCAATTCAGCATACTCGGCGTAGCACTCGTCGGATTCGCCCTTGCCGCAATATACTTTATGTTTAAAGGAATGTTTGCTCCTAAGGGAAGCAAGGGTTCGGACAACGATTCGGAGGTGGAGATAGATGGCTAAGCAGGTATCGGCTAAAATAACGAAGGACGATCTTAAAAAGTCCTTCTGGAGAAATCTCTTCCTTCAAATGGGTTGGAACTATGAAAAAATGCAAGGTCTGGGCTATTGCTATGCTATGCTGCCCGTACTTAAGAAGCTGTATCCCGATAAAGCTCAGCTTTCGGAAGCAATGAAGACGCACCTCGGCTTCTTTAATACAACGCCCGCCATGTCTCATCTTATTGTCGGCGCTAACATCGCTATCGAAGAACAGGTCGGGCATGACAGAGACGCGGTAATCGGTTTCAAAACAGGTCTTATGGGTCCGTTTGCCGGCGTCGGCGACACGGTGTTTGTAGCAATTTACAGAGCGATAATATTCTCGATCGCGGCTTACCTCGCTCTTCAAGGCTCGGCCCTCGGAATACTTATCACGCTCGTGTGCGCCATAGCGATAATTTATGTTCGTTACAGATTCACACTTCTCGGTTACTCACAGGGACAAAAGGTTGCCTCGGGCTTTGCCGGTACGCTGAAGAATATAACCGAAGCCGCTTCAATCCTCGGTCTGACGGTTGTCGGCGGCATGGTCGCTTCTACGGTGAAAGCAACCCTCTCCGGCATCACCTACAGCCTTAAGTTTGATGCGCTTGCGGATAATGTCAAAGCCGATACGACTACGGCGGTTGTTAAGAACCTTCAGACAGACCTTCTCGACAAAATCATGCCGGGACTTCTGCCTCTGGGAATAGTACTGCTTGCTTACTGGTTGCTCGGAAGAAAGGGCATGACATCCACATGGCTCATTTGGATACTTCTCGGACTTGGCTTTGTAATGGGTGTACTTAACAGTTTCGGTAACTTCCAGAAATTCTTCGGATTCTACAACTAAACCACGGAAGTGTTGAAAATCCGTTTGGCACCGGCTCAGTAATTCCGAGTAAGTCTCGCGCTTCTCGGTGAACGCAATGAAATGCATAAACGTGGGGCTATGCGATTGCATAGCCCCAAAACGGAGGAAAAAATGATAAAACATTTCAGAGTTGACGAACGCCTTATTCACGGGCAGGTCGCGACAGTATGGGTAAATTCTCTCGGCTGCAACAGAATTATTGTCGCAAATAACGAAGCGCTTCAAAGCGAAATGCAGATTTCGGCGCTAAAACTGGCTTGCCCGACCGCTGTTAAACTTTCGATTTTGTCGGTTGAAAAAGCGGCAATTAATATTAATGACGGAAAATATGACGGTGACACCGTATTTCTTATAACCAAGAACATAAAAGACTGTAAAAAACTTCTCGACCTCGGTCTTAAAATCGGCAGTGTAAACGTAGGTAATCAAGCGCACAAAGAGGGTCAGACAAAGATTAAGAACTCTGTCAGTCTTAGCGCCGAAGATATCGCTGTCTGCCGCGATATTATCGCTTCGGGCGTGAAAGTTACGGCCCAGATGCTTCCTAATGAAACAGACGCGAGCATCGAGACATATTTCAAGAGCAACAATGTATAACAAACTTTGCACGCACCGCTTGTTTTAGCTGTCACTCAGCGCATAGGCATAATAAAGGCGCCGTCATGCAAACCATGAACGACGCCTTTGTCATAAGAGTGGCGGATATGAACCCGAGTAAAAAGTGGTGAAAACCCGAACTTTTCAGCTGTTTCTAAACCGCCTTGACTCCGCCGGAAAATATGCTTTTAAGTCGCATGTCCCCGTCTATAATGAGCAAATCCGCGCGAAGTCCGGGTTTCAGGCTGCCCGTGAGTTTTTCGGCTCCGATGGCTTTTGCCGGACTGAGCGTGCAGGCTTTTAACGCTTTTTCAATCGGAACTCCGAACGACACCGCTCTTTGGAAGCATTGGAACTGGTTTGCCGCAGAACCGGCAAGAGTTCCGTCTTCAAGCGCGGCTTTGCCGTCACTGACAGTTACGGTTGACCCCCCGAGGTCGTATGTGCCGTTTTGCATTCCGCAGGCGCGCATGGCATCGCTGATTATGCAAGTCCTGTCGCCGAACATGCCGAATGTGGTTCTGATGATAGCCGGGTGTATATGGATGCCGTCAGTGATAAGCTCGATGAAATCCGCATCCTCATACGCCGCCGGAACAACTCCCGGCTCGCGGTGGAGCATGGAGGGCATAGCGTTAAAAAGATGAGTCGCGTGTGATGCTCCGTTACTGAAGGCGGCTTTCGCCGTTTCGTAATCGGCTGTTGTGTGTGCCAGTGACACCCTGCAATACTTTGAGGCCGTTTTAATGAACTCCGAGGCTCCGGGCAATTCCGGCGCGACAGAGACAAGTTTTATTCTTTCGCCGCTGACCGCAAAGAGTCTTTCGAACCACTCTATATCGGGAGAAACTATAAAGTCTGCGTTTTGTGCGCCGCGTTTTTCCTTGGCGAAAAAAGGCCCTTCCATGTTGATACCAAGCAGCAAAGCCCTGCCTTGTTTGTTTTTCAATGCATATGAATCCGCGGCTTTCATTGCCTTTGCAAGAACGCTTTCCGGCAGTGACAATGTCGTGGCCATGAAACCGGTGACACCGTTCTCGACAAGATATTCAGAGATTTTGTCAACCGATTCTTCCGTTCCGTCGCAAAAATCCGCTCCGACCGAGCCGTGAATATGAATGTCGATAAATCCGGGGGAAACTATGCAGCCGTTCGCTTCTAAAGATTCGTTGCCGTTTGCCTCCAGTTTCTCGCCGATTCCGGTTATCACACCGTTTTCAAATCTGATATCGCCGCGGCGCAAAGTGCCGTCCGGCATAAACAATTTTCCGTTTTTAATAATCAATGAAATCACCGCCTTGAATTTTATTATTGCCGTAGTAAGGATTTTCAGCCGTTTTTGTCAAACGGGATTTTATATGCAGAGTACTCGGACAATAACAGTATAACTTAAGGGCAGTGATTTTCAATACGTATCGGAGGTAAAATATGGTTAGTTTCGAATATACAATTAAAGACCCTATGGGACTGCATGCCCGCCCCGCAACCGTAATGGTAAAAAGGCTTAAAACCTTGGGCTGCTCCGTCAAAATTTCCTGCGGGTCAAGAAGCGCTGATGCGCAAAAGCTGCTCGCTCTTATGGGCATGGCCGTAAAGTGTGGGGAGACCGTTACGGTTGAAATCGAAGGGCAAGACGAGGATAACGTGAAAAACGAGCTTATGAAATTCTTTGCCGAGAATTATTAATGCTGCGCCGCATAGGTGCGCTTAGGCGTATCTAAGCGCGTCTGCTCGGCCTAAGTAACCGCGTGGATATTTTGTGATGCATTTAACTTCCGCGGTAATATTATACCGCCGGCCCGGTCTTGGACTCTGCCTGCGGCGATTATTCAGAACGAAGGTGCAAAATGATAAAACTGGACGGAATCTCGATAAGTGCCGGAATAGCATCGGGTGAACTGTATGTCTTGTCTGCGGCGTTTGAAGAACCGAAAAATGAGCCCGCGGAAAGCACAGAAGCCGAAAAAACAAGGGTTGACGGAGCAATTGAAACCGCGAAAGAACAGCTCGGCGAGCTTTATGAAAAAGCCCATGCAACTGCGGGAGAAGAGACTGCCGCAATTTTTGAAGTTCAGGCAATGATGCTCGAGGACGACGATTTGCTGGATTATATACACGACATGATAACGCAAAAATCCGCACGCGCCGAGTATGCGGTTTATGAAGCGGGCATACATTTTTCGTCCGTATTCGCCGTTATGGACGACAGCTACATGAAGGAACGCGCCGTCGATATTTCTGATCTGGCTACAAGGCTGATTAACATACTCAGGGGACGAAGCGACGAGACGCTTTCTCAACTTAAAAACCCTGTAATTGTCGCGGCGGAAGACATTATGCCGAGTCAAACCATACAGATGGACAAAAGCCGCGTGCTTGCGTTCGTATTGAAAAAGGGCAGCATGACGAGCCATGCGGCCATACTGGCGCGTAGTCTCGGTATACCTGCTGTCGCCTCGCTCGGAGACGGGTTTGACAAGCTGGAATCCGGCAGCTTTGCAATTGCCGACGGCAGCGCCGGCTGCGTCGTTGTTGAACCAACGGATGATGTCAAGGCGGAGTATGATGCGAAGACAGTGAAACTCTCCGCGGAAAAACACCGTTTGCAAGCTCTTAAGGGAACACAGGCAAAAACGAAGGACGGCAATGTTATCAGTCTCTATGCAAATATCGGCCATCCGGACGAGGTTCCGAACATACTCGTAAACGATGCCGAGGGCATAGGACTTTTTCGCAGTGAATTTTTGTATCTCGATAATGAAGACTTCCCTTCCGAGGAAACGCAATTTGAAGCTTATAAAAGCGTTTTGTGCGGAATGGGCGGACGCAGAGTTGTAATCCGCACTCTCGATCTGGGAGCTGACAAGCAGGCTCCGTATTTTAACCTCGAACACGAAGAAAACCCCGCGCTGGGTTACCGGGCAATACGGATATGCCTTGACCGTACGGATATTTTCGTTACTCAGCTTCGTGCGCTTTTACGCTCTTCTGTTTACGGAAAGCTTGCCGTCATGTTTCCGATGATAGTCGGAGCCGAGGAAGTAAAGGCAATATATAAAATCATCGATAAGGTTAAGGCCGATTTAAAGTCGGAGGGCAGGGCGTTTTCAGACGAGATTGAGTTCGGGATAATGATAGAAACTCCCGCATCCGTCATAGTCGCGGACAAGCTTGCCGAGCTTGTGGACTTTTTCAGCGTCGGTACAAATGATTTGACGCAGTATACTTATGCGGCCGACAGGCTGAATCAAAATGTATCATATTTGTTTGATTCGGGCGGACAGGCAATTATACGCATGATTAAACGTGCGGCGGATGAGATACACAAGAAAAACAAATGGATAGGAATTTGCGGCGAAAGCGCGGCAGATGTCAGCCTGCTCCCGTATTATCTGGCGATGGGCATAGACGAGCTTTCAATGTCGGCAGGCAGTATTTTGCAGGTCAAGGACGCGGTATTGGGTCTTTCCTCTGCCGAATGCGTTGAAAAGCTCAAGAGATTTTTGGACTAAGTGACGAGAGGTTCTTCATGAAAATATTGGTTTGTATTAAGCAGGTGCCGGATACGAACAAGGTTGCGGTAGACCCGGAAACAGGCGCGCTGATAAGAAGCGGCGTGGATTCGAAGATGAATCCCTATGATTTATACGCAATTGAGACAGCTATGCGCATTAAAGAGAAGTACGGAGGCGAAATCACGGTTTTGAGCATGGGGCCGCCGCAGGCAAAAGCCGTTATTTACGAGGCGTTTTCTATGGGCGCCGATAAAGGAGTGTTGCTGTCGGACAGGAAGTTCGGCGGAGCGGATGTGTTGGCCACCTCGTACACTCTCGCGTGCGGAATCGCTCGGCTCGGAAAATTTGACCTGATATTGTGCGGAAAACAGACAACGGACGGGGATACGGCGCAAGTCGGTATGGAATTATCGGAATTTCTCTCCATACCGTCAGTTTCCAACATAAGCGCAATAGACGAAATAACGGAAACATACATCGTTTGCCGGGAAGATCTCCAGACCGAGATTATGACGGTGAAACTGCCGTTCCCCTGTCTTTTGACAGTTGAAAAAGGTATTTACGAACCGAGGCTGCCTTCATATGTGCGGAAAAAAGAGACATCGAATCGTACCGTAAAAATTATCGGTTTTGAAGACTTGGAAGACAAGCAGGAAGCCGACTTCGGACTTTCCGGCTCGCCGACAAAGGTAACGCGTATTTTCCCGCCCGAAGTTAATCAAGACAGCGAAATTTGGGAAGGTGAAGGCGCAGAGCTAGCCGAACGGCTGTACAAAAAGCTTGACGAGTTAAAATTAATCTGAGCTACAGAGGTAAGAACATGCTTGTAATAGATAGAACAAAAATACAGGATGCCGGGGCTTTTTTAAAACTGTGCCCTTTCGGCGCTCTCGAACGAGCCGAAGACGGTTCGTTTACCGTTAACTCGGCCTGCAAAATGTGTATGCTGTGCGTGAAAAACGGCCCGAAAGGCGCGGTTACAAACATGGCCGTCGAGCAGCGAAAAACGCTGAATAAAGATGAATGGCGCGGCTTTGCGGTATACGTCGAGCACAGTGGAGGGATTGTTCATCCCGTTACTCTTGAACTCATCGGAAAGGCAAAAGAACTCGCGTCGAGGATAGATCATCCCGTTTATGCCGTTTTCATCGGTTCCGGGGTGGAAAATGCCGCAGGCGAACTTCTTCACTACGGAGTTGATACGGTTTTCGTTTACGACAACGAAAAGCTGAAGTATTTCAACATACTTTCCTATACCGCCGCTTTTGAAGATTTTATACGCGAAGTTAAGCCTTCATCAATACTCGTCGGAGCAACGCCTGTAGGAAGGCAGCTTGCTCCGAGAATCGCCGCGAGAATGAAAACCGGTTTGACCGCCGACTGCACGGTGCTTGATGTACTGCAGAACACGGATTTTGTGCAAATCCGTCCGGCTTTCGGCGGAAACATCATGGCGGAGATACACACGCCAAATCACAGGCCGCAGTTTGCGACCGTTCGCTATAAGGTGATGAACTCCGCGAAAAAAGGTATTTCGAGCGGCAAAGTAGTCGTAAGAAAAGTTGACGAAAAAATACTCGAAAGCTGTATCGAAGTGTTGAGTATACACGCAAAACCCGCCGAGCGTTCGATAGAGCATGCAGATGTACTTATCGCGGCAGGCAGAGGGATAAAAAAGGGCGAAGATATGCGCCTGCTCGAAGAGCTTGCGGACTGTCTCCACGGTCAGCTCGCTTGTACAAGGCCGGTATACGAAGCCGGCTGGCTTGATGCCAAGCGCCAAATCGGTCTAAGCGGGCGCACCGTTCGCCCAAAACTGATTATAACCTGCGGTATTTCAGGCTCGGTTCAATTCGCGGCAGGCATGAAAAACGCTGAAACGATAGTCGCGATTAATACAGATAAAAAAGCTCCGATTTTTAATGTCGCTCATTACGGCATAGTAGGCGATTTATATGAGGTTGTTCCGGAGCTTATCGGGAAAATAAAGTCAAAAGGCGGTGATCTGTTTGTATAAAGTCATAGACAACAACGATATACAAGCGCTTCGCCGCATGATAAATGACGATGAGCGCGTCCTTGCGGGAGAAAATATAAACGAGGAGTATTGCCACGACGAACTTGGCGGAGTGTTTAAGAAACCCGATGTTGTTGTCCGGGCGGTATCCTCGTCAGAGATTTCAGCAGTCATGGCGTACGCTAACGAGCAAGGAATCCCCGTAACACCGAGAGGGGCGGGGACAGGGCTTGTCGGCGGTTGTGTTGCGGTAAGCGGTGGAATAGTTCTCGAAACGGCTCTTATGAACAGGATTTTGGAGTTGGACGAAGAAAACCTCAGTATAACAGTCGAAACCGGCGTTCTTCTTATGGAACTCTCGCCATATGTCGAAGAGCGAGGTTTTTTCTATCCTCCGGATCCGGGCGAGAAGTCCGCGACCATCGGCGGCAATATCAGCACAAATGCGGGAGGTATGCGTGCCGTCAAATACGGTGTAACAAGGGATTATGTCAGGGGTATCGAAGTCGTTTTGCCTAGCGGAGAAATTGTCTCGCTCGGCGGGAATGTAGTCAAGAATAGTTCGGGTTATGCGCTGAAAGATTTGATAATAGGCTCGGAAGGCACGCTTGCGATTATCACAAAAGCAGAGCTTAAACTTCTTCCGCTGCCTTCAAAGTCTATCAGCCTTTTGGTACCGTTTCCGACGCTTCAGGCGGCAATCGATACCGTACCGGACATTATAAAATCCAAGGCGGCTCCTACCGCCGTCGAGTTTATGCAAAGGGAAGTTATAAAAGATTCGGAGGACTATCTCGGAAAGACATTTCCCGATAATAAGTCGGACGCTTACCTGCTTCTTAAATTCGACGGAAACTCTGTTTCCGACATTGAAAAAAGCTACGAAAGCGTTGCAGAGCTTTGCTTGAGCAGAGGCGCTTCCGATGTTTTGATATCCGATACGGAGGAAAGAAACGAGGCGATTTGGTCGGCGAGAGGCGCGTTTTTGGAGGCTATAAAAGGCTCGACAACTCTGATGGATGAAATTGACGTTGTTGTCCCGAGAAGCAGAGTGAACACGCTTGTCGAATATATAGGCCGCGTCGAAAAAGATGTAAAAATAAGGATTAAGAGTTTCGGACATGCCGGTGACGGCAATCTGCATATATATATTCTGAAAGACGCATTGTCTGACGAAGAATGGCATAAAAAGCTTAACGCCGCTATGGATTTGATATATGAAAAAGCAAGAGAGTTTAACGGAAAAGTGTCCGGTGAGCACGGCATTGGCTATGCAAAACGCCCCTATCTTAAGCAAGACACAGATGCTGTTGTTATGGCTGTAATGAAGGGTATAAAAGCTGTTTTTGACCCTAAGAACATCTTGAATCCCGATAAAATACTATCTTGATATTGATCCCCCGATTAAACCACGCGGTCTAACCGCCCCCTTATACCTCTCATGTTCCGTGCAGCCCGACTTCGTGTTTTAAAACGTGATGAACGAGTTTGGCTGTTTGTAGCTTCAAACCGGCGAATCCGCTTGATTTTATTTCAAACAATGTTAAAATTGTATGAAACAAAGCTATGGAACTTCGGAGGAAAACATGGAAAAAATTGCGATATTGGATTGCGGCGGACAGTATACTAAGGTAATAGACAGGAAGGTTAGGGAGCTCGAGGTAAACTGTGACATATTCCCGATTTCCGTGCCTGCCGAAAAATTGGAGGATTACAGCGGGATAATCCTTTCCGGAGGGCCTGAAAGCGTATGGGATACAAACGCGCTAAAGCCGGACAGTAAAATATTTGACTCGAACAAGCCTATACTCGGTATTTGTTACGGTATGCAGCTGATAAACAGCTGTTTTGGCGGGATTGTCTCGCCGCACGTAAAAAAAGAGTACGGAGAAGCCGTTGTGAGCGTTGATACGGAATGTAAACTTTTTTCCGGGCTCGAGTCGCGCCAGTCCGTGCTCATGAGTCACGGGGACACAGTCGAAACGGTTGCCGCGGGTTTTTCTGTTTCGGCATACTCGGGGGAAGTAATCGCCGGAATCTATGACGAAAAACGCAAAATTTACGGTCTTCAGTTTCACCCGGAGGTTGATCTGACTGAGAACGGAAAGGAAATGCTGAAAAATTTCCTCCGAAGCATATGCGAACTCAAAGAGAGATATTCTCTTCAAGACAGAATAGAAGCATCGGTTAAAAATATAAGGGAAAAAGTCGGGGATTCGTCTGTTGTCGTGCTTGTAAGCGGCGGGGTTGACTCTGCCGTTACTGCGGCTTTACTGCTGAAGGCCCTTGATCCGAAGAAAGTATTCGCGATTCATATCGATCACGGGTTCATGCGTAAAGATGAGAGCGATGCAGTCTGCGAAGCCCTGAAAATGCAGGGCCTTGTTAATCTGGAACGAGTAAATGCGGCGGACAGATTTCTAAATACAGTAATCGACAAGGACGGAGTAAAAATTGGTCCTCTTTCAAAAACCACAGACCCGGAAGATAAGCGCGCGATAATCGGACAGGTTTTCTTTAATACGGTGCAAGAAGCCGCAATCGCACTTAGTCTTGACTTTGACACGAGCTTTCTCGCTCAGGGCACACTGCGCCCCGACCTTATCGAGAGCGGAAACCCGGATGTAAGCTCGTATGCAAAGAAAATCAAAACTCACCACAATGACGTCGATATTATCAGGGAGTACAGAAACAAGGGAAGAGTAATCGAAACAAACTCGGATTGGCATAAAGACGAAGTGAGAAAAGTCGCGCTTATGCTCGGGTTGGATGAAGATATCGCCCACAGACAGCCTTTCCCTGGTCCCGGGCTTGCAGTTCGGCTTCTTTGCTCGGACGGAAGCGCAAAAGCGGACTCGGCTATTGAGGAGGAGCTTAGATTCGTTTGCTCCGAAGAAGACACCAGGGCGCACATTTTGCCGGTTCGTTCCGTCGGTGTGCAGGGTGATAACCGTACTTACGGAGCGCTTGCGATGCTAAACTGCGTCAGCTTTGAATGGGAAAAAATCTATGCTCTATCCAAACAGATTACGAACGGTATCCGCGCTGTGAACAGGGTTACTTATTGCTTTGCCGGCGATTTTGACGGAGAGATTAAGCAATATCCGATGTATGCGGGCAAAGAAACGGTGGATATTTTGCGTGAGCTTGACTTTATCGTAACGTCGAAGCTCGGCGGCGTAAAACTGATTAACCAAACGTTTGCGGTCCTTCTGCCGATCGGTGTGTCAAAAAAATACTCAGTCGCGATACGAACCTTCGTCACAAACGACTTTATGACAGGCCGGCCGGCCTTTGTCGGCAAAGAGATACCTCTAAACCTGATGAAAGAACTCGTCAAAGAAATCAAAGATCGCTTCGACGACATAGAATTTGTACTGTACGACGTAACTTCAAAACCTCCCGCAACCTGCGAGTGGGAGTGATTAACAAAACTCCGGAAACCCGCTAAATTCAGGGGTTTTCGGAGTTCTTTTTTGCCTTTTGATAACAGTTTGATAACAGGAGCATTTTGGGTATTTATTCTATATCGCAGGTGGTTTGCGGGTTTAGAATGATTCTTGAAGGCTCTATCCATAGAAAACGGCTTTGCTGATTTGAGTGTCAGCAGAGCCGTTTTTATTGTTCTCCATTATCTTTATCCATATTTATTGCATATAAAACATTTGCCAGAATTTCAGGTTCTATCTTATCAAGATTATTTTGCAAAATTTCAAAGGGAGGCCATGAATATGAAGTCAGCAAATGAAGAGCATATTCTTTTACGTCAAGTGTATTTTCGTACAAAACCACTCGCTGTAAAAGCTCTTCGACCTTCTCTTTATCGGGAAGCTCAAGTCCGAACCAAGGATCAAAATACTTGTCAAGGCAAAGAAGGAGACTCTCTTTTTCGGATATATCAGTTCCATTCAGCACAGCTTCAATTGCAGAAAATCCGTTTATCACGATTTCATCATGGCTTTTATTGTAAAATACGGCTCGAAAGAGATCACCTCTCTTGCTTCTATTTTATTCATTTTTGGCACCAGTATTAAATTTGGGATAGTTATACCGCCAAGCATCATATTCCTCTTTGGTAATCTCGCCATTTTTAAGTTTCGTTGCCTGTTCATTCCATGCCATAAACATATCAAGCATGGAAACATAGGTCATTCGCTTGGATTTATCGAGCGTCAGGCAGACTTCGCCGTCAATCTCGTTAATTTTGAGACCGTATAGGTCTTCAAGAGTAAAGAGAGTGTGCATGATGCCGACATAGCTGTCGATTTCAGGAACATCTAATGCTTTCGGGCTGACTTCCAAGGTGTTGGCTAATGCAGCGGTCAAATCGGCTTTTGGTGTCCTTGTACCGGATTCATATTGCGCCATACGAACATCGGCAGTCTTTTCGTCAAAACCGATCGCCATACCCAAGTATTTCTGTGTCATGCCCCGCAGATTGCGGAT
>JAVBOO010000016.1:0-8439 GCA_031550435.1 Eubacteriales bacterium
TTCAGCTTGAAAATGACTGTGCGGCGCAAATCGCAAAACTCGAAGGCGAAACGGCTACCTATCAGAAAAGGTTGGCCGAATACTCCAAGGGCATCAAAGACCTGTACATCGACAAGGTCAAGGGACTCATATCCGAAGCGGAGTTTCTGGAATTGTCCGCAGATTTTCGTTCCGGCAAGGAGCGAATGGAGGCTCAAATCGCCCAAAACGACGTTGCCTTTGCGGGATTTCAGGACAGAAAAAGCTCGGATGACAATCGCCTCCAGATTGCCGAGCAGTACACGAACCTCCCGAAGCTGAACCGAGAGATTGTTGAATCACTGATAAACCGCATCAATATCGGAAAAAGAGACGCCGAAACCGGGGAATTACCCATCGAGATTTGTTGGAAGTTTTAAGCAAATTTGCTCGTTCTTACGCGGTCGTGCCAGAGCAGAAAGCGCGTGTGACTTACGAATATCTCCTTGACCTTATAGATGATCCCGATGTTGCCGACCCGATAAAATTCCTGCGCGAACGCGAGATTGTACACTTCCAGAGGTTCGGAGAGTGCCTGCGCGGAGTTCAGGAATTTTATGACAGTAAGAATAAGCTTTACTGCAAATAGAACACCATTCGGATATTACTTCGGCAACAAAATATAGCGAAACGCGATATTTTGTTGTTCCCTCGCCTAGACACAGATGCGCCTCATTGGAGCGCTGCGGCGCACCTTAGCGCGTCAGCTCGGCCCAAGTAACCGCGTAAGTATTTTACTCGGTATTTAACTTCCGCGGTAGTATTTAGCCTGCCCGGTACTTTTTACACCAGTGCCGGGTGGTTTTATTGCAGAAATACCTAAGTAAATGATTAAATCACTTTTGACGGATTCAGCTTTATTTACTATATCTCAAAAACTTCGCGGCGATTTAATCGTTAATCGCTTCGATCCCCTTTTGCCTTATTTCGAGGATACTTTGCCGCCAGTCGTCAAGCTCTTCCTGTGTGTGCCCTACCCAACCCGAGACTTCACCGACAATGCGGAGCGGTTCCCTCGACCGGTATGACTTCGTGATATTCCCGGGAAACTTTTTATCTGTCAGGTTCGGATCGTCCTCTATATCACCGGTAGGTTCCACAATGTAAACTTTTCCATCCACCTCTCCCTCCGCAAGTTCTGCCGCCAACGACGCACCGTCGAGCTTTGAAGTAAAATAGATATAATTTGATTTTTCCCATACGCCGTAGTTTGATTTGTAGCCCGGTGTCAGCATGTCGCCGACTGATAAATCCGCCTTTGTGCCGTGATAAAACGGCCCCCTGTCTTCAATTTTTCTAGCAACTCTTATTTGTAAGCCTATCATGATATCAAGAGCTGCTTTGTTCAGGTCCCGGTCATGACTTGCAATGCATTCGGCATCAACGACAATAGGCGTTTCAGGCTGTGCCGTCTTTGCAAGAACGGCATTTGAGATAACGCATATGTTAGATACAAGCCCCACGATTTCGATCCGCTCAAATTGTGTTGACTTCAAATATTCATACAGCTCTCCGGAACCGAATGTATTCTTGTAAAAGCGCTTGTCGCCGTTCCGTGCCAGCTTTGCGGTCTCGCCGTAAAGATCATGCCCGACCGTTCCCCTTACACAGTGCGGTACGGCTAAATTCTTTCCCTCCTGTGTTTTCAGGTAATCCTCCTCGTGTGTGTCAAGTGTAAATACGACTTCATCGCCTTTGTCCCGGTACTTTTGAATTTTTTGTGCTATCAAAGCATCAAGCAGCTCCGCTCCGGGAAACCCGAGCGAGCCTGATACAAAATCGTTCTGATAATCTACTACAACCAAACATCTCCGCATAGCTTTGCTCCTTTTCCGGAGGTTAAATATCGAAAACGGATTAGCGAGTCTCAGACTGCTTCATAACCCGCTTCTTCGACTGCCGCTTTCATCCGCTCAACTGTTACGCTTTCATCATGTTCTACAGCCGCGGTGTTGTCATCAAGTTTTACATCTGCCGAGCTGATACCCTCTAACTCAAGCAGAGCTTCCGAAACATGTCGCACGCAATGCGAGCAGGACATTCCCTTAATTCTTAATACTGTTTTCATGATCTCATCATTTCCTTTCGAAAAATTATGTTTCTTTGCTTAAATTACCGCGGAAGTAATAATTACCGCGTTTTATCGGACGGTTTGAAACCTCTGAGCCTGAGTGCATTGCTGACGACCGAGACTGAGGATAAACTCATCGCAAGCGCCGCTATCATCGGGTTTAGCAGAGGCCCGCCGAAAACATACAGCAAGCCCATAGCAACGGGTATGCCCAGTGTGTTATAACCAAATGCCCAAAACAGGTTTTGCTTGATATTCGTGATGGTCTTGCGCGAAAGTTCGATAGCTGTCGCAACATCACGCAAATCGCTTTTCATCAGTACAATATCGGCGGATTCTATAGCCACATCCGTTCCCGATCCTATTGCTATGCCAATATCCGCCTGGGCAAGAGCGGGAGCATCGTTAATACCGTCGCCAACCATCGCGACCCTTTGATTTTGACCGGCTTGTAATTTTTTCACTTCCCCGACTTTATCCTCCGGCAATACCTCAGCCAAAACTGTGTCAATTCCGACTTGCTTGGCAATTGCTCGCGCCGTTCTTTTGTTATCTCCCGTCACCATTGCGACTTTGAGCCCTAAACTGTGAAGCTTCTTAACCGCTTCCGTGCTGGTTACTTTAACTGTATCCGCAACCGCGATTATTCCCGAGAGATTACCGTTTAGCGAAATATACATGGGAGTTTTGCCGCCGTCCGAGAGTTTTTGCGCCAAATGACCTGTCTCGCCCAATACTGTGTTTCGCTCTCTCATAAGTTTTTCATTGCCCAGTAATACTGATTTATCGTCAAGCTGTGCGAAAATTCCGTGGCCGGGTATAGCTTCAAAACTTTCGAGAGCATAAAGTGTGATGCCCTTCTCGGTTGCCGCGTTTACTATGGCTTCGCCCAAAGGATGCTCGCTGCCTTTTTCGCAGGAAGCCGCAAGTCTGAGCAACTCAGTTTCGGTTTGTCCGTCCAGTGTAATAATATCTGTAACTTTCGGCTTGCCTTCCGTTATTGTTCCGGTTTTGTCAAGCACGACGGTTTTTACTTTATGAGCCGTTTCAAGAGCAATGCCGCTTTTTATCAACACACCGTATTGCGCGCCTTTACCTGTTCCGACCATTATGGCTGTGGGTGTGGCGAGCCCCAGTGCGCACGGGCAGGCGATAACCAGAACTGATATGAAAATCGTTACCGAAAACGCGAGAGTTTCGCCTGATATATACCAGGCCGCTGCGCTTAAAACGGCGAGCATAATGACTGCCGGAACAAAATAGCCGGAAATGATGTCTGCGAGTCTTGCTATAGGGGCTTTTGACCCTTGGGCATCCTCAACGAGCCTGACAATTTGCGCAAGCGTTGTGTCTTTCCCGACCTTTGTCGCGCGGTATTTCACAAATCCGTTTTTGTTGATACCTGCACCGATTACATTGTCGCCCGGCCTTTTTTCGACAGGCATACTTTCCCCTGTCAACATAGATTCATCAACTGCGGTCAGCCCCTCGGTAACTATACCGTCAACCGGGAACTTCTCCCCGGGGCGGACTGCGACTATATCGTTAACCGCCACCTCATCAACGGGAACGGTCAATTCCTTGCCGTCTCTTATAACAGTCGCCTGTTTAGGCGCCAGCCCCATCAATGCCGTTATCGCTTCGGAGGTTTTACCCTTGGATACGGCCTCCATATACTTTCCGAGCGTGATTAGTGTCAGAATTACTGCCGCCGATTCAAAATACAAGTGGAAGTCAACGTTCCCGTTAAAAAAAATCTCATACACGCCGTAGAAACTGAACAAAAAAGCCGAAGATGTACCGATTGCAATCAAGGAATCCATATTCGGACTCATTTTCGCCAAATTTCTGAATCCCACAGTGAAATATTTATGCCCGATTACAACTACCGGCAGACAAAAAACAAATTGCAGAATCGCAAATTGCTTCGGATAAGTCATCGGATTGACGTAATACGGCAAGCTAATGCCGAAGTACTGCAAAATCATCGGTATCATCGCAACGGCAACAAGAGGAACCGCAAACACGGCAGACCATATAAACCTCGTTCTTAAGACTTTAATCTCGGCGTTTTTTCGTTGTGCGCCGTCTGAGTTCTCTCCGGCAGATTCCTCAATCGCCTTGTATCCGGCTTTTTGAACAGCGCTTTTTATGATCTGTGCCGATACGATGTCAGTTTCATATTTGATCGTTAATTTTTCCGTCGCAAGGTTGACATCCGAAGAAACGACTCCTTCAAGCTTGCGTGTTGCACGTTCTACAGCCCTCGAGCATGCCGCGCAGGTCATGCCTTCGATTCTGAACGTTTTTTCGGCAGAAGGAACAATCGCCTGATACCCTGCTTTTTCAACAGCGGTTTGTATATCTGCCAAAGATAAGACGTTTTCATCAAAACTGATAAGCAATTTTTCGGTGGCCAAATTGACATTGGATTCGATTACCCCCGGGAGCTTCCGCGTCACTCGTTCGACGGCTTTTGAGCATGCCGCGCAGGTCATGCCCTGTATGAGGAAAGTTTTTACAGCCATAAAATCAACCGACCTTTACTTTTTTATTATTGATGCGACAATTAAACCATTCGCTAAACTTGTCGCTTAACTCCCCATTTGGCCGAGTCTGAAGGGCCGGAAGGCCTGCGCCGCCAAAATTTTCGCAAAGAATCTGCGACGTGATAACAAATCAATGTCTGTCCAACTTATACATCTTCACAAACCGATTCGGGATTTTGCCTGTGTCAGAACCGTCATCTGCCTCTTCAAAAACCCAGCCGCTTTCTTTCATTTTTGAAATATCAACCCCGGCAGCCGTCAAAGGGTCGGCTTCGATAATAAACGTCATATCTGCGGAATCAAGTCCCGGTTTTTCAGCCCATTGTACCTCAAAGCCGCCGCCAAGCATAAGTCTGTAACACTGCTGCTCCCCGAGATAACCGACGAGGGACGGCTCTTGCTTTAACAACCTGCGCATTGCATCTTCGGAGCCCTGGGATGTCTCTTTTTTATCGCTTACATTAAACGGGTGTATCAGTAAATCAGGAACAGGCTTTCCGTTTTCCTGCTTTGCCCGGCTGAAAACGTAGCCGGAGCCGTCTAATTTGCTAATATCAAGCCCAGAGTTCAAAAATGGCTCGGCTGTCATAACCATTGCAAAATCAATTTCGTTTGCTGATGTGTCCTTAGACCATTCGAACTTGTCACCCGCAGTAAGCACAAAACCCCAATGCTGCAAGGCCTCATGAAAGCCCTTTCTGTCCGGATTCTGCTTCACGGTATCGTTAAAAGCCTCCAAGGCTTTGTCGGCCTGCACATCGCCCGTTATGGTGCGGTTACAGCCTGCCATGGCAATCACAAGAGCAATAAGCGGCAGTATTCTTAGTCCGAATTTTTTCATATTATTCCTCATCTTATCAGTTTTTTCACGGTAACCATCAATTCATCAACCGCTTCAAGGTCGCCTGAGCCGATTCTCTCGACGATACAACTTTTAACATGGGCTTCGAGCAGTATTTTCCCGACACTGTTTAAAGCCGATTGTATTGCTGATATCTGGTTTAAAACATCATCGCAATACGTATTTTTTTCAATCATGGTTTTTATGCCTCGTATTTGACCTTCGATTTTATTAAGTCTTGACACCATATCGCCTTTTATCTTTTCGGAATGATGGCTTGTTCTTGCCCCCACGGAATCGGCTTCGTTATGGCAGCATGCATGAGTGTTATCCATTTGATACTCCTTTTATCACCGAGAAAGTTAATACGCTGCCGATTTAATCGACAACTGTTATGGCAATACACAACCTAAAATCCTTTGGGTTTGGGTTAAATGCCCGGTTCTTCAACGTTTCGACCCCCGCGTCTAGCGAGGGAACAACAAAATATAAGCGGTTTCGTTATGTTTTGTTGCCGAAGTATTAAATCAGCCGTGTATCTGTCCAAGTAATTTTATCAGCGTTTACTATCCTTTTAGCTGTGTCTTATTGCAGGAGTGCAGCATGAAGCTCTGTAATATTACCATACCCCCCTTGGGTATGCAAGAGTTTTATTTTGAGTGCCGACCGTCTGCAAATGCGAGAGACTGCAAATATCATCAAAATTGATTGACAAATGGCAGGGCTTATTGCAAGGAAAAATATTCAGCTCACGGAAAAGCTCGAGCCAAGCTCGAAAAAGTCACTGAGAACAAAAATTTCGACTTATTTGTCTCAGCATCGCAGAAAGTAAAAAACGATGTTTTACGGTTCCTCACGGCCGCGTGGAAATGGCCGACTACCTCACGAATTGATTAGGCCAACCGCAATATTTCTCTTCGAGTGATAAAATCAAAGAAAGATATTTTTCTTGGAACCGTCAACGATACTTGGTTCGGTTTTCGCCATTACCGGTATTTTAGGCGGTACGCTTAGGATAGGCGGGTGATTCGTCCTTCGTTCCTGCGTGTTTTAATCTTCCTGTCTTTTATTGTTTGGAATGGGTTTTCCGTTTTCATCGCGATTTATAGTACAGTCGTTTAAGACAATCCCAGTCTTAAACGACTGTAGAACATCGGGCGTTAAATACCGCATAAAATACTTACGCGGTTACTTGGGTCTTGCAGCGCGCCCAGATACGCCGCAGCGCTACAATGCGGCGCATCTGCGTCTTAGTGAGGTAACAACAAAACATAGCGTTTTCCTATATTTTGTTGCCGAAGTAATAACATAGAACTCAGATGTTTTTACAGTAATAATCCAACCCCCCCTCCGCAGTGATGCGAAAGGGGGGCTGTAAAGCGTTTAGCCGGTTTGTTTTCTGTGAGAAATCGGCAGACTTTCGATTATTGTTCTTTGCTCTACAGCGCAAGGCTGTCCAAAGCTATTTTCATCATATCTCCGAATGACTTTTGGCGTTCCTCCGCCGTGGTTTCGGCATGCGTGTATATGTGGTCCGAAACCGTCAAAATACACAGGGCATTCGCTCCGCAACGAGCCGCATTCATGTACAATGCCGCAGCTTCCATTTCGACCGCAAGCACACCCATCTTTTTCCACTGGTCGTTTGCCTGTCTGTTATCGTCATAGAAGATGTCGCTCGATAAAATATTACCGACATGAACTTTAATACCGAGTTTATCTGCAGCGCTTACCGCGTTTTTCAAAAGGTCAAACGAGCAAATCGGAGCATAATTGCCCGGCAGCCCGTACTGACTCTGGAAATTAGAGTTTGTAGAGGCCCCCATACCAATAATCACGTCGTATACATTAAGATTGTCGCTGTATGCCCCGCAGGAACCGACCCTTATGAGGTTTTTAACGTTGTAGAAATTAATAAGCTCATAGGAATAAATCCCGATACTCGGCATACCCATGCCCGTTCCCATTACGGAAATCTGTTTTCCTTTGTAGGTGCCTGTGTATCCGAATGCGTTTCTTACGGCGTTGAACTGAACAGCGTTTTCCAGAAAATTCTCAGCTATAAATTGTGCTCTCAGCGGATCCCCGGGAAGCAATATCGACTCGGCTATCGGAGCGGTTGGGTTAATATGAGGTGTTGATTTCATTTGTATTCCCCTTTCGTTACATAAAATGATAATACGAGCAATCAATCGGTAAGTATTACTTCGGCACGAGTAACCGCGTAAGTATTTTATACGGTATTTAACTTCCGCGGTAATATTACATCGGCAACAAAATATAGGAAAACGCTATATTTTGTTGTTCCCGCGCTAAGACGCAGATGCGCCGCATTGGAGCACTGCGGCGTATCTAGACGCGTCTGCTCGGCACGAGTAACCGCGTAAGTATTTTATACGGTATTTAACTTCCGCGGTAATATTTTAAGCGGTGTTTAAATTCCACGGTAATAACCTCGCAATTGCCGGCCTATTTGCAACAGTTTAACAAAAAAGTCCCGGATTTTCAATATATTACTTCGGCAACAAAGTATAGAAAAACGCTATATTTTATTGTTCCCTCGCTAAGACGCAGACGCGTCTGCTCGGCACGAGTAACCGCGTAAGTATTTTATACGGTGTTTAACTTCCGCGGTAATATTACTTCGGCAATTAAATATAACGAAACCGCATGGTCTAATCGGGGGAACAATAACTTCTGCGTTAATAGTTTTTCTAACTTCTCAAACAAAATACCGCCTTTAACACATTATTTATCCTTTGCGGCTATTACATCGCAACAAATATAGCAAAAAGCTGAAAATAACAGTTAAACGTTTCACTAGATACTGTTTGAAAAATAAAAGTTGCACAACTAAATCCTGTTTTGTGCTATAATAAAGCAAAAACAGGGTGAAGCGAATGGCATCAGCCAGAAGATACGAACTGACGGACGAAGAATGGAACAAGGTGGTTATGTTA
>JAVBOO010000024.1:0-65054 GCA_031550435.1 Eubacteriales bacterium
CTGACAGTTTCCGCGACGGACGCGAAGCCCAAAAGGAGAATCGTCAGACCAATTACCTCTTAATTATGGCCAAAACAATAAGCACGGAAACCTCGCGATTGGCTGTCGCGGTGTAACCGTAAATCTATAGTAGCAAAGGAGAAACTGATGTCAAATACAGTAGTAAGACTTATACCACCTAAAAAACGTGTCAATGTCGCCTCCGAAACTGACGAAGCTCCAAAGCTTCGCGTCGCGGCATACTGTAGGGTTTCGACCGACGACGAGGAGCAGGCTTCCAGCTACGAAGCCCAGATTTATCATTACACAAACTATATCGAAGCCAATCCTGAGTGGACTCCAGCCGGAATTTTTGCGGACGAAGGAATCAGTGGCACAAGCACGAAAAAGCGCGTTGAATTCAATCGGCTTATCGATGAATGCATGGCTGGTAACATCGACATGGTGATTACCAAGTCCATCAGCCGTTTTGCCCGAAACACGCTCGACTGTCTTAAATATATCCGCAAACTCAAGGAGAAGGGCATTCCCGTTATCTTTGAGAAAGAAAACATAAATACGATGGACTCTAAAGGCGAGATACTCATCACAATCATGGCGAGCCTTGCCCAGCAGGAGAGCCAGTCCTTGAGCCAGAATGTCAAAATGGGTATGGCGTTCCGCTTCCAAAACGGTGAGGTTATGGTAAATCATAACCGATTCCTCGGCTATACGAAAGACGAGAATAAAAAACTGGTTATCGTTCCTGAAGAAGCCGAAGTCGTGAAACGGATCTACCGCGAGTACCTTGAAGGCAAGAGCCTAATCCAAATCGGCAGAGGGCTTGAGGCGGACAACATTTTAACAGGAGCTGGAAAGCCGAAATGGCTGGCAACTACGCTTCATAAAATCCTGACCAACGAAAAATACATCGGTGATGCCTTGCTGCAAAAAACTGTGACCACCGATTTCCTAACCAAAGAGCGGAAAAAGAACGACGGTAGGGTCAATCAATATTACGTGGAAAACTGCCACGAAGCCATTATTCCGCGTGACCTTGCACTACAGGTCAAAGAGGAAATGGTACGAAGGGCTAACCTCAAAAGTAAAGATAAAAAACGTGGCTACAGCAGCAAGTATGCGCTATCAAGCCTTGTCCAATGCGGAATCTGCGGCGAGGTTTATCGACGGATTTATTGGTATGTAAGAGGCTCAAAAACCGTGGTCTGGCGCTGTGTCGACAGGTTGGAAAACGGAGCTTCCAGCGAGTGCAGTTCACTGACCATTAAGGACGAGGATTTGCGAAACGCTGTTCTGCATGCCATAAACCAAGCTATCAGCGGTAAAGACGAATTCTTGAAAGTCCTGCGGAACAATATTTCATCGGTTATCGGCTCTGCCTCCGATGAAGCCGTAAGCTCAATCGACAGCCGCCTTGAAGAGCTTCAGAAAGAGCTTATCCGGCTGGCTAACTCGCATTCCGATTATGATAAAATTGCTAACGAAATTCACCAGCTCCGGGAGCAGAAACAGGCCGCCTTGCTCCGCAGCTCCGACCTTGAATACCAAAAACAGCGGATTGCCGAAATGGCTGAGTTCCTCAATACACAGGGTGGCGAGATGCTAGAATTCGACGAAACCCTTGTCCGGCGGCTGGTTGAGAAGGTTATGGTTTATGAGGACAGGATTTCGGTGGAGTTTAAGTCGGGGATGGGGGTTTCGGTGGAAATGTAATGGAGAGCAAGTCGATACTCGGTTAATGAGTGTTGGCTTGCTCTTTTTTGTTCTAAAAGTTTGTGGTGCTATCAGAAACATTTAATATAGAGGTCATAGTTTTCTTGCTTTAAAGCAAAATGAAAGTGGTAGCATCTTAGCCTTTTCTATTTTTGCATTATTTTCTTCTTGACTGGTCATAGTATCACCATCAGTCTGCTCAACCATTTTTTCAATAACAAATCCTGCATTAGCCAGCGCATTAATATATGTGGATATTTTTCGGTTGCATAAAACTATTTCGCTGCCATCAAGTGGCATGGTGAAATAGGACTCATCGAAGTAGCTTCTACTGAAAACTAATTTTCCGTCTTCAAGAATATTGTATCTCTGGTCAGGCGAACGTCCTACACAATGAGTTAAAGTATGGTTCCAGCTAAAAATAAATACTCCGTCTTTTTTTAAATAAGATGCTATTTTCTTAAATGTCCCATTTAAGTCTGTCGTCCAACCAATTCCATATATAGAATAGACAAAGTCAAAGTAGTCGGTTGGAATACCCAGCGCTGCTTCCATCGGTGAGCAAATGAACTTTGCAGAAAATCCACTATCTTGCAAATATTTTTGAGCGTTTTCAATTTGCTTGTGTGAAATATCCACTCCCCACAACTCGCCAGCATTTCTATCCGCATGATACTTCAGAGAATGTCCGCTGCCGCAACATATTTCCAACATCTTTTTATCAGTAACATCACCAAAGAGGTGTAGTTCATCCTCGGTGACAAAGTTTACACCATAAATTGGAAGTTCAGTTGTGCCAAACCATGAATCCGCGTTTTCGTCCCAATAAGCTTTATTTGTTTCGATTATTTCATTTGCTTTCATATCTCACCTTTACAATATTTATATTTTCACTACAAATTCATCTTGTTTTTGCTTTTTTTCCTATATATGTTCCCTCACACCTCGCCGCCTGTAACCGCATCTTTGCTATCGATCCGTGACAGCAGAACTACCGTCTCCACATGTCCGCCCATCGGAAACATGTCTACAGGTTGGACTGTCTTAATTTCAAAGCCGCCGATTTCGTGCAGAATTTTAAGATCGCGTGCAAGAGTTGCCGGGTCACATGAAACATATACAAGACGGTTTGCGGTTGAGGCAGCTATTGCGTCAATCAGTGCTCGGTCGCAGCCTTTGCGGGGCGGGTCGGTTATTATCAGGTCCGGTCTCAGCCCTCCGGAGATTAACTTTGGGATTACGTCCTCAGACTTGCCGCATATGAACTCGGAGTTGTCGATACCGTTATTTTTTGAGTTCAGTACCGCATCGTTCACCGCATCCTCGACTATTTCTATGCCTATAACCTTAGCGGCGCGTTTGGCGGCTGCAAGCGATATCGTTCCGATTCCGCAATAAGCGTCGATGACAATATCCGTTGGCTTTATTTCTCCGAGTTCGAGAACACAGTTGTACAGGCGCTCGGTTTGAATATGGTTAGTCTGAAAGAAAGATAACGGAGAGATGCGGAATTTCATCCCGCACAACTCATCCTCTATATGATCCTTGCCCCACAATGTCACACATTTACTTCCCAGTATCACGTTTGTATTTTTCTTATTGATGTTAAGCATTATTGAGGTTATTTCCGGTATTTTAGTAAGCTCTTCAATTAAACGGCCTGAATGCGGCAGCCGTTCACCATTTATGACGACGCAAACCATTGTTTCGTCACCGACACTGCTTGTCCTCACAAGCAGATGACGCAGAAGTCCTTTCTGATTTGTTTCGTTGTATATACTAATACCGTATTCTGCTATAAATTTTTTAAATACTGAGAGTATGTGCTTGTTTATCGGATGGACTATCATGCAATCGTCAATTTTAACGATTCTGTGGCTCCGGCCGGCATAAAACCCGGCTATGCCCTCCCCTTCGCATATCCCAAAAGGAAACTGCGCCTTATTCCTAAAGTTAACAGGGTTTTCCATTCCGATAGTCTCGTTAACCGCTATATTTTTAAATCCGCCGATTCTCTCGAGGCAGTTTTTCACCGTTTTTGTTTTAAGCTTCATCTGCTCTGAGTACTTGAGATGCTGAAGTGTGCAGCCTCCGCACTTTGGGAAACTTTCACACTCAGGCTCCTTCCTGTAATGAGAGCGTTCGATTATGTTCATAAGCTTTCCGTAACCGTAGTTCTGCTTCGTTTTCAGTACCTTCATTTCCACAGTTTCGCCTGGAAGCGCATTGTCGACAAAAAACGTGAACCCTTCGAGTTTGCCTATCCCCTCGCCGTCTACGCCTATGTCGTCAATTGCAATATTATAGTGCTCGTTCTTATTATACATACAATCACTCAATTCAAGTTATTTCCCGCAATACTCGCATACCGTTCCCCGGCACATACAATGCCTGCACTTTTGAAACGAGGGTTCACACGGCAGGTCTTTGCCCTCAAGCATCGAGCGCATGAACGCCAGAGTTGAAACCATTTCCTTGCGAAGCTTTGCCGTATTTCTTACCGTAAACATAGCATCTTTATATATCAGCCTGCCCTGCTTCGGCTTTTTCCCGTACTCGGACTCTACGAGAGCGAAGTATGCCGCGAGCTGCAACAAATCTCCGTGATGCGGACTTTTGCTTCCGTTTACGCTTCCGCTCTTAAGTTCGACCGGTATGTAACGGTTGAAAATGCAATGTTTATATATAATATCCGGCTTTCCGGACAGAGAATATTTTTCTGAACGCAGCAGCTTGCACGAAAGCTCTTGGCCCCGCTTTTTACCCCTCAAATCGGAGTAAACCTGCCTATAACCTAAAATTCCGTATTTTGGGGCGGAGCTTATTATCGGTCTTCGAAATAATAAAAACACAAAAAATAAATTCAGGCATACTGCCGCGGCTATCACTTCCATGGCAATATACCCAAAAAATACATCAACCCGAATACCGCCAAAACCACGGCCGATACCGTTATGATTCCAAAGATCAAGGCTCTTTTTCGATAACCGGAGTGATACCTGAGCCCTTTTTTAAAATGCGAACCGACAGTGTCTGTATAACCGTAGCTCTTGTTTCTCTCCATATAAAGTCCGCGGATTTTCTTTGCGCCGTGTATGCGCTCGTAATACCACTGATACGGGCAATATACAAACTTGTTTACTTCGTTTGCGCTTATGTTTCCTTCCGCTCTCATTTGTAATCACTTTTTCTGATATTGCGCTGAAAGATTTTGCTGTAACCCAGCCATATTTTTGAAGGATCGGCTTCGTTTATAGCCTCAGAAAACGCCTGAGTCTTTGCGTCTATATTGTCGGCCAAATGCAAAATAACAGCCTCAATCACCTGAGGCAGTTTAGGCGAGCCCCATTCGTACTCGCCGTGATGAGACAGTATACAGTGCTGAAGTATCATTTTTAGTTCATTCGGGAAATCCGGTATTTTGTCGGCAGTTTTAGAAATAAGCTCGGAGCAAATTACGATATGACCCAAAAGCTGCCCGGCCTCCGTATAATCGTTAAGCGGGAGCGGGGAAAGTTCGAAAATTTTGCCGATATCGTGCAGCATCGCAGCGCTCACCAGTATATCCCTGTTAACACAGTTGTACCGCCCGCTTAAAAAATCGCATATTCCGACGACAGACAGTGTGTGCTCAAGCAAGCCCCCCAAAAAACCGTGATGCATGTTTTTTGCGGCAGAATGCTCAAGCAGCCTTGAGCTTATATCGGTGTTCTCAATTATAATGCATTCGAGAAGCCTGCGTATGTGATGGTCTTTAACGGAGGCTATGTACTTTAACAGTTCCGCATGCATTTGCTTGACATCTTTGTCCGTACTCGGCATATACTCTTTCGGATCGTATTCGCCTTCCAAACTGAGCCTCAGCCTGCTTATTTTCAGCTGCATCTCATTTTGATACAGATTCGTTTCCCCGTCTATTTTTATAAAGTCGCCTTCTTCAAAGTCCTGGATATAAGAGTTTATCTCCCATATCTTTCCGTCTATCGTGCCTGTTTTATCGACAAGCTTTATGCTTAAATAAGTCTTCCCGTTTTTTGACTTTCCGGACAGTTTCTGCTTGCAAAAATAATGTCCGATAATATTTTCGTTTTCTTTAAAATCTTTAATGTATCTCATAGTCTCTCCATATCACAATCAACCGTTTGCCACCGTGTTCTTTACCGATTTTTTAAACGAAAACTTGGATTCTGTCCTTTTAATAAGCTTCACGATATTCTTTCTGTGCTGGAAATACGAGAGCAGTGCCATAAAAATTGTTAGCAAAAGCACTTCGAACGAGTACGCGAAAATCAGCCCCAGAATTGGAATCATGGCCGAAAGCACGAGAGAACCCAAAGATACATATCTGAACGCATATATAACGAGTATTGTGACAACATAGCAAATTACAGCAATACGCCAGTCGAAGCAAAACAACAGACCGACTGTCGAGGCAACGCCCTTCCCGCCTTTAAACCCGAGATAAAACGGAAAATTGTGTCCGAGCAATACGCCTATGCCTGAATACAGCACAGGCATATAGCCGTTTGCGCCCGATGTGAACGAGCTTGAACCCGAAAAAATCAGTGTACATACAACACAGGCTGCAACCGCCTTAAAAATATCTGCAGCAAACACTATCAAAGCTGATTTTGAACCTAACACGCGGTTAACGTTTGTCGAGCCGGCGCTGTTGCTTCCGTGTTTTCTGATATCAATCCCGTTAACTCGCCCTACTATGAACGCGCTCTGTATCATACCGAACGCATAGCCTATCAATAAACAAAACAGTCTGTACATAAGCACCTCGCGTGGCCGGGTATTCCTTAGCCAATAAGTCGAAAACTTTTTTACGGCGCACCCCTTGAACCCTTCAGGTTCAGATAAAGGGGTAATCTACACGTCTTTATCTTTCCTGTTTCTCACGAGCAAGCGTATAGGCGTGCCCATAAATCCGAAGCTCTGCCTGAACTGATTTTCGATATAACGCTTATAAGAAAAATGCATCAGTTGTTCATCGTTTACAAACAGCACAAACGTCGGCGGTTTGACCGAAACCTGAGTTGCATAGTATATCTTAAGCTGCCTTCCCTTATCGTTCGGCGGTTCACTCGCCGCAACAGCCTCGATCAACACATCGTTTAAAACACCGGTTGATACACGCATCGCGTTGTTTTCATAGATCGCGTTTATGGTCTCAAATATCTTATCGACGCGCTGACCTGTTAGCACCGAAATGAACAGGCAGGGTGCATAGGTCATGAAAATAAACTCGTGCTCAAGCTCTTTGATATAGTTATTCATTGTTTTGTTGTCTTTTTCGATTAAGTCCCACTTGTTTACGACAAACGCCGATGCCTTGCCGGCCTCGTGCGCGAATCCTGCGATTTTTGTGTCCTGCTCGGAAACGCCCTCGGCCGCGTCTATCATAATCAGGCAAACGTCGGCGCGCTCGATCGCGGATATGGCGCGCAACACGCTGTAATGCTCTATAGCGTCTTTTACCTTGCTTTTGCGGCGTATTCCGGCCGTATCGATAAACATATATTTTTGCCCGTTGCGCTCGTAAAACGTGTCAACCGCGTCTCTTGTCGTGCCGGGAATATTGCTGACTATTACTCTGTTTTCCCCGAGTACACGGTTAACCAGAGACGACTTGCCGACATTTGGCTTGCCGACAATCGCAACCTTGATTATGTCTTCATCCTCCGCATCCTCGGCATCCGGCGGAAAATGCTTTACAATCTCGTCAAGCAAATCGCCTATACCGAGCTGCTGACCCGATGAAACAGGTACCGGGTCTCCCAGACCCAATGCATAAAACTCGTATACATCAAGATTACTTTTTTCGAAATTATCTACCTTGTTTGCCGCAAGAACGATAGGCTTGCGCGCCCGGCGCAATATATTCGCGACTTGAGCGTCAGCATCGGTAACCCCGGTTTTGACGTCAACGACAAACACAATGACATCTGCTGTGTCTATCGCGATTTCCGCCTGTCTGAGCATCTGCTGCGGAATATACTCTTCCGTCTCGGGCTCGAGTCCTCCCGTGTCTATAAGCGAGAACTTATGTTTCAGCCATTCGACGTTACCGTATATCCTGTCCCTGGTAACGCCCGGCGTATCTTCGACTATCGAAATTCTGGACTGGCACAGCTTATTGAAAAGCGTCGATTTTCCGACATTAGGCCGTCCTACTATTGCTACTGTGGGCTTCATCTATTCCTCCGTAATCTGCTGTGAGGTTACAACATTTATAAAATGATACGCGTCCGCTATCGGCACTACTTTAACTCCGAGCTTGTCGGAAATATCCTTAACCGTCAAATCGTCAAGAAAAACGGTTTCTCCCGAGCGCAACGCGTTCGACGGTATCAGCAGCGTTTGCCCGGGCTTAATGTCTTTGAGACCGTTCAGCATGTCTCTGCCTGTCAAAAGGCCGCTTACCGTAATGTTTTCCCCGAAAAAATCGTTGCGTATATCATAAACCGTAATATCAAGCCCGTCAACATGTTTCTTGAGTTCGGCGCACAGCTCGTTCATCAGTCCCGCCGCAGCTGTTCCCGTTACGACCGCAAAAGAAGCTTCCAAGCTTCCGGCGGTCACGGCTGACAGACCGTCAAAAAAATCCTGCCTAAACCTGCTCACCATGCCGACACCGTTTTCAATTTGGGGAAAATCCTCGTAATGTTCATACGGCGGAAGCTCAACACCGGCTTTTATATAAAACTCGTCAGCCGCAAATACAAACGACGTTCCTATTTTTTCTTTTAACTCCGCCTGCCTTCGGCTTATCTGCCCGACCAGCTTCAGAGCGTCTTCTTTCTCAAACGATTCTAGCGGGTATAGCCCGTCTCTGTGGTCCGAAATTCCAACCGGTACAACGGAGAGACTCTTGCCGTGCGGAAAGTACTCCGCCAAATCCGTTATCGTCCTTTCAAGTTCCTCCCCATCGTTAACACCCTTGCACAGCACTATCTGAAAGTTCATTTCTATTCCTGCCGCGCTTAATTTATCCAAATATTCTTTTAGCCTGCCCGCATGCTTGTTTTTCAGCATTTCCTCGCGCAGTTTCGCGTTTGTCGTGTGCACGGATATGTTTATCGGGGACAGATGATAATACAACACCTTCTCGAACTCAATATCGGAAACGTTCGTAAGAGTTACGTAATTGCCCGTCAAAAATGACAATCTGGAGTCGTCGTCTTTGAAATACAATGTTTCTCTCATACCACGTGGCAGTTGGTCTATAAAGCAAAATATACATTTGTTTCTACAGCTTTTCGCCTCGTCCATAAGCCCGGAGTCAAAAATAAGCCCCAGCTCTTCTTCCCTGTCCTTCTCTATCTCCAAAAGCCATTCCTCGCCGCAAGGTTTTTCGATGAGCAGTTCAAAATACTCTTCTCCCGTAAAATAGCGATAGTCAAACACATCCGCAATTTCCTTGCCGTTGACGGATATAATAAAATCGCCGGGCTCAATGCCCATCTCTTCCGCAACGCTATTTTTTTCTATGCCTGTTATCAAATGTTTTTTAGTCATATTTACTCCGCGGTTAATAATATCCGGAACTACCTCAGCTCCAAAAAAGCAGCAAGGCTTCCCATTCCGGCTCCGTCTCTCCTGTATGAAAAGAAAAGTTCGTTTTCGCACTTTGTGCAATGCTCGTCAGCTTCGATATTTGCGGGATTGATACCGGCATACTCTAACATTCTCTTGTTCATTTTTGTCAAGTCAAGCAAATACTTTTCGTCAGATATCTGTTTTATATCAGACTCTTCGAAAAAGCGCTTTTTCATAAACATCTGCGCAACATCTTCCTCGACTTCGAAGCAGCAGCCGTGGATACACGGCCCTATACCGCATATCAGCCTGCCCGGATCCGTCAAAAACTCCTTGCCCATGCGCTCGACGGTAAGCCTTCCGATCTCTCCCAGCGTTCCTTTCCAGCCCGAATGTGCCAGCGCGGCTGCATTGTTGACAGGGTCATAGAAATACAAGGGAACGCAGTCTGCATAGAATGTCATCAACACTATACCTCCGGTATTTGTAACCAGTCCGTCGATATCGCTGTAATCACTCGGCCTCAAATAGCCCTTTCCCCTATCTTTTTGCATTACGGTCTTTATGTTTACGGTATGCGTCTGCTTTGAAGCAACGATATTCTTCGCGTCAAAGCCTACCGCTTCGGAAATTTTGCGTATGTTTTCCCTCATTGTGTCCAAAGTGCTTCCGCCTGAGGCCGAAAAACTGAAATTATCGGAAGCTCCGCAAACTCTTGTCGAAAAGCAGTGCTTTATTCCATACTTCTCGAAACTTTCAAATGTCAGATATTTAATGCCGTTGTTTATATTAAGTTTCATAATTTATTTCCATTCCCACGGTAATATTCCTTATACCTTGTTCCGGGTAAACACTGATTAAATCAGCACTAACCTAGTTTCATTCCGTCTAAAGTGAATGCGGCTTCGATGTGCTTTAGATCGTTGTTTTTGCCAAACAGAGTTATTACGTCAAATCTGAAATAACAGTCCTGACCGTGTTCCAAACTGTATCTAATCGCTGTTAAAGCAATCTTTCGTTTTTTCGTCTCGTTAACCGCGTCCTCGGGATGCCCGAATATCAGGCCCGAGCGATATTTGACCTCGACAAACACAATCGTGTCGCCTGTTTTGGCTATAATATCTATTTCACCGTGTCTCGTACGGTAATTCATATTAAGAATTTCATAGCCTTTTGCTGCAAGATATTCCGCGGCGAGTCTTTCGCCGTCCGCCCCTTTTTTGCCGTTAGCGTGTGCCATACTTTCTGTATTCCTCCAGCTTATCGACATCACCGATAAAAACAAGCACGGCGGCAACAACCTCGTACAGCTCGGGAGGAATATTCTCGCCCAAATCTATCCTCGTCAACTCTTCAACCAGCTTTTCGTCTTTATAAACGGGAACCTCCGATTTATCTGCGTTTTCGAGTATCTTTTCCGCAACATAGCCCTCGCCCTTGGCGACGACCTTCGGCGCACGGTCATTCGCTCCGTATTTCAGCGCGACGGCTTTTTGATTCGGTCTGTTTTCCGGCATAACATCACACTCCCATATCAAATGTATAGCGTTTCGAGGAACTGTCATACGCGCGAGTCTTTTCGGTACATCATTACCGCGCTTAAGCTGAATCTTAAACCGAACTGAGATTCCCGAGGAAGTTAATTGTGCCGTATAAAATTTCCGCAAAAAGATCGTCTGTGTATAGGAGTGAGCCCAAGTTCCTTTATGGCACGTATGTGCTCCGCCGTTCCGTAACCCTTGTTTCTCTCAAATCCGTAACCGGGATACAGCCGCCCCATTTCGGCCATGATTCTGTCTCTCGTCACTTTTGCGATAACCGAAGCCGCGGCAATGCTCACGCTTTTTTCGTCTCCTTTTATTATAGCCTCCTGCGCAATGTCCGTCCCGGGTATAGTCACCGCATCCACGAGCACTGCCTGAGGACTGAGCGAAAGAGACAAAACCGAGTTTCGCATCGCCAGTTTCGTCGCGTTAAGTATGTTGATCTCATCAATCGTTTCAGGCTCGACCACTGAAACGCTCCACGCCTGCGCGGTTTCTTTTATTATCGGAAACAGCTCATCCCTGCGTTTCTCGCTCAGTTTTTTCGAATCGTTCAAATAGTGTATTACGCAGTACTTTGGCAATATAACGCAGGCAGCCACTACGGGCCCGCATAGCGGACCTCTTCCGGCCTCGTCAACGCCGGCGATATACTCAAGCCCCGAGTCAAAGTACTTGTTTTCGTACTCCGACATTTTCGCCAGGCGTTCAAGTTCTTTCACAAGTTTTTCACCTTTTAGCATAGATATCCCCGTCAGTGCGGCTTCTCAAAAAACGAGAGCTGCAAGTCCTCGTCATAGCCTTTCTTGTAGTCCGCAATTATTTTCTTCATATCCGTTATTATACCCAATCTGCCCGCTTCGATTTTGAAAGAATCCCAAAGGCTTTTTGCGTCTTTTGAAATGTGCTCATAAGATTTCGGCAAATAGGTCTTTTCGTATAGCTCCCGCACTCCGGGAAATCTCCGGTCAAGCTCTTTGTAGTACCATAGTTTTTGGTTCTGCCTTAACGTCACTCCCATAGCCGCGTATATATATCTTGCTCCGTTTTCCGATGCGCGCTTGATTATATTCATCAGGCTTTCGTTATTATCGGTTATGAAAGGCAGCACAGGCATCAGAAGTATGCATACAGGTATTCCCGCAGCGGAAAGCTCGCGAACTGCCGCAAATCTTTCAGACGACACAGGGGCGTTGGGCTCAATGAGTCTTGCAATGTCATCATCAGCCGTTGTAATCGTTATTTTTACAATAACAGGCGAATGCTTTTGTATCGACTTAAACACGTCAATATCTCGGGTAACAAGCGTTCCCTTTGTCGCAAGCGCAATGCCGAAATTATACTTATCTATCAGTTTCAGGGCATTCCTTGTCAGCTCCTCCGTTTTCTCCAGAGGGTTATAGGGGTCGCTCATCGCGCCGGTACCGACAACGCCTTTCACGCGCTTGCTCCGCAAATCGCGCTCTATCAGCCAAAGAGCATTCTCTTTTACCTTAACTTCGTCAAAGTCATCGATATGATAACATTCGCTTCGCGAGTCGCAGTAAATACAACCGTGGCTGCAACCACGGTAAATATTCATATTGTAGTTTTTCCCGAACCAGTAATCGTTTTCGACATAGCCTGAAACTAAGGTTTTGGCGGGAACGTATCTAAACGCTTTTTTTTCGGTTACACTATTATCGATTTCTGTTTTTTTAGAATTTTCCAAGTGTTTGGCCTCCGCGGAAGCATTGACATTTCGGAAATAATTATACTATGATAAACTCATCCGGTCAAGGAAGCGTATATTTCCGAGAGACAAATTATTACTTCGCAGTAAAGTCCTTTGCCGAACTCGGCGGCTACTGTGCGCCGAAAACTCTTTTCGCTCTCCGGCAAAGTAAATTTTGTGCCGTGCCGACTATACATTCCCGCGCACCCTTGTCCGCAACGGCCATAATACGGCCTTTGCACGTAACGGATGCTTGCGGTTGTCCCTTGCGGGCGCAACCGTTCGAATAAATCAGCACTTGCTTAGTTTTAATCACATAAAAAATAAAAAAGGTGATTTTGTGAATATTGTCACAATGATATCTTCCCCGATATCGGGAGCAATTATCGGCTATTTTACGAACTGGCTGGCTATAAAAATGTTGTTTCGGCCTTATAAAGAAAAGCGCTTTCTCGGTTTAAAAATGCCGTTTACACCGGGTCTTATCCCCAAAGGCAGATATATGCTCGCCGAGAAACTCGGGAAAACGCTTTCGGAGAATATTTTGACGGGCGATGTACTTAACAAGGCAATACAGTCCGAAGAGATACGCACAAAAATCGAAGCTTTGGTATCGTCGGCCTATCTCAAGCTCTCTGATGATAATATCACCGTCGAGTCGGCGATAGCATACTTTTTTCCGGACACCGGGCGCTTATTTGAGTTTGCGGAATCAGCCCTAACAAAAAAAGCCGGTGAATATATAGAGAACCCTGAATTATTGGATTCAATAAGCTCCATGCTTTCCGGGAAGCTTATAGAATATTTGAAAAGCGAAAAAGGTGATGTAAATCCCGAAAAGCTTTACGAAATAGTCGGCCGCTTCGCTGAAGAGAAACTATCCGAACTTTTTGACTCCGGCGAGCTTAAAACGCGCCTTCAAGACTTTTTTGCAAAGCTGCTCGAAAAACTCTCGGATAACGATACACCGCTCGAAAAATTCATTTCACACGAAACGTTGCAGTCTCTATACGGCTATACGGAACGCATTATGCCAAAAATCAGTGAGTTAATCGGCAATCTTGCTATAACATCGCCCGAAATTGATAGCAGCCTTAAAAAACTGGTCGTAAAAATCGCCGATGACAATTTCGGGCGATTTGTCGGTTTCTTTGTGAATTACGAAAAAACCTACGAAAACATAAAGTCTAACTTGGCCGAGTACCTGACAAAACCCGAAAACCGTCTTGAAATAATCGGAAAAGTAAACGCGTTTATCAACTCAAAGCTGAATATAACGGTCGGAGAACTGTATTCAAAAATCCCCGAAAGTTTTGCGGGCGAGCTTCCCGCGAAAATCGGCGAGCTCTTCGGCAAGCTCAAGCACGATGAGCTTATACAAGGCGGTCGCGACCTGATCGGAAAGGCGGTCGCGGGAAAAGACAGCGTTAATTTATACAGGCTGATTTCAAACATTACCCCTGATTTGGATATAAAGCTGAAGCAGTTTATAAGGTCAAAGCTCGAAGAGCTTATCATTGAAAACAAAACCGCCGTTCTCGAACAGCTCTCGGCAAAGGCAGTCAAGCTGGTACGAGGCTTTAATCTCAGCGAGTTCGCCCGTTCCCAAAGCGAAAGCCGGAAACAAAACATCGTCAGATTTCTTAACGAAACCTCAGCCGGGTTGATCGCCCAAGGAGGAGAATACGTGATCTCCAATCTGGATCTCGGAAAGATAATCGAGGACAAGGTAAACGAATTTGAAATGGACGAAGCCGAGAATCTTATAATCTCGGTCGTTAATAAAGAACTTCGCGCGATAACGCTGCTCGGAGGTGTCCTTGGCTTTGTTATCGGGCTTATGCCGATCTTTCTTGACATGTTCCAATAACCGTCCGCTGTTCAAACATTGCAAATCCGGATTTGATGTGTTATTATTCATTTGTGCGCGGACATTTAGAAGTCCGGACAATTCAACAGGGGGAATTAAACATGAGATATATAGACTTGAGAAGCGATACGGTAACCGTTCCGACAAAGGAAATGCGCGACGCAATGTACGCTGCGGCAGTCGGAGACGATGTTTACCGTGACGATCCGACTGTTGCGGAGCTTGAGGAGCTTGCCGCTCAAATGCTCGGCAAGGAAGCGGCTTTGTTTGTCCCGAGCGGTACCATGGGCAACCAGCTTTGCGTGATGACGCATACAAAACGCGGAGACGAAATTATGGCTCCGTTTCATTCGCATATTATTTATCACGAAGTAAGCGCCGTCGCCGTTCTTTCCGGTCTTATGGTATGCCCCGTAACATTTCGGGACGGTATACCGGACTCGAAAGGGTTCGAAAAGCATTTCAGGGACAAAAATAATATACACAACTGTCATACCGGTCTGATTTCATATGAAAATGCGACTTCGGCCGGACGAGTTGTACCTATAGAAAATATGAGGCGCATATACGCAACGGCAAAAAAATATAATGTTCCCGTGCATATCGACGGAGCGAGGCTTTTTAACGCAGCTGTCTCTCTCGGAGTCGATATCAAAGAGCTTACGTGCTATTGCGACACCGTAATGGTCTGTATTTCAAAGGGTCTGTGCGCGCCGATCGGTTCTTTGATTGCGGGCTCCGGCGAATTTATTGAGACGGCAAGACACAACAGGAAACTTCTCGGCGGAGGACTCCGTCAAGCCGGGATATTGGCGGCTCCGGGCATTCTCGCGCTAAAAGAAATGACAAAACGCCTGAGTGATGACCATGATAACGCAAAATATCTTGCAAAAAAACTCTCGGAAATACCCTTGGTTAAGATAAACACGGAAACCATTGATATAAACATGATTTTTTTTGACGTTAAGCTGCCGATAGCGGAGATAAGAAGCCTTCCGCAAAGACTGCTCGAAAAAGGCATAAAAATCAACGACTATTCTGCCGGAGAAGGTTTTAGATTTGTAACTCATAACGACGTTACAAGAGAAGATGTAGATTTTGTTGCGCAGACCCTGAAAAAGATGATTTATTGATCCCCCGATTAAACCATGCGGTTTAATCACCCCCTTATACCGGCTCATGTTCGGTGTCTCACATATAGTGATATGGTCAATCAGCTCATGGAGCATGAAACGGTCAAGTACCTCAAATCCGGCATATTTTGTATTAGCTTGGTGAATTTGTCCGCGACAGCTCTCGCTTTCTGCGCTTTTTCAAGGGTCAACACCATACTACGAGCGGCTTCTTTCAGCGTGGCTTTTTCCGCGTGGCTTTTTCCGCATCATCATCAGCAATGAACATTCTGAAAATGTGGTCGGAGAGCTTGCCACTCATATTGTCCACGTAGGTCTTTTTCAGTTTCACATCGAGTTCGGCAAGCTGTTTTTGCGCTCGGGCGAATTTCGTTTTCGTCTGCGATAACTTCTTCTCGTCCTCTTGCCCCATTTTTACAGCCGCTCCCGCACCACCTTTACCGTATCCCTGCGAAAAGCACCGCGTGCTTTTGTATGTTCGCGAGAGATAATCGGCGGGTGATGGACGCCCTCCTCGTTGAAACGGGTCGCTATCGGGGCACACAAATTCCAGTCCGTCTGCGTCTGTCAGGTTCGCTTTTTGTGAGCTTGGGTATTTTTCAACACGCCCTCAATCCAAATAAAATGCCTTGCATCGTTTACACTTTCGATAACACCCCCGTTTGATAACGCGACTTTAACGGAATATATATTTTGGTTTCGAACTGTTAGCAAAACTCTGTCGATGCCAATGCTTTCCGCTTCTCGAATCAGCAGCTTTAGTAATAACTTCCCATATCCTTTATTGCGGTATGAAGGGCGTACGGCATATCCTACATGACCGCCTTCTTCTCTGAGCTTGTCATTCAAATAATGACGCAGCTTCCCGATACCGACAGGAATACCATCGACAAATAACCGGTACACATTTTGCGGAACCATCCAACTTTCAAGGCCTACGCCTTTGGCGGTATTATCACTTTTAATAAGCCATTTTTTATATTCTTCAAATGTTTTTCCGTTAACTCCGTTAATAAAACCGTTCTCATCTTTTGGTAACTCCTGTAACATTTCATAAATCTCCGTACCGTCTTCGACGGACAATTGACGCATTTCATAATCCATGTCATTTCTCCTTATAAAAAACAACTGCCGAGACAACCGGCCATAAACAAAAACGGATGCCTCGTTTTCGAACAGCATCCGCCTGATAACAATAACAAATACTCTAATTACTTTCCTTAGGCTGAGTCTGAGCCCCTCTGAGCTCTTTCTCCCATTCGTCCAAACCTTTCATAACCGCATCACGTGTCTTGTTGCAGATATCGGGAAGTCCCCCTCCCCATGCTTCTTCCGCCTGTTTAAAACCCTCAATAATAGCGTTTTTAAGTTCGGTGAATTTTGACAAATCGTTTCCGCCAAGCGCCTTTGCAAAGCTCAGTATTCTCTCTGAGGTCTGCTTAACGCCGAAATAGCCGTCCTCACTGATTGCTTCCTGCGCTGCCGCTCTTGTTTCCGGATCAATATCTATCATTGGGTCTTCTTCAAAAAGAGCGGATTTTCTTGTTTTCTTACCCTGATTTTCAACAAGCTTCGCAACCATTTTCTTGAAAGCTTCTATGTGTTGATGGCTCTCCTTAAGAACGGCATTGGCATCGGGTATTGATATCGTTGACTTCTCCGAACCTCTTTCCACCACAACGTCTTGATTTGTCGTTTGTTCGTTCTTTACGACTGCGGTTTCGCTGCTGCTTTCGCTCTGCTTAGTCTGGGTGTTTGCCGCCGGAACTTGAGTCTGCGCCGAACCCACTCTGTTTACATCCATGTCATTCGCTCCTTCAATATTGAACTATCCGTTATATACCGCCGCCTTGCCGCTTTTCCGCACAAAAGGCAACTCATTTTGCCGCAAAAATTGCACCTAACATTTATATCGGTTAAAAACGAATAAACATTAGGCGCACTATTTTTTGATAAAAATTATTTCATCGGATTTTATGTAGCCCTTCTCGCGCAAAATCTTTTCATAATAAGCATCGCTGTTCATTTCTTCGGCTTCTTGCTTGATCTTGTCCGTCTCAGATGCCTCGTCGGCTATTTTTTGATTTACTGCGCTGATTTCAGACCTTATCGAATAAATATTCGCAAGATTGCTGAAAACGAAATAGGAAAAAAAGGCCACCAGCCCAACTATAACAGCAATATGTACATAAACCTTCATATCTTTGCCCGATTTTATCTTTTGCACGATACTGCCACCCGCCCCGCCGTGGTTTTTCTACCAGAATTTGCTATGTCTTTTTCAAAATGACTGAAAATTCTTTTCGAACTTTTCGGTACTTTATTCTGCCATATTTTTTGAGCCTGCGCAAGCCAACAAGCGTTCGATTTTGAGCCTTTTCAAGAGTTTTTCCGATAAACCTCGCAGGAAAACTCAATAAATATACTAAAAATCTGAAGGGTGCCAACAGTATGTTGAAGGTAACTTGCAGTACCTTTTTAATAAAATTCACAATGGCAACCGAAACCGGCAAAAACAACCTGCTTAATGTTTCAAAATATATTACCGCCCCGATCGCGGCTCCGAGTATGGCATAAAAGCGTATCTCGCCGTAGTTTTCGGTCAGCATGACATAAAACATAAACAACGATACGGCAACCCAAAAAACTATGTCTTCAATTTGTGTCAGAAAATTCGGGTGTTTAACCGTACGCCTGAACACACGAAGACAGTCAAAGACAAAGCCTATAATAAAGCCAGACGCAACGGTCATTAGAAAAATTTGCGCCTGAGTTGCCATTGAAAGTATTTTCATAGCGGCACCTATTTAAACAGCTTGCCGAAGAATGAACCCTTGCTTCCGGGCCCTGCTCCGTGATCTTCGTAAGAAATGTTATATATTTCACCCTCTATGTCTAACTCTCCTACATCGAGATTCAGTCTGTTTACATGCAGATTATAGCCTTTTACAACTACAACACCTTTATCGGTTTCAGCGTAAATAGCATCCTCATCGAACGAAATCACGTCTGTGATACCGGTCAGCGACAAATCTTTGCGTTCGTTCATGATAAGGCTGTGTTTAAACACCGTTCTTTTTTCGTCAGCCATAATAATATCCTCCTTGTACCCGACTGCTACTGATCCCCCGATTAAACCATACGGTTTAATCACCCCCTTATACCGGCACTGCGAGCCTAAGGGGGATTGAGGCGCCATTTTAGCGAATGTTTAATTGTCGCCTCAATACCGTTACTTGTATTATATTTTTGCACCGGTTAAATATGACATGTTTAAATTTGCAAATATCACAGTGGAAGTAAAATACAGCATAAAATACATACACGGTTACTCGTGCCGAGCCGGAGCGCTTGTGCCCTTGCAAGGGTACAATAAAATATAACTGACTATATTTTATTGCCGAAGTAATAGCGCGTCCTCGCATACGCTTTTCCCGTTTGAGCCTCACATGCACACCTCGCGACTGCTTTCAAGTTATTCATCGAAAGCGCAAACAACAAAAGGGCTGTATTAAAACGATTTTAGAAATCGTTTTAATACAGCCCTTACAGACGTGGGCGAAAAGATTCGAACTCTCGACCTTCTGATCCGTAGTCAGACGCTCTATCCAGCTGAGCTACGCCCACATATTCAAAACAAAGTACAGCACGATTTCACTGACACTCTGTTTCAAACGAAGCACAGTATAATACATAAAAAATGATTTGTCAAGCATTATGCAAGCAACAGACAAACTTTAGTAAAGTACTGTTATTTTTCCTGACTATCTTCCTCATCCAAAACGAGGTTCAGTATACCCCCGTACAGCGTCGAAACGTTTGTACGCCAATTTGTGCAGATATCAACCGCCTGCTGCTTTGTCACGACGGAAACGCTGAGCTCCATCAGCATCATCTCATCTTCGTAAAGCGCGCATTTTACTATGTATTCGTTATTTTTGTGGTCGAAGAAATAATTGGCAATGGTTTGAAAATCCTGCTTGACGCTTTTTCTGTTTTCGGCAACATATTTAAGCACTTTGTTCCGGGTGGACTGAAATATGTCTTTAAGAAAAAGGTCGATTGTCAGCAAACCTTCCTCTGTTATCGTATATCTCGTTGTGTTGTTATCAAGCGTTTTCTCGAGATAGCCCGCTTCCGTAAGCTCGTTCAGATATTCTGAAAGCATCAAGGTATTCAGTATACCTTCTTCCAAAATAAACTGTTCGATTTGCCCTTTAGTCATAGGTATGTCCATCTTTTCAACCAAGTACAATATGATAACTTTATGCTGTATCTTTGAAAAATCCGTTTCGGTCTCCGGAAACATGTTCTGCTGTGACAAACTCCACCTCCTACCTGTAAAATATGATATCCTTGCCAAAGCGCCGAGATGATACCGGCAATAATTATAGTACAAAATCCGAGCTTTAACAAGCACAAAAAGTTTTTTGTCAAATTTTGCGTTATTGATACCCCTATACCGGCCATGCGGGCCAAATGTGGATTGAGCGACAAGTTTAGCAAATGGTTTAATTATCGCATCAAGAAGAACAAACTTTAAAGGCCTGCTCACCTTTTTTTGCGGCAAGCAGACCATTTATGGGCATGTTGAAAAATTGCCTTGCGGCTTTCCCTATAAAATGGAAAATCACTATTTTCCAAGGGAGAGCGCCGCTCGCTCAGACCAATTCTTAGTCTTCGTACGCAATTTTCAACACTTCCTTTATAGTTGTTTAAGCCAAAAACGGTCTTAAACAATGCCCTTTACACCTCAGCCTTTAAGAGGACTGATTTTTATGTTTTCAACGCTAAACCCCGTCTGCCTCTTTACTATGTCTTCGATCTGAACCAGCTCCGCGTCCGAAAGCACTTTTTTACTGACTATTACTTCGACGCCTGCATCACCGATGCAAACATAGGCCTCTGTGAAGCCCTTTGCCTCTATCATAGCTTCTGTCGTGGTTTCAGCCTCGGTTCTCTGGCGGATTGTTTGAACCTGATCGGCAAATTTTGCTCTCTGGTCTTTTTCAAGGTTTGTGCTGTTAATGAGCTGCATTAGTGTTTCTCTGTCCTTGCTTCTCGCCTGCTCGCGTTCCAGCTTTGCTTCAACGAAGAAAGACGAATCGTTTGTTGAGTTTACAAACACGGCTGTTCCCGGCTCTCTTTCCGTACTTTCGTTTGTGCCGGTACTTTCGTTTGTGCTCGTGCTGCCGCTGCCCTCCTGCTCTGTCAGCGCGATGCCGATTTCGCTGTTTACGAGTGCGTTCCCCGTAATTTCGTCGCCCGAACCGTTTTTAATTACCGCAACCTCCTGCCCCGTCGTTTCGTCGAGTATGTACAATTGGTCCGTATTCGAGTTTTCCTCGATATTAGCGACATTGTCGTTGTTTGCTTTCTTGCCGTCAACGTAATTCAAATAACCCGCAAAACCTATCATTAATACGAGAGCGGTAATGATCACGGAATTTCTTTTGATAACAAACATTTATTGATCCTCCTGCAAATTTTATTGGATATACCTTTTGATGCCGGTACCTGCCCGTTACTTCATTTTCAACACAGATACCTTGTGCGGCTCTATGCCGAGTGAAGCGCTTGCCGCCTTTATAAGCGCGTCTCTTATAAATGCATTGTCTCCTCCCTTCGCAACAATAATAGCTCCTTCTATTTGAGGTCTGTATTCTTTCAGCACAAAAGGGGCCTCACTGCCGTCAGGGCTCTTGACCGTAACGGTTTTTTCGTCCGTTTTTTGCTGGTTTACGGTTCTTGTTCCGCCGTTTACATCCTTTTCCTCGGTAACCGCAATGTCTTCGGAAACATCAGTCGCCGGCACTTTTTCGGCGCCTTGCTTAAACGTCAGAAACACTTTAACATCGCCCGCTCCGTCTACAAGCGAAAGTATCGCCTCCAGCTTTTCGGATAACAAAGTCTCGTAGTCAGGCTGTAACGTCGGCTGGGTTACATACACAGGCGTTTGGTTATTGTCCTGCGAAACCCCGGGGACATCAAAAACCGTTTTGCTCAGGATTAGAAGCGCCACCCCCACACAGAACATGAGTAACAGCAGATAAAGTCGTTTGTTGTCCTTTTCCTTGAAAAGATTTTTAAAAAAACTCAAGTATATGCCCCCGTTCCTCTTTGGTTTAACGGGCAACTCATCTTTTAGAAACGTCGTCCGCTACAGTAATATATATATTGTCATAAGACAAATTATAGAAGTCGGAAATAACTTTTTTTATGCTTAATATGTCAGGACTATCGGGTTCGGGAGCGCCGGTTCTTATGGGTGAAAACACTGACACCGACTCCACAGAGACAGGTTCGATTCTTATGAGCGGTTTCTGTGTCGGCTCGGCCGCTTTTTCTCTCAGCGTCACGCTGACAGCCAATATGGTCCCGAAGCCGTCTTCCGTCGAGTCTATACTGAAGTCCGAACTGATAAATTCGAACACTCCCCCGGCATTAATTTTTTCTTTGGTCTGCTCGTTCAGCCTTGCCTTGTATTCACTGATAACAAGCTGTTTGTTGCTCTCGGTGTAAAACGCCGCCTCTTTGGAAATAACATCCGTGTTGATCTGACCCGTCAGCTTATCGACTATCTCATCCACAGGCGCGGAAAAGCCGCCGATAAGCGTTTGCAGCGGTGAGAGCACGATAAAAATCATCACAAAGCCAAGCGTTAAGTTCACAAACTTTTTGTACTTGGAATTCGGAACTATCATTTCTACAAAAGCTGTAAAAATAATAAATACGGCAACATTCCTTATATATGAAGAAAAGCTTTCAAGCAACGCCCTGCACCCCCTTATAACGACAGCGTTATCATCGCCGCAAACATAAACAGTACGGTTACGAGAACGCAGGCCCCCAGAAGCAGTACAGCATAAGACCCGGTAGCGTCTATCGCCTTAACAATTCTCGGCTCGCTTATCGGCTGAATAAGCCCTGCCGTCAGCTTAAAAATCAACATAAGCGCAAGCAGCTTCAGTATGGGTGCGGCGCATATCATTACCATAACGATTATCAGGGCGACCATTGTTCCGGTTTTGACTGCTCCGGCCCATATCGACACTGTGTCAACCGCTCCCGTCAAAGCCTGGCCGACAAACGGCACAACGTTTATAACGGCTTTAGCGGACTTTGTCACCCCGTTGGAAAGTATCGGTGCGCTGAGACCTTGCAGCGAAAGTATGCCGATAAAAAGAACGGCTATACCCTTCATCACCCAGCCGACAGTTTTTGTAACAAGCTCGGACAGCTTTGTAAGTAAAGCCCTGTCCGATATATGATTAACAAGCTCAAGCCCCGCGGCAACTGTGATTACAGTTAAAATAACGTCCCTGACAAACTTGACTGTAAAACTGTTTATAAACAGCAGCATGGGATTTATTACATATGCCGTCGTAACTTTGCCCGACATGTACAAAAGACTCATCATCACGGGAATTGAGGCCTCCATGAGAGAGCATACCTCAGATATAAGCCCGTGCGCTATTCCGACACAGATATTCAGCGATGAAACAAGCAAAATCGTGATTACTATATAAGTAACAAAAAAACCGACCTCGGATATACCGTCTTGTTTAAATGACGAAGAAAGGTTTTTGAATAACGCGCCGATTATGGAAATCAGCACCATGTTTTTCATAAGTGACGCAAACGAACCTATCTCGGAAAAAAGTCCCGAAAGAATGTATCTGAATATACTGTCGGGCGAAACGTCAATTTCACCGCGAATGGCTCTGAAAATCAGGTCTTTTAAATCCGCGCTTTTCACCGGCACGGTTTTAGAGCTTTTTATAACATCGCCTATACTGTCCAAATCCAGTATTTCAAGCTGGCTGTCGATGTTTCTCTGAATCTCCGCATCTTCAAGATATGTTTCACCCGCTGAAACGGCAAAAGGACAGATAATAACGGCAAACAGCATAAACACGGCAACAACAGAAAGCGCTTTTTTCATATGTACACCCGTCTTTCCTCACGGTTATGGCAAAAGATAAACAACCTGGTTCACCAGCGCGAAAATTATCGGGGCGGATACCGTCATTATTAGTATCTTTCCGCCCATTTCTATCTTTGATGCAATCGCCCCTTCCCCCGCATCCGCCGCAATCTGAGAAGAGAACTCGGAAATATAAGCGATACCGAGTATTTTTAGTATCGGCTCAACAAAAGGAACAGAGCTTTGTATCTTGCCGGCTGTGTTGTTTATAAGGTCAAACACCGCCGAAAGCTTCGGAAGCACCATAACTATAATCAGCACTGAAGCCGCAAGCCCGACCATAACGGAAAACGTAGGATTGTCCCTCTTTATCGCTATACTCAAAACGACCGCTATAATGCCGACTGAAGCAATTTGAGTTATATTCATGAAATCACCTTTGGCTTATGTAAAAGTTTAAAAACTGCGCACAAACCCGCTTGGCGGGTTGAGCGAGCGGCAGTTATAACTTAAACAGTGTCTGTACCTCAGTAAAGAGCCGGCTTATATACCCGATTACCCAGAACAATACAACCACGAGCCCTGCAAGAGTTGTCATCGTTGCCTGTTCCTCTCTGCCCGAATGCTTCAGCACCTGGTTAAGCACCGACACGAGTATTCCGACCGCCGCTATCTGAAAAATTACGGTAATATCCATTTAGCACCCGCTTTCAAATCAATACTACGGTTACCAGCAAGCCCGACATTATTCCGAGGCTTGTGAACAAATTTTTGTTTTTCGCCGCGTTTTCTCGCAGCTCGGCGCATTTAAGGTCTATATAGTCAGTCAGCATGGTCATCCCCGAGAGTTGCAGCCGCTTGTCGATGTAGCCGAGAGTCTGACCCATTTCAGCTATCATTTCGGAATCCTCGGTTGTCAGATACGAATTTTTCAAGGCAGAGTCCACAGACTTTACCCATGCCGTATACGCCGTCTCACTTTCGTCTTTCATGTTTATATGCATCTGATTAAACAGCGCCGATATTATCCCCGTGCATTTTTCCGATATGTCCAGCACTGCTTCCGGCAAAAGTATCACGGAGTATTCAATGCTCGAACGAAGCATGTTTAACGCTCTTTTCATCTCTGTAAGCTCCGCCGCCCTGTACTCGCCGCGCTTTGAAAAATAGTAGCCGATAAGTGTTCCCGAAAACACGGCGACTAGGCTGCCTATATACTTAAGCATCGCTATCAAACCTTTCATATTCTTTATTATAGAGGCCTGTCACCTCGCCGGGATGAGTCTTGTAACCCAAGCAAACGAACAGCTCGAATATTTTTGCTTCCATGAGTGCTTTCATCCGCGGCCGCTTCAAAACATCGTCCAAATCGTTGCCGTGAACCGTGCATATTACTTTTATTCCGGCGTTTGCAAGCTCAAATACGGCGTTTATATCGTCACTCCCCCCGATCTCGTCAACCGCTATTACCTGCGGCGACATCGAGCGCAGAAGCAAAGCCATGGCCTGCGGCTTCGGAGCGGAATCAATGACATCCGTTCTATTGCCAACGTCGTTTTGCGGAATACCCATGTAGCAGGCCGCAATTTCGGAGCGTTCGTCTGCGATTCCTACATTTGCACCCTTAAAAGCACCTGTCCCGTTTGAAATCAACCTTATCGCATCCCTGAGCATTGTTGTCTTGCCGCACATCGGCGGCGATATTATCATCACATGCTTAAGGCTTGGAAACACTATCCTGCTTATAACCCCAGCGGCGCAACCTTTGACCTCCCTCGCAATACGCAGATTAATTGAAGAGACATGCCGAAAAGTCTTTATTCGGCCGTTCTCTGTAACTGCTTGTCCGCAAATACCGGCCCTGTGTCCGCCTTTTAGAGTTAAAAATCCGTTTCTGATATCGTCCTCAAACGCATAAAGCGAATGCTTGCTTATAATATCCAGCGTGGACTTGACATCACTGTATGTCGGAAAATAAGCACTATCGCCTCTTTCGCTCAGCTCGCCGCCTGCCGTCACAAACATCGTCTCATTGCCGATACTGACCGCAAGCGGCCTTTCCGCTCGTATTCTCAGTTCCGACAGCCTCTCCGCCGCTATGTTTTTGCTTGACAGAACAACTTTTAGCGCAGGCGGCATATAGCTAAGCAGCTCTTCTTTTATCATTCGTATCAACTCCCGAATTTTGCATTCCGATAAGCCTAGCGCCGGGTAAATCCGTCCTTGATGATTAGTCTGCGCGGCTTTCGGCAATTATATTGCATGTTGAAAATTGCCCTGCGGGTTTCGTGAGCAATTTCAAACACTTCTACATAACTATATTTCTTGTTGGGACGAGTTATGACAAATTCGGGCGTAAGTATTTTATGCGGTATTTAACTTCCGCGGTAATAATATTTTCCCGATACTGTTGAATTTTAAGAATAACCGCGTCTTTGGCCGGCCTTCTCTTTCTCGCTACGTTGACTGCGGGTGCGATTTGTAGTATAGTAAATACTGATATTGTGGCGGTATCCGATTCTTACGTTATACCGCAATCCGGAAATAATATTCCGCAGCAACCGATTCGGAATAGGTAAGAACTATGGACACTTGTCTGCCGCAAAGATTTTTTAAGAAGGTTTACTAAAAAGATTTTTTAAGAAAATTCAAATAAAATCAGAAGCTCTCGGAGGACGTCATATGAGTGAAGAAAAGTCATTTTCAATGAGCGAAACAGCTAATTTTATACATGAATGTATTAAGAACGACCTCGGTGAAAACACACAAAATATAGTTACACGTTTCCCGCCCGAACCAAACGGCTATCTGCACATCGGTTCGGCAAAGGCAGTGTACACAAATTTCCGTATGGCGGAAATTTACGGCGGAAAATGCAACCTGCGCTTTGATGATACAAATCCCATGCGGGAAGATGTCGAGTACGTCAACTCCATTAAAAACGACATCGAATGGCTCGGATTTAAGCTCGGAGACAGAATATTCTACGCATCGGACTACTTTGATAAAATGTACAACTGCGCCGTAAAGCTTATCGAAAAAGGAAAGGCCTTTGTATGCGACCTTACGGCGGAACAGATAAAAGAATACAGGGGCACGCTTTCAACACCGGGCAAAGAAAGCCCTTTCAGAAACCGAACAATCGAGGAAAATCTCCGCTTGTTCTCGGCTATGAAAAACGGTGAATTTAAAGACGGAGAAAAAACTCTCAGAGCGAAGATAGACATGTTCCGCCCGAATATAAACATGCGAGACCCGATTATCTACCGCATAGCACATGTAACGCACCATAACTCGGGCGATAAATGGTGTATCTATCCGATGTACGACTATGCCCATCCACTGGAAGATGCGTTTGAGGGTATTACCCACTCTCTGTGCTCTATCGAGTTTGAAGACCACAGACCGCTTTATGACTGGTTTATAAACGAGCTTGACTTTGAGGTAAAACCGAGACAAATTGAATTTGCAAAATTTTACATCAAGAATACTGTTATGGGCAAGCGTTATCTGCGTCAACTTGTTGAAAACAACGAGGTTGACGGCTGGGACGACCCTCGAATGGTGACACTCGCCGGACTTCGGCGCAGAGGTTATACCCCGGAAGCCCTGAGGAATTTTCTTGAGCAAACCGGCGTCTCAAAGGCGATGAGCGTCGTTGACTACAGTTATCTCGAACACTTTGCGCGCGAAGACTTGAAAACAAAGTCAAAAGTTATAATGGCCGTACTTGACCCGATTAAGGTAGTAATAACAAACTACCCGGAGGGCAAGGTCGAAATGCTTGAAATCGAAAACAATCAAGAAAACGAGGCTATGGGAACGAGACTTGTGCCCTTCTCGAAAGAATTGTACGTCGAAAGAGACGATTTTATGGAGGACGCCCCTTCAAAGTTCTTCAGGCTGAGCGTTGGCAAAGAAGTTCGTTTCAAAGGCGCGTATTTTATCACATGCAATGAGGTTGTAAAAGACAAAAGCGGCAATATTATACAGCTAAACTGCACATATGATGAAGAAACAAGAAGCGGCTCCGGCTTTAACGGAAGAAAGGTCAAAGGAACCATCCACTGGGTTTCGGCGCAGCATGCCGTTAAAATCGAAGCAAGGTTGTTTGACTTCCTCGTTTTCAGTGATGACAGCGAACAGGGCTACCATAAAAACCCAAGTTCGATTGTTAAAATGCAGAACGCCTACGCTGAGCCGTGCGTAAACGAAGCAAACTATGACGATAGATTTCAATTTATCAGAAATGGGTATTTCTGCCTTGACTCCAGAGACTCCAGACCCGGAGCACTCGTATTTAACCGCATAGTACCGCTGAAAAGCTCTTATAAACCCGAATAACAAATGCGTCCGTACCGGAGTTTGAGCGGCTCTGCCCAAAAATACATCTCCGCAGGATTATCATTGAGGCGACAGTCAAAACATTCGCTAAACCTGTCGCCTCAATCCCCCTTATGCCCGCAGGGCCGGTATAAGGTAATGATTAAACCGCATGGTTTAATCGGTGGATCAATAACACCATAAAAAACTGTATCATTCGTTTTCGTAATCGAATGATACAGTTTTTTGCTTTGCCGCAAAAAATTCTTGTACGACTATTATTAATTTCTCGTGAATATACTCATGTAAAGACCAAGCTCGGGGGAGCGCCATGCTTAATTATATCTGGGCAGTTATGATACTGATTTCGATTGTAGTCGCTGCTTTTACCGGAAGACTCGATGCCATAACGCCTGCCGTTATATCAAGCGCGCAAGAAGCTATCACGCTTGCAACGACTATGCTCGGCGTTGTCGCGATGTGGACCGGGATAATGAAAATCGCCGAAAAATCCGGGCTGACGGAAAAGCTTTCAAACGGAATGTCGCCGTTTCTTTTGAAGCTGTTTCCCGAGTTGAATAAAAAAAGCAAGGCGCTGCAATACATTTCCGCAAACGTGATAGCAAACCTGCTCGGCCTGGGCTGGGCGGCTACGCCGGCAGGGCTCAAAGCTATGGAGGAACTGCAAAAGATCAACCCGGACAAAAAGACAGCCTCGCGTTCAATGTGCATGTTCCTGATTTTTAATATGTCAAGTCTCCAGCTTGTTTCTATTAACATTGTTGCCTACAGGGCGCAGTACGGCTCAGCCAATCCCGCGGATATAATCGGGCCCGGGCTGCTTGCAACTGCGGTTTCGACTATAGTCGGAATAACCGCGGCAATTGTATTTGAGAAAATCACGTTCAAAAACAGATATCGCCGATAAAAAAAGCCGGCTGCACCGCTCGGCATTAAACGGGAGTACAACATGGCTGCTATGCTTTTTCTTTCAAATTTGATGATACCGTTAACGATAACGGCAATTGTCGCCTACGGACTGCTCAATAAATCAAACGTATACGAGAGCTTTCTCGACGGCGCAAAAGACGGTCTGAAAATCGTCGTTAACATACTTCCGACGCTAATCGGTCTCATGGTTGCAATCGGGATGCTTCGTGCCTCCGGCACTCTTGACCTTCTCGCAGGCTTCCTCTCACCCGTCACAAGAAGGCTTGGCTACCCCACGGAAGTTATGCCGCTTACACTCATGAGACTTGTATCATCGTCAGCAGCCACAGGGCTGCTCATCGATCTTTTTAAAAACTTTGGCCCCGATTCATTTATCGGCCGCTTTGTATCGGTTATGATGAGCAGCACCGAGACCGTGTTTTATACTATGAGCGTTTACTTTTTGAGTGTTAAAATAACAAAGACGAGATACACGTTAGCAGGAGCACTAATCGCGAATCTCGCCGGTATAATTGCTTCATTGTTTATAACACATTGGCTGTTTTAGCTTATATCAGCATTCTCAGCGCTCCGCGCATAACTTCGTACTCTATCGGAGACTTGAACGTAAACATATTACCGTCGAGGTTCGTGTTTCTTACTCCCTCGAACTCCATAACAATTTTTTTGCAGTTATACTGCAAGACTTCCTTGAAACGCGTATGCTTTCCCTTCATTGCCGAAGGAAACAGCACTAAAACCTTTAGCCTCGGCATATGTCTTACAAGGCAAACAGTCAGCTCTCCGTCGCCGAGGTCCGCCATCGGAGCTATCATAAATCCGCCGCCGTAGAACCTTCCGTTGCATACGGCAGTGAGTAAAAATTTGTCATCCAAGCGTTTCCCGTCCGCAGTTACTCTCACACTGCTCGATCTGTACGTGAAAATTGTTTTGATGAGCGCCACTAAATACGCTGCTCCCCCGAAGGTCTTTTTTAGTTTCGGTACGGAAGCGGCAACCTCGGCGTCTATGCCGATCGAGCTTATATTCACAAAAAAGAACTGCTCAAAATCGTCCCGGCCTACCGGCTTTCCCTTGAGTGAAACGGCGTCGGTATCGACAGCCTTCGCCGTCAGGAGCTTTTTTGTGTAGCCCTTAATTTTCTGCTCGAAGCTGCCTTCTGTAATTCTAAATCCTTCGAGAGAACCGGCAAAATCATTACCGCTTCCGGACGGTATGAGGCCCATCGGTATGCCCGTGTTAAGCATAAGGGGCATTACCTCTTGTATAGTTCCGTCTCCGCCGACACAGATGACAGCCTTTGCTATGCCGAAATCGATAGCGCTTTTGATAGTTTCGGCATCCTTTGGTTTGTTTGTGTATATAAACTTATAATCCTGCCCGGCCTGCGTCATCACTTCCTCGATGTACGGAACGGCCTTGACACTCTTCCCTGAACCCGCGGCCGGGTTAACAATAAAATAGATCACAGTATCACCCTCCACGGTAATATAGTCTACCGGTAACAGCTATTGCTCATTCTCCCAGTTGTGATAGACGTTTTGCACGTCGTCTTCCTCATCTAAAAGGTCAAGAATTTTTTTCATTCTTTTTATCTCGTCCGGCTCGTTAAGCGCAGCATAGGTCTGAGGAATAAGCGTAACCTCGGCTGATACCATCGGAATCCCTTTTTTCTCGAGAGCTTCGCGCACGGCGGAAAAGTCTTCGGGCGATGTTGTTATCTCATAACCCTCTTCTTCAACGGCGAAATCCTCCGATCCCGAGTCAAGAGCGAGAAGCATCAGCTCATCTTCGTTTATCTTCTTATCTTTTTCGACCATTATCAGGCCTTTTTCGTCAAACATATATGAAACGCAGCCGCTGGTGCCCATATTTCCGTCGCCCTTGGTAAATGCGTTTCTGACGTTTGCCGCCGCTCTGTTTCTGTTATCGGTTAGGCATTCGACAATAATTGCGACTCCGTTCGGGCCGTAGCCTTCATAAGTCACCGCTTCGTAGTTTACACCCGATAGATCCCCCGCCGCTTTTTTTATGCTTCTTTCAATAGTGTCGTTAGGCATGTTCGAAGCCTTAGCCTTGGCGATACAGTCTCTGAGCCTCGAGTTTCCGGCCGGGTCCGCGCCTCCCGATTTGACGGCAACGGCGATTTCCCTTCCGAGTCTTGTAAATATCTTGCCTTTAGCTGAATCTGACTTTTCCTTCTTATGTTTAATGTTTGAAAACTTTGAGTGTCCCGACAAACTGCTTCCTCCTTAAAACTATATGTATAATCGTTTATAGTCGCCTAGCCGAAAGGCTTGTTTACTATAAGCAAAATTCCAAAATACTAGCGCTGCTCTTATACAAGGTAAACATTGATTAAATCACTTTGGCTGGATATCCGTCAAAATATAACTTTCCCGTTATGGGCAAACCCAAAAACCTCGCCCTCACAAAAAACGAGTGCCCGGCCGCTCGTTATATCCGTCACCGCGACGGATACATCTTCTAACGCACGGCTTTCGCAAAAAACAAGCAGCTCGGCCTCAGATTCAAAAACCGTATTATTTACAACTGCGCCAAGCCTAAGCAGCTCATGCGAAATTTTCCCGTAAGACGAGTAATCGCACAGTATTCTAAGCTTTGCAAACAGTTTTTTTTCGATAATTTCTGCCTCTGCGAGAGCCAGCTTTACCGCTCCCGAGTATGCCCGCGCCAGTCCTCCCGTTCCGAGAAGAACGCCGCCGAAATACCTTGTTACGACAACGATAATATTATACAGCTCCGAACCGGACAAAACCCCAAGCATCGGAAGCCCTGCAGTTCCGCCCGGTTCGCCGTCGTCCGAATAGCGCTCGTAAACACTGTCACCCAAAATTCTGAATGCATAACAGTTATGCGAAGCCGCAGAGTGCGTTTTCCGCACTCGTTCGAGTACCGAAAGAGCATCGCCTTCGCCGCTGATCGGGGCGAAATACGCGATAAACCGGGATTTTTTCTCTGTAAGCTCTGTTTCCGCAGGCTCTAATATAGTCTTGTACGCTCTTAGCATCATATCACCGTTTTTAACCGCACTGATTATATCACGAGTATATAGGCTGTTCAAGTAATTTCACCCGAACTAGGAAAGCGCTTTTCCCTGATTTTCCAACGCCTTGTCCGCACTGTGGCCATCTGCCCGGCAGACGCTGTTTGCGGCCGTTTAGCGCCCCCCATACTCTCCTTCTTTCCCGTTAATTTCTTCGAACACTGAATCCAGTTCCTCTTTGTGCATACGAATAATTTTTTTGAGCTTTTCTTCGTCGCGTTCATCGTCTCCCGTAAGCATGAAAGCAAACTCCCATGTCGGATTATAGCAATTGTCTTTTTCGGTAACAGCCACGCCCTCAGGTATAAAAATATCTGCATCGTAATAATCATATACTGCGTCAAATTGCCAGTCCGAAACATCGGGAGTAGTCAGTTTAACATGCAGCTCAAAGTCATCGCCCTTTGAAACAGCAAAAACGTTGACCATCAAATCGGTATATTCCGCCAACTTAAACGAAGTCAGCTCTTTTTCCGGCAGGCCGGTTTTTTCGTCCGCCACCATAACCACAATTACAGTTTCATCCATATACATGTCTCCTAACAAACTACTCGAGTTCAAGCGTTATCTCGGCAATAGATACATAGCCTCAAAGGTTTTACTCCGGCAACAAAATGCAGCATTTTATGTTCCCTCACACGCCGCATAAAGTACTTACACGGTATTTAACTTCCGCGTTAATAGAAGCGCCGCCTGACTTCCTTCGTAACATTCTACTATTTATAAACATAGTGTTCAAGTATTAATTGTAAACACAATAAAACATTGGTATAATATTACCGCGGAAGTTATTGATCCCCCGATCAAACCATACGGTTTAATCACCCCTTATACCGGCCCTGCGAGCCTAAGGGGGGGGTGAGGCGACAAGTTTAGCGAATGATTTAATTGTCGCCCCAGTAACTGCTACATAAAATACTTACGCGGTTACTTAGGTCGAACAGACGCGCTTAGATGCGCCACAACGCTCCGATACGTCGGCTTTGTGCACAATAAATCCACATCCGGAAGTGATACGATGATCTGCAAAAAATGTAAAACAGCATATAACGAAAAATCTCATTCCTGCCCTTATTGCGGTAAATATTCTGCAAAAAGCGGCAGGCTCAAAATAATTGCCGGCAGCTTCTGCTTTGTTTCGATTGTTTTGTTTTGCGGCCTATATATTTATGAAAAACCCAATTTGTCCCTAAGAGTTCCCGCCCCCGTTTCCTCGACGTCTCTGCCGGACGAAGACCAAGAGGAAATGCCCGATTCCGATACCCTGCCGCCCGAAACTGTTTCTACGGAAAAGCCGCGCTCCGGTCAGGACAATTTTGCCATGCTCAACGAAATATGCGTCTCGCTCAACTCGTACTTTGACAAATTCTCGGTATATACTAATTTTATCTCCAAACGCGGTTACCTGTTTGATATGACCTCAAGCGACTATGTAACAGTCGGCAAGCTTATAGATACCGGGCTGCTCGCGTCTTCGTACAAGAGCGCGCAAGTATACCTTCTTTTCCTGCGCCCGTCGGACTTCTCCGAGTTTAAAGAGTTGAAATTTTCTGACAGCAAGCAGCTCGAGCTTTTTGCCGCCTGTGAAACAACAGACGGAGTTGCGCTTGTTTCGCAAAATAACGCCGGCCTTTTGTACAGGGAAAACTACAACAGTCTCATTGCCAAATACAACTTCATTCATGGTGCGATAGAAACTCCCATAGCATCGGATGAACGTTATACGACCGCAAAACAGGCGTTGTGTGGCTATTTCAACGTTGACGACATCGACATACGATACTTTAGCTGCGACGAGAAATACTCTGTTGTTTATGCTTCACACAAAAACGAAAGCAATATGCTTTACATGTTTGTGTTAAACAGTCTTGAGAATAAATTTGAGATACTTCTTAATAACATTGAGCAGTACACGAGCATGCAGTCCGAAATAAATAAAAAAATCCCGGATTTTAATCCGGAACTTATTCCGCAATTGAATTATGCCAAGTACCAATCCGTTATGATGACGGATTACGGGGTTATAGAGGATTTTCTCGTTGCGGACGGCTATATTACCGAAAGCGGTCTGCCGTTTTCGTATATCTGCGGAACAAACAAATTTGCCTTTGCGAAAACCGCATCAGGCGACCTGTTTTTATGCTGGTTAAACTCGGCGGGGAAATGGACGGCAAAATACTGCTCCGACTATAAAGAAGCGGTCGTAATTCTCCGCCTGCACGACCCGAACCCGCCGCTGTTTATCCTGCTCCAAGAATAAGAGTGCCGCAAAACTCAGACTCTGCGTGGTTATTGAGGCGGCAATTAAACCGCTCGCTAAACTTGTCGACTCAATCCACCTAGACCCGCAAGGCCTGAGGGGGTATTAAACCGCATGGTTTAATCAAGGGCAATAACGCAGAAAAGCGAGTCCCTCATACTACTCGTTAATATCTCCGTGTCTTATCATGCAGCTGTCTCCGCCGCATTTTACAGAGATATTTTCTATGGTCTCTCCGGCCTGCGCAGGTTTAAACGCCAGTTTTTCGAAGAAACCGCAAGCATCGTGCGGTACAAAGGCGTACTGTGTCTTTGCTCCGCAATCGAAACACTTTCTTATCATTAGCCTTACAAGAAAATCGCCGATGTGATCCCCTCTGCTGTCCCCAATTACAGAAATTCCGTAGAGCACAAAGCTAAAGTCGGAAAGCAGTATACTTCCCGCGGCAACAGGTCTGTGATTGTCATACAGAACCAAATGCATCGAAGCGATATCGTTTTCGTTTGTAAACGTTTTCAGCCTCGGTTCGTCACCGCGGAATACCGCGTTTCTTACCGAGTTTACATCGGATAAATCGTCAAAACCGTTAAACCATTCAGTAGAAATCATATCAGCACTCCAAATTTTCCGCCGTTTATGAGTACAGCACCGCCTTCATCATTCCGGGGCGTTCCTCCGCCTCCCGGTGAATCTCAAACGTTATGAGTCTGCGGCGCTGCTCGGCAGTATATCTGAGTTTCTCGAGAAAAGCAGCATCATCCAACAATCCGGCGCACAACGGGCAATATCTTGTGCCGGCGCCTTCTTTAATTTCGGCAATAATCTCGTCAAACTTCTTTACTTCCGAATTCAAGTTACCGTAGGGATTGGTTCCGGCGGCAATTGAATCCGCAACCGCGATGATGTTAATAATATTTTTGTATTGTGATGCATGGAGGTCAAACTCCGGCGGATAGCCGCCTTTGTTGTCATAATGCTTGTGGTGTCCGTATGCGACATCGTATATATATTTCAGGCTCGGTACATGCTCGAAAATCTCTTTTGCCACATCAACATGCTTCATAACCAGCCTTTTTTCGTGAGGTAAAAAGCTTCTCATGTTTTCGCTGAGAGAAAATGCGCTTCCCGCTTTGCCGATATCAAACGCAAGCGCTGTTTTAATTACTTTTCCCAAAATGTCTGCCTTGTTTCTCCTGACTTCTCTCGCGTTCTTCTCCCCGTATATGCCTACAAGATAGCCCGGGTTAATGTCTATTAATTTCTCGACAAACAGGCACGCAAGCTCGCTGACAATTCCCGAATGAACGTAGGTGGTAAAATCGTTGTGCACAGTCATACTCATCACAATGTTATAATACATTTCGCCGTCGGTCACAAGGCTGCCCGCTATAAACGAAACAAGCGTTTCACTGACTATATACCTTGAAGTGTCCGCTCCGACACCCATGCAAAATTCGATGATGTTATACATCAGCCCTCGCAGTGCACCGCTCACATTTTCGGGGCCTTCCAGCATTGAGAGATACTCTCCGTAAGCCGATGGCAGGAAAATTCCCGTAAAAATTCCGTTTTCGCTGTAGTCGATCTTTCGCGACTTAACATACAGATTTTTCAGCATATCGACGAGTTTCTCTAGCGTAATTTTCCCGTAATGAAACGAAGCGGCAGAATAAACATATCGTATCTTGTTTTCACAATGCCTGTACTCTTCTTTACTCAACATGCTTGAACCCTGATATATCAAAGCATTTGCGCTGTCGTAAACTAGTTTGGAAAGCTCGTTTATGGCTTCAGGGTTATCCGAAAGTTCCGGTATTCTGCCCTTGTGCGCCTCGCGCAAGACTTCGAGCATGGAAGTAATGTTTTGATAAGTAATATACAAAAAACGTCTGAACGGAAAATGAGGATCGAATTCCTTGATTTTCGGATTATTATAAAAATCAAGCGTTTCATTGCTCAAATTCAAGACCCCGCGCCAGTCCGTTCTTACATCGCCAATTTTTGATAAGAACAGGTTGCCTACGGACTTGCAAATATAAAGCCTTGTCTCTTCTTTCTCGATAGACCTGTATTTAAGCTTGTTTGCGTTAACAATTTCTGAAAGGCTTTCCTGAATTATACTCTTGAACCTGTTCTTATCCAGCCTGTACAGCACCGTGGCCCTGTGGTACACAAACTTAACCAGCCTGTCGTTGTCATTGTTGATACGAGCGCGGTTTACAAGCGCGTCATACACCATGAACTCCAGCCCGTAATCCGTCTGCGCTTCCGAAGCTTCAAGATCTTGGCAAAACTTTATGAGCCGCTCCTCAATCTCGTCCGTAATCTTTACAAAATTCAAGAGTACGGGGAAAAGTTCGTTTTCAACGAGCCTGTTACATTCTTTTGCTATGTTTTTGATAGTAAAATAACGCCTTTCGAGCATAGCGTCAAGCTCATCCGGCGTATTAGCATGTGGAATAGGCATAAGCTGAAGCTTTGAATAACTGTTATTAAGTTCAATGATTTCGGTTAAGTAATCAGTCATCGGCTAAAGCATCCGCCTTTCCACAAGTCAAATTTCGTTTTATATATTTTTGTCAAATAAGCTCCGGGTGAGCTTTTACAACGGCAACAACGATTAATAATTGCCGCTGATCCGCTATACTCTTCCCAAGTATTCTCCGGTTCTTGTATCGATTTTTATTCTGTCTTCTACATTAATAAACAAAGGCACATAGACCGTCGCTCCGGTTTCAACGATGGCGGGCTTTGTCGCCCCGGTCGCCGTGTTACCCTTAAAGCCTGGCTCCGTCTCCGTAACAACAAGATCAACCTGCAACGGCGGCTCGATTCCGAATACCTTTCCGTTGTAAGAAAGAATCTTGACCATTTCGTTTTCTTTGATAAATTTAAGCTCATCACCGATGTCGCTGGCGTTTACGGCCGTCTGCTCGTAAGACTCAAGATCCATGAAATGAAATAACGTGTCGTCGGAATACAAATACTGCATATCCTTACGGTCTACATGCGCTCTAGGCATTTTTTCCGTAGGCCTGAATGTGCGCTCCGTTACGCCGCCGTTAATGAGATTTTTTATCGTCGATCTGACAAACGCCGCGCCTTTTCCGGGCTTAACGTGCTGAAAGTCAAGTATGACGTATACGTCCCCTTCGTATTCGATTGTAATTCCGTTTCTGAATTCTCCCGCTGAAATCATTGTGATTCCCCCTATAGTATGTTTATTTGACGTAAATCTTTAATGATGTTATCCGCGCATTCCTCCGCAGTGATATCATCGTTTTCCTCAACAATATCGCAATACGTCTTATACGTTTCTTCTCTCGATTTTAGCAATGCTCCGATCAGCTGCTTTTTATTCGTTCCGTTCAGGAGCGGTCTGTCAACGCCGTCATTTTCCGTGCGCAGGTATACCGTATCCGCACTGCAATGCAAATAAACCGCAATACCGCAGGACTTCAGCGTTTTTGCGCTTTCAGCGTTTGTCAGTGTTCCTCCGCCTGTCGCGATAACACAGTTCTCAAACGTTGAAGCTTTTACAGCCGACTGCTTTTCAAGTTCACGGAAAACGGCTTCTCCGCGATAACGAAATATATCGCCGATGGATTCGCCCGCAGCTTCTCTTATCATGTCGTCAATATCGAAAAAACTCATATTAAGCTTTCGTGCCAGAAGCTTCCCGACAGTAGTCTTTCCGCTTCCCATGAAACCTATAAGTACTATGCGACAACCCTTACTTTTCATGCCTCGGTGTCCTTGAAACAAGAACGGCCGCCTTTGTAATGGCAGCAATTATGTCTACATCAAATTGCTGTTGCAGCGTACTCATTTTTGTATACAACTGACCTCTCTTTGTTACAACATACTTTGGTGGGAGAGAATTCAATGCGATAGCGAAAATGTCGTATCTGCAGGTTTCGCAAGTGCAGCAGTTCAAATCTTTGAGGATCGCGTCCATCATGTCCGAGACGCAGATCTCCATGTAATTTCTTATATCATACACTCTATCACCGTCTTCCTGTAAATCCGCCTTCAACTTTTTGTTGTTATCGGCCGACATTCGACATACGCCCTTTCGCATATTTCATTATATATCGAATAACGGCTCATTACAGTTTAGTCAAATATTTTGGAAATTTATTCCTGCATTTAAATAGCTGGTATCGGTAATCCCACTACTTGTGGTGTCTTGCTTTCCGAAGCTTTCGAAAATAAAAATACAGCACAAGTTTTTCCGGTATCCGTTTCAGTCTTACGCTAAACTCGTCTCTTTCAGATTTTGGCTTGATAAGTATGCTTGTCATACCTGCCGAATTCGCGCACCAAACATCCGTAAATACCTGATCGCCTATCAGAGCGCTCGAGTTTTTGTCCGTTCCCATCTGTGCCATTGCGCGGCTTATACCCTCTGTACCGGGCTTTTTCGCTTTCCATACTGCAAACACATTCAGCCGTTCATTGAATTTTTGTACTCTAGGCCGGCCGTTATTCGACACAAGGCAAAGTTCAAACCCTTTTGCGGCAAGCTCCTCAAAAAGCTCGACCGTTTGCTCGTCCGGATAAGCCACATCATAAGGCGAAAGCGTGTTGTCTATATCAAAAACAAGCCCTTTTATGCCTTTGCTTTTCAGCATGTCAAAGTCGATATCGCCGATTTTAGAATAATATAACTTCGGGTAAAGCATGTTTTTCATCAGACACCACTCACACCAGTCTTAAACCTTTAACAGTATACAGCAACGCTCTGTTCAATGCAATAATAATGTTTGAAGCGGATGTTCCCGGGCGGAAAAGCGCTTCTTCGCTGCGGTCATCGTCACAAGTCATGCCTCTTGCCCATAGAAAAACCGCATTCGCATGCGGTCGTAAGAAATCTATGGCTTCACTGCATGTGAAGGTGCGTCCGCGGCTTTATGCCTTCCACACCTTTTTCGTTCCGTATTTATTATCTGATCTTTTTGAGAAAGATACGCCTTTTTTCGGGGCGATTACGACGTTTCTGAACGGCTCGTCGCCCTCCGAATATGTTGTAACATATATGTCGTTCTGCAAGACCGAATGAATAATTCGTCTCTCAGCCGACGGCATCGGTTCGAGAACAACAGCTCTCTGGGTGCTCTTAACTTTTTTCGCCAGATTAATCGAAAGCGATTCAAGAGTATCGCGGCGACGCTGTCTGTAGTTTTCGGAGTCAAGTACAACGCTGATATATGTTCCCCTGCCCTTGTTTATCGTTAGATTTACAAGGTATTGCAGAGAATCGAGTGTCTGCCCTCTTTTACCGATAAAAACACCGAGGTTTTCGCCGGTCAGGTTTATTATGAGTTGTTTTTCGGTAAGTTCGGTTTGGATATCCACAGTAACCCCAAGGGCAATCGCTATTTCCCGCAAGAATTTCTTTGCCCTTCCCTCCGGGTCGAATACAATCTCACAAAGGATTTTCGCCGGCTTTGCGCCTATACCAAACAAGCCTTTTGCTCCGGGGTCAAGAACAGTTATTTTAGCTTCTTCTTTTGTAATTTTCAATTTGGTCAGCGCTTCGGCAACCGCATCGTCCACGGTCTTGCCGCTGACTTCCAAGCTGTCGCGGATATCCATCTTTTACTCCCCTTTTCTCCTGTACTGGTTCTGCTTATCCGCCTGCGCGTCAAGCATTTTTTGAAGGGTACCTTTTTTAGCCGGTTTCCCCTTCAGCTTCGCTTCTCTTTTTGCAAAATATGCGTCAAGCCGTTCTTTGTTGTAATACTTGCCGAGCAGATAAGACTGTCCCGCCTGGAACAACGACGAAACCGTCCAGTACACACCGACACCGGCAGAAGCTCCCGCAGCCATGAATATCATCATGATGGGCATACCGTACATCATATACTTTTGCATATTTGCTTGAGAAGGCTCCGTTGTGTTGCGTGTCTGTCTCATGGAAATGATCGAAGTCAAAAGCGTAGCCAGACCCGTTAAGACAGGGATGATTATTCCGGGGAAGCTCCAACCGGAAACATCGATTAAGTTTATGCCAAACATAGACTCGATTTGGACTTTTTGGTTCAAAAGCGGCATTATCTGCTCTTTTAAATCAGGGAAACTGTTTGTAAGTGTTTGCCAGTTTGCCGAAGACATCTTGTTTACAAGCTTGGCCAGCTCCGACATCACATCGGGGTTAAGTATCATGCCCTTGGGAAGCTTCGCGTTAACGATAGCCCCGACAGAATCATAGAGACCGGGTATGTCGTGCATACCCTTGTTCAATACAACAGCGATTTGTGTATAAAGATCGTTAAGTCTGTCAACATACAGATAGCTCTGTTTAAGAAGCGAAAAAAGCGCGATGAAAATCGGAAGTGTTATCAAGAGCGGCAAACATCCGAGTATCGGATTCGCTCCGCCCTTTGAATACAGATTCTGAATTTCAACATTCATTTTGCGCTGAAGCTCGGGATCTTTTGTATCACCGTACTTCTTTTTTATTTTTGCCACCTCTGGCTGCAAATGCTGCGTAACAGCCATAGAGTGCTGCTGCTTTATTCCGAGAGGGAACATTATTATTCTGACTATTACCGTCATCGCAATAATCGAAAACGCCATCGAGCCGGGCGAAGACAGCATATATGACAGTTCGAACAGCACGTTCAAAATAGCCCCGAGTATTCCGGTAATAAAACCGGTTATTCCGCTCGGGTCTTTCTCTATCATACCTAACAAAGATACAGCTTGATTGATTACATTACTCAAAGCTAAGCCCCCATTAAATGGCAGACGCCGATTAATTTAATAAAAGTTTTCCGCGAAGAAAAAGCCAAAGAAAAGCTCCGCCTCCGAAACCTACCGGCAAAAACGCCGGTGCGCAGTCAAACAAAACTTCCGCTTTCTCACGGTACGGGATCATACCCCCCGCGAGAAAACGGGTTACATCTGAGTATTCGCCAAACGGCAAGAAACACGCCCTTAACCGCTCCATGCTTTTCCACCGCCTCGACGGCATAGCTAGAACAAGTCGGGTAGAACTTGCAGCTTCGCGGCAGCATTGGAGAGATAAACTTCTTATATATGTTTATAAGAAAAATCACCGAACGCTTAGCCATATTTGCCATGTATTCAACACCTTAGATCAAAGAAAAGCTCCGGGTTTATTCGCGGTTTAGCTTATATGGTAAGCTCTCGCCCGTCTTTTCGTAAATTTCGGTCAGTCCGTGTTTATAAAGAAGTTTCGAAACAGACTGCCTTATTTCACAATATACGGCCTCAGACGATGACTGTCTTGCGATAACGACAATATCATATCCGGCGCGGACACCTTCTTTTTCGACAGCTCTATAGCTTTCCTTTATAAGTCTCCTTATCCTGTTTCTTATAACGCTTTTGCCTACCTTTTTGCTCACGGAAAGACCTAGGCGATTTCCCTCTGTCCTGTTCGGGTAGACATACATCACAAGCAACTTGTCCGCTATAGACTTGCCTTTGTTGTAAACAACCTTAAACTGGTTGTTCTTTTTTAATGAGCAGGTAAATAACATAGTTCACCCGTATTTTCCGCAATACTACAAAAACCCGCCGAAGCGGGTCTCGGTATTAAGCCGTAAGTACAGCTCTGCCTTTTCTGCGTCTTCTTGCCAAGACTTTCCTGCCATTGGCCGTTCTCATTCTTTTAAGAAAACCGTGTTCTCTGCTTCTTTGCTTCTTTTTCGGTTGAAATGTCCTTTTCATTACAAGGCACCTCCTCACAATAATTTGCTGATCTGAAAATCCGACAGCGGATTATAGGCGGTTTTTATAAACCGGCACTACCGGAACTCTCCTCCGGGCATTGCCGGTAAAATTCCGAAACATAGAACATTATAGTTTAAATACGAGCTTTCGTCAAGCAAAACATCAAATATTTTGGTAGGTACAAATTGCAAGTACAATTGCCGGACAAAAACAGTGCGCTATGGTTTTGGGTGCGCAAAAGATCTTGGTACGTGCAGAATTAATCGAACGGTTGCGCCCGAAAGTGACAACCGAAAGCATCCCACTCCGCATAAAGAAGTGTTGAAAATTGCGCACGAAACCCACTTTAGTGGGTTGAGCGAGCGGCGCTCTCCATTGAAAAATGGTGTTTTCCCATTTTCAATGGAAAGCCGCAAGGCGATTTTTCAACATGCCCCACAAAGGCCGTATAACGGCCGTTGCGGACGAAGATGCGCGGATTAAATCAGCCGTGTATCCGTCCAAAGTGATCTGATCAGTGTTTACCTTGTTTCAAAACCGGACTCGGTTCTTCACATGACCGGTTTGCAGATAAAGCCTCACGTCGCTCGTTATTCATCTTTAGCTTTACCTGCTTGGCCGGAATCATCTCGCCGCCTGTGTCCGAAAGGCTTTTGAAAGTTCTCGTTTTTCGTATCGCTCTTCATATCTTTTTTTATATCTTTTTTTACATCCTTTATTATATCCTTTTTTGTATCGCCTTTAGGATTGTTTTTCCGGCTCTTTTCGTTCGCGGCAGCAGGGTTTTCATCGTTTAAGGCGTTGTTTTGCCCTTTCGGATTTTTCGGCTTGCGAAACGGCTTTTTATGTTCTTTCTTTTGCGCTTCGTCCTGTTTTACCTCAGACTCGTCCGCTTTCTTCGATGCAAAATGTCTTTTTGGCTTGGCGGCTTTTGCCTCGGACTTTGTCTCAAACCTTACGTCAGATTTTGCTTCGGATTTTACTTCCGGCTTTACTTCCGGTTTTGCTTCAAATCTCGCTTCAAGTCTTGTGTCAGCCTTTGCTTCAAGTCTTGCGCCAAACTTTGACTCCGACCGTGTATCAATCTGCGAGGCCGCCTGTTCGGAAACAGATTTTTCGCGTTTCACGGCAGTGCTCGCCTTGCTCCTGGCATTTTGCTGATTCTTGGCTGCCGGTTGCTTGTCTTGCTGCCCCTGCTCTGCCGGCTTTGTCTGCTGTCGTTCGGGATTTTGCTTCGGCCTAGCTTTTTCAGGCTTTTGCCTGTCGGATTTTACAGACAGCTCTTCCCTTTCGGTCTGCCGAATTTGAACTTTTTCGGGTCGCTGCCGCTCCGTCCTTTCAAACTGCTTATTCTGCGTTCTTTCCTGTTTTTGTTTTTCGGTGGCGGTATCAGGCTTTTGTCTGTCCTGCGTGTTGTCCGGCTTCTTGCGATACTGGTACTGATCCTTGTCCTGCCTTGTTTTATTAAGCTGCTGTTTGACCGGCTGCGTTTTCTGCTTCTGTTGCTTTTTTTTATCGGCATGTTTTAACCCGACTATCGTAAACGTCTCGTTAAAACTCGCCATTTTGCAGAATTTCAGATGAGTGTTCGCGTAATAGCCGTCGTCGTTGTTATAAATACCGGTCAAAATATCGTTTCGTTCGACATAAACTGTGTAGCGCTGATTATCTTTTTTGGGATACAGTATATATACGTAACCGTCGTCATTCATCAGATTTTTTTCCGCTATGTCGTTAAGCCTGCCGGTAATTTCATCGATACTCATACCAAAAAACACTATCAGATCATATCGTTCCTTTGCCGCTTCAACATCAAAGTCCAAAGCGTCGAACTCGTGAACATCTTCCGGCTTGTTGATTATCAACTTGTCTTTATGACTGCTGATTCTCAGCTTGCTTATTATATTATCGTAATCATTCATGTTACCCTCCGAGAGGTTGCCCGTATAACGGTTTCTGCAAAAATAGTTTTCAAAATTATAGTATTGCTCCCCGATTAAACCCTGCGGTCCAAAAGTGAATGCAGCGCGAATTCTGAGAAAAGTTAAATTGTCGCCCTAACAGCCGCAGCTTCATTTCTTCGATCAGGCAAGGAAAATCGATATAATCAAAGCGTGCACCGGCGCATGTCTCCGCACTGCTGTCAATTATAAACCGGTTAAACTAAAACGGCAATAGGAGATTTAACTTTACCTTCGCATTAATCCCGCGTAAGCCGCACCGAAAACCGTCGAATCTTCGGCGCTGATAATATGAGGGTACAAACCGCGCTCCTTACTCAGGCAACCGGCTATATAATCCCGAAAATATTCTCTGAAACGGACAGATTTTGAGAACGTCGTGCCTTCGGCAGTCACGCAGACAGGAAAACGTTCGTCTGTTCCCTTGCCTGTCTTAAACATTATTCCCGCCAGTATAACAGCGCAGTATTTCGCGGCTCTTCGTATTATGTTTTCCGCGATTATCCGCGCCGTCTCCCTGTCGCTTTTAGATGCAAAAATATTATAAAGCGTATTTTTAACATCGGCGCTCGCGGCAAAATCGTGAACCTCCGCCGAACTCAGTTTTTTAAGCTCGACTGTATCGGGGCCAAAGTCAAAAACACCGTACTCTGCCGCAGCCTCCAGCACCTTATATGTCAGTCTGCCGAGATACGCTCCGGATACCGCCTTTTCAAGAAAATGCTCGCCGGGATTTTGACTTTCGGCATCCGCCGCTTCGTCAAGTTTACACCTTGAAAGAGGGATATACCCGCCAGCCTCTGTGTTGATTATCATTTTACCGGAAAGCGAAGTAACTTCTGCCCTTTTTTCTATATTGCGGCACTGTTCGTAATAGCAGGCGTTGATCCCCGTGCCGAGCACAAAGCCCATATAATCGCTGTAGCGCGCGCTGTTCGAATGTGCCCTTCCCCCGAGCAGGCATGCTGTAGTATCGTTCAGAACAGCTATGCTTTTTTGGGCGCGACAACCGAGACGCAGCAGTGCGGCGTTGAGATTTTCTCCGATTAGAGCTCCTTTAATATCTTGTACCCCCGATTCCTTGCTCATACTGTTTATTCTCGCGTCAAGACCGGGCAGTATTTCCGCGCTGTACGAAAAGCAAAAACCTATATGCTCGCTTGCATCCGCTACGGGCATAACGCGGGAGGCAAGCTCATCAAAAAACTCAAGCCTTGTGATGATTTTGCCTGTTCCGGGCATCGGATAACGTTTCAAATACTCTATGCTTCCCTTCAAATCTTTGTCAAACCCGACAACTGCTACCCTAAAGTTCGTGCCTCCGGCATCAAGCGCTATGACTTTGCAATCCGATACGCTGCCGCAGTCAGTTATAAATGACGGTATCATTTCGAGGCAGGACTTGCCTAAAAGACCGAGCTTCATCTCGTTTAAAAAATACTCGGTCTCTTCTTTAAAATTTACGCATTCGTGATGTATTCCGCTTTTAAAAAGAAAATCGTTTACTTTATCCCGCTTATCCATTTTTTCTCCCATAACAAGGATTAAAATGCGCGGTGTGCCGGCAGAGGCACACCGCGCTTATTACTTCGGCAACAAAATATAGGAAAACGCTATATTTTGTCGTTCCCGCGGTAATGTTACTTACACAGCGACACTTCGTTGACTATTCTGTTCTTATAGCGTTTATCGCGCTTATCCTCATTGCGCGTCTCGCCGGCATAAATCCGGAAATTAGCCCGATAAACGTTGCAAAGGCCAGAGCGGCGACTGCCAACCATACAGGTATGACAGATATCGTCGTTGTCTCTGAATACATTTGCATAGGGATGATTGAAAGACCTTTAACGTTATTGAGTATGTAGGATACAAGATAACTCAGCCCTATACCGAACACCCCTCCCGCAAATCCTATAATCATCGATTCGAGAAGGAACAGCTTTCCGATATCGTTCAGTTTTGCTCCGATAACCTTCATAACGCCGATTTCCTTTGTGCGCTCGTATATTGACATAAGCATTGTATTTGCTATTCCGATTGCGGCGACAAACAGCGAAACACCGCCTATCGCGGCTAAAAGCATCTGAAGCCCGGCCATCATGTCAGTCATTCTTTTTACTTCCTCGGTCGGAGAGTAAGTATCGGTAAAACCGAGTTCCTTAATCTTTTCAACGACTTTTAAGGCGTTTTTCATATCGTCAACTTTGACCAGTGCCGTCTGATAGCCTTTTGTCTCGTTACCGCCTCTGGAACCGTTTGACTTTTCCCATTTTTGCTGATCCTTGGTGATTTTTTGAACCTGGGCAATAGGCATGACCGAATAGTATGATCTCTCCCAGTCGTCCGACTGAGTCATAACGCCCATAACCTTAATTTTGTAGGTATCGGCTTTTTTCCCGGTCGTCTCACCGACAACCTTTTCGCCGTAGCTATAATCGTAGGACATTGTGAATCTGTCCTTCATCGGGTCAACGTTCGCCGCGGGAACATCCGACATGCCGCCGGAGTTTCCCGCAACCATAACTCCGCCTCCGTAAACCCTGACTCCGCCTCCTCCCCCCCTTTGTCTCGCGGATGTGAAGTTAAACGCGGCCTGAGACGAAAAAACTATTGTATAGCCCTCACCCTCCTCAGGCAGCAAATCTCCCTGTTCGACCTTATAACCCATCGCTTCCATAGCCTCGGGATACATTCCTCTTATGCTTAGCCATGCGCTGTATTTCCCGGACACAAACTTATAGCCGGTCTCAATAATCGGAGTCGCGATAGTTACATGCGCCATATCGTTAAACTGTTTAATCATAGCGTCATCCAGCACGAGCGCGTCACTAGAACCACCGTTGTAACCCTGCCAGTTATATACTCTGATAATTGTGAGGTCGCCCCACATTTTCACTTGTTCTTCAAAGCTTACGTTTACTCCTATTCCGAGCGACACCATCGCCACAATTGCAGTTGTGCCGACCACAACGCCGAGAATCGTTAGGAAGGTGCGCAGTTTTCGCTTTAACAGGTTGCGAATACCCATTGATAATACATCAAGATTACTCATCCTGCTCCATACCCTTCTTTTTCTTCTTAACGAATATTATAACAGCAGTGACAATTACGGCGACGAACACAACCGCACCGATTATTACGGGTACCAAGTGAGCCTTTACAAATCCGATAATACCTTTTGATTCTTCGCTTGTTTCGCCGGGTATATCGGATGGTATCGGCATTCCTTCTTTGCCGCCCATATCCATCGGCATAGCTTCGGTAACATCAACTGTGTATTCGTTTACGATCTCTTTACGTTCTCCCGCATCATCGTCATAGGTCGCGATAAGCTTCAGTGTCTGCTTTCCTGTCATATTCGGAGTAATGGTCGCGTCATAGTAATCATATGAGCCAACGGCGAAGTTGCCGTAAATTATATCGGAACCGACTGTATCAAACCCTTCGCCCTCAAACTTGATTTTCAAGTTATTAAGCGTAACTTTTCCGGTATTTTGAATCTGGAAGTTAATATACATCGGCTGGTACTGCGGCTGTGACGGAGGGAGAAATACATCGCCTATATCGAGCTTGGAAGTCTGTTTAACATTAATGCCGATGAGCTCGGTTGTTGAAATTGTGTTGCCTTCTTCGTCCTCATATTCGATAAGAACATTTATAATATAATTTTTCGGAGAAGCGTCCGGAACGGTATACATTCTGAGGTGGTGCGATACTTCCCCTTTAGGATCAATTGAGTCCACAAAATATGTGTTGCTCATATTTACCGGTGTAAAAACGTTGCCCTTCGCTTGGGTTGTTTCGTTAACGGTGAAAACCGCTTTGATGTTCTTGACCGTCTTCGAGGCATGAGTATTCATAAATGTCACATCAAGATCAAACTCCTGGCCTGCTTGAACGATAATGGGATTCGCTTCATACTTGCTGATAATAATCTTGGGAGTACTCTTCTTGCTCGGCTCCTCTTCGTCGTCTTTTTCCGGATTGGAAACATTAATGCCTATGTATTGATTAAACTGCTCTTTTACGGCTGATCCGGACGAATCCGTCGTACCGTTTGAATACTCAAACGCGAAGCCGACCGTATAGCACTGTGTTTTTGCCTGTTCTGTCGGAGAAAGAGTAAATGAAACAGTTTTAGACTCTCCGATTTTAAGCGCAATGATCTGCTTTATACCTGCGGACTTCGGAACTATTGCGGCCGCGTCCGTCGGGGTCGATGTTATTTTTATGTCGGAAATATCTTTATTGCCCGTGTTTTTAACGGTTACACTGATAACCGCGGAAGCGTTCGGAGAAAACACCTGCGCCGGCTCGGTTATGCTGACAACCTCCAGCATCCCCTTTGCCGTTCCTGCCGTTTTCCCGATTACAGATACATAATACGTATACTCCGAAGAATACGCTGTTCCGGCTTTGTCCGTATACGAAAGTATAAATTTAACGGGATACGAGCCCGACTGCATACTCGGGTTTGATGAAAGCTTAAAGCTTACATTCTGTACTCCGTTTTTATCAAGATTGTTGTAGTAAGCCGATGCCGAGCTGTTAGTAACGCTGATGCTGTCGGCAGAAAGCGCGGGCATTGCAAGCTGAACGTTGTTCGCGAGCACTCCGCTTGTATTCTTGATAACAGCGTTAATTGTAAACTCATCACCGGCATTGATTTTAGAATTTGAGACCGTAAATCCGTCAAGTATAAGACGCGGCTTTTCTTCGGTCGTGCCTCCGTCGGGATTGGAAACCTTAACGAAGAATGAAGCTGTCATGTTGTGCTGCTTCTTGGCGGAATCAATATAGAGCAATTTTATGTTTACGGTATATGTGCCCGTTACTGTGTCCTTCGGGCAATATACGTTAAGCTTAATGATATCCGAGCTTCCTGCGCTGATAAGCCTGATAGCGTTTGACCCGTCCAGAAAAGTTGCGGTCAGCTCTTTGCTCGGTTCAACGGTCGCCGTAATCGATTCTGCCGCAGCCGTGCCGGCGTTCTTGATTCCGACGTTGACCGATATGCTGCCGCCAACCGTCGCGGACACGGCACCCGTCGGCCCCGTCATAACAAGCTCCGGCGCGAGATTCGGCGAAGGAGTCGGTGTTACGGCCGAACTGTCAGCCTTTACCGCGACATTAATGTCAAACGATGTATATGTACTGTCTGTGCCGGACGTATATTGAATGCGTATCGTGCCGGTCTGCGTCCCCGTTCCGTCCTCAGGGTATGTGACTACTCTTACGTCAAATGATTTTGTCTCCCCGGGGTTAATCGACCCTATGTTGTCGGTTATCTCGACTCTCATAGTGCTCGATGTTCCCGATACGCCAACAAGGGTTGCAGCTGTATCCCCGTCGTTTTTAACTTGATACGACGTTACAAACTCTCCGCCGAGCGATACGGTGAAGTTCGCATTTCCCGTAATCTTTAAATTTGCTCCCGTCGCGGCATAAACATTTAGTACTCCAAACGACGTAAGTGCTACTATTATCGTCAATATTGCAGTAAATATTTTTCTCATCACATACTCCTCTTATTCGTCTAGTTTATCCGCTTTTTCCGGCACTTCCTTCTCCGGCTTCATATTCCTCTCGATATTTTCGATATTTCCGTCTCTGATGTGAACAATAACGTCGGCAAAGGCTGCAAGTTCGAGGTTATGCGTTACCATAACAATCGTTTGTTTGTTTTTTTCGGCCATATCCTTCATGAGGTTTATCATCTCGTCTGTCGTCTTTGTATCCAGATTGCCCGTAGGCTCATCGGCAAATACAACCTGAGGATTATTCACAAACGCTCTCGCTATACTGACTCTTTGTTGCTGTCCGCCGCTCATTTGAGAAGGTTTATGCCTGAATCTGTCCTCAAGCCCGACGTTCTTAAGCATTTCCAAAGCCGCCTTGTTCCGCTTTTTCCTCGATACCCGCCTGAATATAAGCGGCAGAGTAACGTTTTCAAGCGCGGTAAGTGTCGGAAGCAAATTATACGACTGAAAGACAAAGCCTATGTACTTCTGCCTGAATATCGCAAGCTGCTTCTCGCTCATGGACTCGACATGCTTCTTGTTAAAAACTATCGTTCCCTTCGTTGGTTTTTCGAGACCGGCAATCAGATTGAGCAGCGTCGATTTTCCCGAGCCGGACTTGCCGAGAAGGCAGTAAATCTTGCCCCGCTCAAAATCCAAAGAGACATCGTTGACCGCCACAATTTTTTCGTCGCCCATTTTATAGACTTTTCTGACATTCCGTAGCTCGATTACATTTTCCAAAAAACCACCTCGATTTCAATGTGTGCGCCCGCAGGCCGGTTCTCTTCGCAGTTGCCGAGAAATTCCGACGAGACCGGACGCACCGCGTTACAGCCGTTTAAGCCGAAAACGGTCTTAAACGACCATAGCTTTGCAAAAAGCTTCACACTCGCTCCCCACAAACTCATACGATATAATATAACATAAGTTCCTTTGAATATCCCGCAGTCAGACAAATTTAAGAAAACTTAATATTTCCTTAACAATTATCCTTCTTGGCGCGGCCGAAAAATGGCGATAGAATCAACGCTAACCCTCTGCGTTATCCCCTCTAAACAACATTTGCGCGCAAAAAAACGGCCGGATTAACCGGCCGCCTGAATCACTTTTTGCTATTGCTTTTCTACCTATTTTACTATTGCACTATATAGTCCCCGCTACTTTTTTGCATATTTTTCATAGATTTTAATACAGTTATTACAAACTCCAGTTCATTGTCGCCCAATTTATGAATGAGGGACATAACTGATTTGTGCTTGTTGTTTGACGAAGCCGAACCTTTTTCGTGTATAGACTTAACGTCACCCGTACCTTGGCTAAACAACTCAGCAAAATCAATGCTGAACAAGTCGCAAATCTTAAGCAAAGTCTTAAGGCTCGGGCAACGCTCTCCCCTTTCGAGAAGACCGACATATGACGACGAAAGCTCAAGATAATCCGCCAAATTGTCAATTGAGAACTTTCTCAGTTTTCTGTTTGCGCGTATATTCCTTCCGATAAGCTTACATACATCGGCAAGATAAGCGTCGGGAACACCGTCGTGTTTAGCTTCTTCGGCAACGGCAATTTGAATCTCAGGAACTGATTTTTTTCTTCCCCGCTTAGCCTTTTCAGGTTCCACAGCCGGTGCCGCAACCGGTTCTACAACCGGAGCAACCACAGCCGATTTGGGTTTGCGTCCTCTTTTTTTAGGTTCCGGCTTAACTTCTTGAATCTTTTCCTCTACCGGTATTTGTTTTTTTCCTCTTGGCATGATATTCTCCTTTATGTAATATTTGAGCGCCCGAATTTTTTTCTTTTTACAGGCATTTTAATACGATGCTGTGTTCTGATTCTGTGTTAATTATAGTGTACACAGAATATAACGATTTGTTACAATATAGGCTGAAATCGTAGCCGAAACCAACTCCCATATATCTACATTATACCACATTATTCTTTGAATACAATTGTATTTTAAGTTTAAAATGCTAAAAATGCATAAATATTTTTTATAAATACTACAATTCCCGCAAATTAAAAAATTATGCATTTTCAGAAGTATTACTTCGGCACGAGTAACCGCGTAAGTATTTTATGCGGTATTTAACTTCCGCGGTAGTAACTGCAAAAAAAATAATTACAATAACGTAAAACACGCACTTTTCGAAGCAAGGTGCAAAAAACTTAAATTTTTTCGACTTAACCGTCACTTATAAATAAGTGATGATTTAATCGAACGGTTGCGCCCGCAAGGGACAACCGCAAGCATCCCGATCCGCACAAAGGCAGTATGACGGCCGCTTAGGACGAGGATGCGCGGATTAAATCAGCCGAGTATCCGTCTAAGAGTGATTTAGTCAGCGGTTATATAGAGACGAAGGGAGCAGGTTTATGAAAGCGGTTCGAAACTTAAAGACAGTTACAGGCGGTGAAAAACCTGCCGGGAAAAGGATTGCGCAGACCGCGGTTTTCGGAATCGTCACAAATGCGGCTTTGTTTGTTTTAAAACTAATGATCGGGTTTATGTCCGGCTCGGTAGCGATTACGGCCGACTCCGTGAACAACCTTTCCGATTGCGGCTCGGGCGCGGTTATGCTTATAGGCCAAAAGCTTGCCGACAATCCGGCAGATGCTGAGCATCCTTTCGGACACGGCAGGATAGAGTACATTTCGGGGCTGGTTATCGCTTTTTTAGTTTTGCTGCTCGGTTATGAGTTCGCTAAGCAGTCTTTTCTCAAAATCATCAACCCGGCCGCTTCGGAAGTGAGCGCGTTGGGCATAGTGCTGCTGACCTGCGCAGTTGCGGTAAAGGTATGGCAATGTTTTGTCTATCGAAAAACCGGCAAAGCGGTCAACTCGCCCGTACTGACAGCCGGCGCAGTCGATTCGCGCAACGACGCGATAATAACGTCGTTCACGATATTGTCGGCTGTAGTCGCTCAAACTGCGGGTATTATAATCGACGGTTATGCCGGGATGGTAATATCAGCCTTTCTTCTGTACTCCGGAGTGCAGCTTGTTAAAGATACATTGCGGCCGATAATCGGAGCTCCCGCAGACTCAAGGCTTGCCGCCCGCATTGAAAAAACAGTCGAGCTGCACAGCGGCATACTCGCTACCCACGATTTGATAATCCACAACTACGGCCCGCGCAAGAGCTTTGCAACCATCCATATAGAAATCCCGGATACAGACAATTTGCAAAAAGCTCACACATTGGCGGACGCGATTGAAAAAAAAGTATATGAAGAAACGGGAGTAGTGCTGACAGTGCACACTGACCCCGTGAACCTGGCTGACGAGAGAATTCTGCGTATAGTCCCGGCAGTTGTCCGTGTGCTTGAAAGCTACCCGGGAAAAGATAGGCTATCCGCCCATGATTTTAGAATAATAGACGGCAATGAAAGCTCAAAATGTTTCTTTGATGTCGTTGTTCCCCACAAATATCCCAAAGAATCGCTGAAACTTTTAACAGGTGAAATTAAAAAAGCGGTAAACGAAATCGAACCCGAGGTTATCTGCTGTGTTAATATCGAAAACGGATATATCGGCTCAAAGGAGTAGCATGAGGAACTGCTATTATTGAGGCGACAATTAAACCATTCGCTAAACTTGGCGCCTCAATCCCCCTTAGACCCGCGGACCGGTATAAGGAGATGATTAGACCGCATGGTTTAATCGGAAGATCAATAAGGAAAGTTTGGCCGGGCGAACGAGCGATTGGGATTGTATTCCTTCCGTTAAAGTAATATAATATACTCCGGCAATAAAATACGGCAAACACGGATAAGGCTCTCAAAGCGCACGTTTTTTCAACGCCACGAACTCCGGATGTTCCGGATAAACTATGATAACTCGGAGGTATTGTTATGGGAAAAACCCTTGTTGTATACTACTCACAGACCGGCACTTGCAAAAAACTCGCGGAAGCCATTGCCGCAAAAAACGGCTGCGACATCGAGGAATTGTGCGCCGGAGGCAAAAAATCATCTTTTATTGCCAATATATTTAAAATGATCGCAAACAACCGAAACAACTTAGGCGAGCTTAAATTTAAGCCTTCCGGCTACGGCAAAGTAGTGATTGTTACCCCTGTTTGGGGCGCTAACGTTCCCCCTGCCATAGGAGGATATATAACAAAGTTTGCGCACGACTTGGCCGGTTTCACACTTGTCACCGTTTTTAAAGGCTCGGGCGGAGAAGCAACGAAAAATTATATCGAGCAGACGCTGAAAGTAAAGGTTTCGGACGCGCATTACATCTTACAAAAAGACGTCTTGAGCGGAGAGGCTATGAAAAAGCTTAACTTGAATTTGTGAATTGAATAAAGTTGAAAACAAACTGCGCCGAATCTGCTCGGCGCCTGTTTATAAACCACGGAGGAATTTATGAAGTACCCTGCTCTTGTAACAGACAAAGAAAAGCTTGAAACAAACGCACGCTGTTTGAAAGATTTATGCGACGCTTCCGGCGTTGAAATATGCGCAGTAACAAAATGCGTATGCGCGAATCCCGAAATTGTTGACATACTTTACTCTGCCGGTATCAGAAAGTTTGCGGATGCCAGAGTTCAGAATCTTAAAAAAATGGCTTACGTCGATGCGGAAAAATGGCTGCTCAGGATTTCGATGCCGAGTGAGGTTGAAGAAATAGTCAGATATGCGGATATCAGCCTGAACTCCGAATTATCCACAATCAGCCTGCTTTCCGATGCGGCGCTCAGACTCGGCAAAAAGCACGGCGTTTTGCTCATGATAGATCTCGGCGACCTGCGTGAAGGAGTTCTGTGCGAAAACGCGGTCAATACTGCCGAAGAGATAATAAAACTAAAAGGCGTTGAACTCGCCGGAATCGGCACCAACTTAAACTGTTTCGGCGGAATCATACCTACTGTCGAGAACTTGACAAGACTGTCTAATATCGCCGCCGAAATAGAAAAAAAATGCGGTATAACGCTTCGCATTGTTTCCGGAGGAAACTCCGGGTCTATACATATGATTACCGGAAAAATAATGCCGGAAAAAATCAATAACCTCAGGCTCGGAGAAGCGATTTTGTTCGGTTGGGAAACATCTTACCAACAAAATATTGAAGGGGCAAAACGTGATGTTTTCACGCTTGAAGCACAAATAATAGAACTGAAAGAAAAACCTTCGGTTCCGATTGGTGAGTTTGGGCTAAATGCTTTCGGAGAAAAGCCGATATTTGTAGAAAGGGGACAAATGCTCCGTGCGATTGTTGCCTGCGGAAGGCAGGACGTGTCATACGAGCAGCTGAAACCTTTTGACGAAAAAATCGAGATCCTCGGATCCTCAAGCGACCACATGATTTTGGACGTGACGCATTCCGCAACAAAATACCGCGTCGGCGATATAGTTAAATTCAGACCGAGCTATGGAGCGCTGCTGTCGCTCTCGACTTCCGAATATGTATACAAGGAAATTATGCGGTAATTGCAGCATAATAAACATGTTTGTTGCCAACAGCGGTAATATTGATTTCAGGTACCGGAATAGCGGGGGAAAAAGACTTTTTGTACGGAGACATTATGAGCAAAATAAAGCCGAGTACGGACTTTTTATTATCTCTCGCACTATCCGCAATATGCTGCGCGGCAGTATATTTTTCTTTAAAGCACGCGGGCATTGCGGTGCTTGCAGGTGGCGCGGGCAGCCCTACACTGTTTTCGGTTATACTCAACGGCATAACCGCTTTAATGATCTTGATAAGCCTGATTCTTGTTCTTCTTTATTTTTGGGAGGAAAACGAGACAGGCTTTGTCGGCTTATTGTTCACGCTGTCGTTTATGGTCTATTTCTTCTGGAACACATATGCGAAGACCGCTCCCGTCAGCGACTACAAAGTATTAATAGACGGCGCAAACTCAATTTTAGACGGCGATTTTCTGCGTCTCTCATCCGATAAGTCAAACTATTTTTACTTTTATAATACTCAGATCCCTTATACTGCGTTTTTATCACTTATGTCGCTTTGTACAGGCAGAAGCCTTGAGGGACTTAAGTTTATCGAGTGCCTTATACAGGCAGTAACCGTTGTCGCTGTGTATTTAACCGCAAAGAAGATATCCGACGCAAAAACCGGAATCATCGCCTCTTCGGTATACATGTGGCTGACATTTAACATCTTGGGCAGTTCTGTCATAAACAATCAGCACATTGCCGTGCTTCTGTGTTTGGCCGGTATGCTGTATTTCTTCGGAAAAGATATCAAGAGCCACCTAATCAGCGGAATGTTTTTTGCTTTGGCTGTTCTAATGCGGCAAAGCTCGATTATTATCGTTATATCCGCTGTTTGCTATGAGTTCTACACTTATTTGTTCGGAAAGGTTGACATCGTAAAGTCCATCAACACGCTTAAGAGGCTTTCTTTAGTCGGAGTCTCCTGCATTATTACCTTTTCGATAGTGACAACGACTCTCGTAACATTGGGAATTGCGCCGGACAACCCCGGCAAAGCGCATTTGCCCTATTTTAAGCTTTTACTCGGAACAGCCGGCGGCAGTCTTTACGGCAACAAAACAATAGACGCGAAACGGACGCAGGTCTATCTGGATCTGCAAGACATCAATTATAACTACGAAAAGTACAACGCAGAATCTTTAGAAGCAATAAAAAAAGCTTTTCTTGACACCGATACACTTATTCCGAGGGTGAAAAACAACATTAAAAGATTTTTGGGAGCCTGGGATAACCAGTTTGAATACTCTGTAACCGAGGCGACCGAAGTCGTTTCAAAACTTGTCTATACCGGAGTTTTTCAGTATAACTTTATCTTGGTTTTGTCGGCAGCGGCAGTTTTTATAAGAAAAAAGCCGGAAAAGTTCTATCTCCCGATAATAGCTTTTCTGGGCTATGCAGTAATACATGCTTTTATAGAAGTTCAAGCAAGGTATAGGTTTGAAATATATGCCATACTCGCTATTTGTTCGGCCGTGACGGTGAGCGGCTTTCTGAAAAAGCAGCTGTTTGTGAACCGTGAAGAACAGTGACGAATACAGGCTTAAAACAACGCCGTCAGCCTAAACAGCGCTGAAACCGCACAGCAAAGAGCAATACCTATTGATGTCGGCAGTATGAACGCAAGAATTGTCAGCTTTAGCGACGACAATTCTTTTTTTATTGTCAGTACGGTTGTAGCGCACGGAAAATGAAAAAGAAAAAACAGCATCGTACATACGGCGGTTACAGCCGTCCAACCGTTTGCCGTGAACACCGAATATATATCTTGAGCCGTTCCCGAATTACCTATGGCAGAAAACCCCGGATAACACGTAAGCATTATTGGCACGACAATCTCGTTTGCGGGCCAACCCAGGATAAACGCGGCAATTATTACCCCGTCCATTCCCAGAAATCTCCCCGCCGGGTCGAGCGCAGATGACATGGCCGAGAGTGCCGATACCCCATTTACATCGGTGTTTTGCAGCAGCCAAAGAACAAGTCCTCCGGGAGCGGCGACGATGACTGCCCTGCCGAGTATCTTAAGTGTATTGTCTTTAAGACTCAACAGTACCGTCTTGAGAAACTGCGGCCTTCTGTACGGCGGAAGTTCGAGCACAAACGCGGACGAACGCTTGCCGCCGAACAAAACCGACAAAAGCTTTGTCGCCACAAAAGTAACGCCTATAGCCGCCAATACAAACAGGAAAACAACTAAAGCGGATAAAAAGCTGTTTTTTTCGCCGGAACCTAGTATGAAGCCGGACAGCAAAATCAAAGACGGATATTTCCCGTTGCACGGAACCAAAGAGTTCGTCAACACCGATATTTTCCGGTCGTTGCCTCCCCCCATGATCCGGCAAGACGTCACCCCGCACGCCGAGCAGCCAAAACCCATGCACATTGTAAGCGCGTTTTTACCGTTCGTTCCGGCGCTGTTAAACAATCCGTCGGTATTAAACGCTATCCTCGGCAAAAGCCCGCTGTCTTCGAGCAAGTTAAACAACGGGGAAAATATCGCCATCGGAGGCAGCATTACCGATACAACGTTACCCGATGTTCTGAACATCCCATAAATCACGGCTGATTTCAACGTTTCGTTTATATTCACCGCTTCAAAAAGTGATACGAGAGCAGCCTCGATCTCAGAAAACATACTCCGCAACAGTTCGGACGGATAATTAGCTCCCACTATCGTCAGCCAAAACACCGCAAAAATCATCAGCAGCATAAGCGGAACCCCGTATTTTTTTGTCAGTACGATGTTGTCGATTTTCCTGTCGCGCTTGAAGCAGTCCTCGGATTTGCAACTGACCGTTTCCTCCGCGATAGTTCTTGCAAGAGTGGCATTATCAGGCTCGCCTTCAAAACGGCATTTCGAAAACGAGCAGACTCTAAGCTTACGCGATAACGCCGCTTGCCCCGCAATTTCCGCTTTAAGCTCTCTTATGCCGGCTTTCGACCTGGCGCTAGTCGGGACTACCGGCGCTTGCAGCAGCCCTGCAAGCTTTTTGTGGTCGATATCGATATTTCTTTTTTTCGCTTCATCGGAAAGGTTAAGGCAGACCACAGCGTTTGAGCACAGCTCAAGCTCGCTTATGCACAGCAAAAGAGCACGTTCGAGACAGGTCGCGTCCGCAACGATAACCAAAACATCGTATGAAGAGTTTTTCAGTAAATCTACCGCTTCCTGCTCATCTTTCGAAAAAGCTTCGAGTGAGTAAATACCGGGTATATCTATTATTTCATAGTTATCGCCTTCAAAAGAATAAAATGCCGAAGCGTTTTCAACCGTTTTCCCGGCCCAGTTCCCCGTATGCCTGTTAAGCCCCGTCATTGCGTTAAAAACTGTGCTTTTGCCCGAGTTAGGGTTTCCGGACAGCACAACTCTGAATGATTGCGGTACCTTTCCCTTTTCCGGTATCATAGCTCCCCTTCTTTAATGACATATATATTTCCCGCATCATCATTTCTAAGCGCAATAACCGTATTTAACACCCTAAATGCCGCAAGTCCCTTGCGCCTATATGGCATACCCGTTATCACTGTCTCCCTGTTAAACCCGAGATTGCTTAACCTGGCGGTATAGATTTCGTCTCCGTCAATATATTTGAGTATCCCTTTTTCTTCAGGTCCGAGTTCCGAAAGATTGACAAAAAGCATTTAGTGTCCTCCCAAAACGCAATCGCGTTATCGCCGCTCTCTTATGCTTATTATATAAACACTTAGTCTTTCGGGTGAATTGTCCATAAATCGCGCAAAAACTAATACTGCGGCGTATCTAAACGCGTATGCTCGGCACGAGTAACCGCGTAAGTACTTTATGCGGTATTTAACTTCCGCGGTAATATTATTCGATCCAAGCTGCCGGTTGCCTAAGCAATAGCGAAAAATGACGAAAACAGGCGGAACAAACTTGCCCGTTTTTAGCTTAAACTCTATAAACACCGAATTTTTTTGGAGAAATTCCATAAAATATATGCGATAATTTTTTTATAAGTATTGACTTAGCGCTCAGATTAGTCTATACTGTAGCTAATTGATAATTATTATCAACTGATATCAAATATTAGTTAGGAGGAATAAACAGTGGAATTAAAAGGCAGCAAAACCGAGGCTAATCTTATGGCGGCATTCGCCGGCGAGTCACAAGCTAGAAACAAGTATACGTATTACGCATCACAAGCAAGAAAAGACGGGTACGAGCAGATCGCTTCTTTATTTGAAGAAACGGCGAACAACGAGAAAGAGCACGCTAAAATTTGGTTTAAACTTCTGCACGACGGGATACCTTCAACAAGTCTGAATCTTTTGGATGCAGCTTCCGGAGAGCACTACGAATGGACCGAAATGTACGAAGAATTTGCAAAAGTCGCCAAAGAAGAAGGCTTTGATAAAATCGCTTATCTTTTCACGGCTGTAGGCAAAATCGAAAAAGAGCACGAAGAAAGATACCTTAAACTCAAAGGTCAGGTTGACGACGACCTTGTTTTCACAGGCGGAGAAACAACTGTTTGGATCTGCCGCAACTGCGGACACGTTCACGTAGGCAAAAAGGCGCCGGAAAAATGCCCTGTTTGCGATCACGAGAAATCGTTCTTTGAAAGAAAAGCTTCAAACTACTAAAATCCCTTAAAACCATTTTACTGCGCGACTGAAAACAGAGCCTCCGTTTTCAGTCGCTTTTTTTCCGACACGAACTGTAAGCGTCTAGCAAAACTGTCCGGACGAAAAAGAATGATGGTAAGTAAACTTGGACTGAGTATATTTGCATTTATTTGAGAGGTAGTTATGACTAAATTAACAGGTTTTTTAATCCGCAAGAATCGAATTGAGCAAAATTATTCCCAAGAAGGACTTTGCAAGGGCATTTGCGTTGTATCCTACCTTAGCAAAATTGAGCAAGGGCTTGTTAATCCGAGCGAAGAAATAGTAGCCAAACTTTTTGAACGCCTTAAAATCTCATTTGTTTTTGATGAAGCCGAAATTGTTTCGGGAAGAAATATGTTAGATGATTTTTTTAACAGAAAACTCTATGGTGAAAGCACAGCAGAGATTGAAGAAAAGATATGCGCAGAGGCGGAAATGTTTAAAAAAAGCGAGCTGTACATTAGCTACCATCTTTTTGTGTTGTTCAGTAATACACCGCTTGAAGAGGGACTTACCCGGCTTGAACCATTTATTGATTATATGAGTGACAAGGAAAAATATCTTTTCTATACCGCGAAAAGCAGGCAAAAAACCTCTTTTGATGAAAGAGTCGGCTTTCTGTTGAAAGCCGAGCAATATATGCGGCAATCATCATCAAAATATGCGTTGGCAAAGAGGTATCTTAAAGCCGGAAAATATCACGAAGCCGAAAGCTTTGCAAGCCAAGCGTTAAGCCTTGCCATTGAGGAAGGTAATGTTTATATGATGATTGAAAGCTCACTTCTTATCGGGCATTGTTACGCAAGCATAAATAATGTTCCTCTCATGCTCGAAAATTACGGATATGCGGAAAACCTTTCCCGCGGCGTTAATCCTGCGAAAAAGAAGGAGATAGATTATAATATCGGCGCTGTTTTCGTCAGCATTAAACGATATGATGAAGCTCTGCCGAGGCTGCTAAACTCAATTCCTGATGAGGAAAACGATTTATCAGTAATGATCTGTCACAAACTGGCGATTGTATATTTCGAAAAGAACAATCCGATTGAAGGGCGAAAATGGCTTAATAAAGGCTATGATGCTCTCAGTCGCAACCCAAATGGATTATACAAAAAAATGCTCGAACTCGTAGAAATGAGAAGTAACCCCGGTTATTTAGATTCAGATGGATATGAGAGCCTGCTTCTTGACGTATGTAAGAATGTCGGTATTCTGGGATATGGCTTTAAGATTTTCCACAACAAGTATTTGACCGAGTATTATACTCATAAGAGAAAATATAAAGAAGCATACGGAATCGCGCTGGAAATGATCGATTTTCTCGAATAATGCGTTTTGACTCGCTTAACACAGATATTATAGTGATGATTTTCCCAAAACAGATAGGTTTACATGTCATAAGGCCTCTTGTATAATGAATGCAAGAGGCCTTTCATCGTAAATGGCAATGGTGTAAAACTCGAACTTTTCGCAGTATTCCTGCGGAAGTTAAATAACGTATAAATACTTACGCGGTTACTTGGGCCGAGCAGAGCGTTTAGATACGCCGCAGCGCTTAGGTGCGGCGCATCTGCGTCTTAGCGAGTGAACAACAAAATATAGCGTTTTCCTATAATTTGTTGCCGAAGTAATAGAAATCCCGTTTTACGGGCTCTAGATTATAAAGGGCGAGAAGTTTTATACCCGATCATGAGTTAAAAACCGGTATTGCACCGTTGCCAAATGAATTTTTCAAGGGGGAAATATCATAGACACAAAACCGAAACCACCGATCCGATACCTTGTCCGTTATGCCTGGGACAATCATAAAATACTATTTCTAGTCTTTGCATTGAACTGCTTTTTCTGCGCGTTGTTACCTTATTCATCTATATACACGTTGAAAATGCTTGTTGCCGAGCTTTCTAACGGAAAGAGCATTAGCACTGTTCTTTTCATATCTTTGGGTTATCTAATAGTCGCCGGAATTTCCGGCGGTCTTTTATCACTCATAAATTATAAATATATTCCAGAACTGAAAGAGCTGAGAAAGGGACTGTTAATGACCGTTCACGACAAGGCTTTGAGTCTGCCATACGAAGATACGGAAAACCCGGAAATCCTTAACAAGTACGAGCTTGCCTTTCGGGCTACGTCCAATTTCACAGACGGCGCGGAGGGTATCTATACAAAATTATTCAGTCTTGGCGGTAGGCTCGCTTCTCTTTTTTTGTATATCGGTGTGCTGTCGATTTTGAATGCGGGTATAGGTATCATTATTTTGGTGAATACCTTTATTGCGGGCCGGTTCGTTTATCGCTCATTAATGTACAGCTATTCAAGACGTACTGAAAAAGCTCCGCTTTATCGCCGCGAGAGATATTTGACAAGAATAATGTCATACCCTGAATATGGCAAGGATATACGCATCTACAGCATTTCCGGTTGGCTAATGGATAAACTTACAATCATCCAATCTGCGATATTCGGAATTGACAAGGATATTAAAACAAAAGAAATGCGCGCTTCTCTTGCCGATAGCATCGTTAGCACAATACGGGATTTAACCGTCTATACGTTACTGCTAATCAAATTTTTGGACAATAGCCTTTCAATGGCTGACCTTATCGCTTGTTTTTCGGCTGTAACAGCATTAAACGCCGTCATAAAACCACTGATTGACGAAACAATATTTATTAAAGTAGAAAGTAAGAGAATAACCTATTTACAGTTGTTCTTGGCGCTTCCGGATGAAACAATACAATCCGGCGCGGCTATGCCTGACTTGAATGACGGATTTACAATCGAATTTAAAAACCTTGGATTTTCCTACCCAAGAAGCGACAAGCCTGTTTTTGAAAATCTGAGTTTAACTATCAAGAAAGGTCAAAAACTGGCTGTCATAGGTATAAACGGCGCAGGCAAAACTACGCTCTTAAAACTTCTGCTTCGGATATACATACCGACAACGGGTGAAATTCTTCTCAACGGTGTTAATATTGACCGGATAGACCTAAACGCTTATCGAAATTCGTTTTCATTTGTCTTGCAGGATATTAACCTGTATGCCGCAACACTTGAAGAAAATATTGCACTGACCGGCGCAGCTTTTGTTGACAGCCACAGAGCGCAGCAATGTCTTGAAAAGGCCGGGCTTGGCGAAAGACTCGCGAGGCTTGATAAGGGACTTAAATCGCAAGTGCTTAAACGCATACATAGCGACGGTGTTGAATTTTCGGGTGGTGAACGGCAAAAGCTAATAATTGCCCGCGCGCTTTACCGTAACAGCGAAGTGCTTATTATGGACGAGCCGACCGCCGCGCTTGACGCCTACGCGGAATTTGAGCTGTACAAAAATTTTGCGGAAATTTCTGCGGGGAAAACTTTAATTTTCGTTTCCCACAGGCTTGCCAGCACGCAGTTCTGCGATAAAATACTGTTACTGGACGGCGGAATTATCAGCGAGAGCGGAACACATGACGAGCTTATACAATTAGGCGGAAAGTACCGCGAAATGTTTGCTGCACAGATGAAGTATTATAAAGACGACACCACGGAAGGAGGGGCGCACAGTGAAGGAGTTGAAAAAGGAGCTTAGTGTACTCAGATATTTTGTAAAAGAAGTTTTTTCATTTTCCGGGAGTTATGTTTTTATCTCTCTTGTTTCTTCCGTTTTAAGTTCAATACTGCCGCTTGTTAATATTGTTTTCCCTAAATTGCTAATCGACGAGTTGTCAGGCGAACAAAGAATAAATAGTCTTATTGTGATTGTGGCTGTTATAGTATTCTCAAATTTTACGATTAGCGCGGTATTGTCTCTTATCAAGCGATTCACTGATTTGGGTGAACAACGGTTATCCAATCATTTTCAAGTCGCATACAACAGCAAGCTGATGAATGTATCATACGAAAAGATTGAAGACCCGGCATTTATCGATCTTAAGGAACGCGCGCTGTATCCTCTTACAATGCGCGGAAGTATACGAGAGCTTGTAGCGGTAATCCCAAAGGCGATAAGCCTTTTGATTACGCTTGTTGGCACAGTTTATATCATCATGACTTTTGATGTTGCAATTATCTTGCTGATGGTAGTTATGGTTGCTGTCAATATCGTAATCACGGGACGCTTTCAGAAAAAAGAAATAGCGGCACAGAAAGAAACGATACGGCTTAACAAGAATTATAACTATTATCTTGACCTTGTTAGTGACCCGAAAGTTGGCTTGGAAGAACGTATCTATAATTTTAAGCCTTTTCTGCTTGGGCTTTTTACAGATTACAACCACGATATGAAAGTTGGTTTCAAGAAAATCCATTATTCACGACAAATGCCGGAAGGGTTGAAACGTCTTGTCGGTGCTTTACAGGGTTTTATCAGCTTTTTCTATGTCGCCCGGCAGACAATAACAGGCGGGTTGAGCCTTGGGCAATTCTCCATGTATATTTCTGCGGCGGCGGTATTTAACACAAGTTTGTTTGAGCTGTTCGGGCAGGTGCTTAGATTGCGTGAGCATTGCCGCTATCTTGAGGATTTCATGGAACTCGGCAATGTAGAAATCCAGAATCTACGCGGCGGAGAGTCCATTGAAACGATAGATGAGATCAGGTTTGAAAATATATCGTTCAAGTACCCTAAGACCGAAAATTACATACTAAAAAACATCAATATGATAGTTAACCCCAAACAAAGCATTTCGATTGTAGGGCGCAACGGAACGGGGAAAACGACACTTATAAAACTGCTAACCGGACTTTATGAACCCTCTGATGGGAAAATTTTGCTCAATGGCAAGGATATAAAATGTTATTCGTCCGAAGATTACCGCAAAAAACTGTCAGTCGTATTTCAAGATTTTCAGATGCTTAGCTTTAACATAGCAGAAAACCTCAGTTTTGCAGATGAAGTTGACATCAAGCGTGAGGAATATGCACTAAAAGAGGCCGGAGTATGGGATTATATAAACTCGCTTCCGAATAAAACAAAAACCCATGTGGGCAAACAGTTTGACGAAACAGGCACAGACTTTTCCGGAGGACAAATGCAGAAGCTCGCTATCGCACGCGCTGTCTACCGTGATTCGGAACTTGTTATCCTCGACGAGCCAACCGCCGCTCTTGACCCGCTTGCCGAAGCTGAAATTTATGAAAAGTTTGAAAGCATTAAGGCCGGAAAAATGGCAATCTATATATCTCACCGCTTGTCGAGTTGCAAATTCAGCGATAGGATTATTTATCTTGAGAATGGAGAAATCACCGAGGACGGCTCACATGACGAGTTGATAAGAGCCGATGGAGCTTATGCGGAAATGTTCAATTTGCAAGCATCGGCGCTTTTGAGTAAAGCATAGTCTGTTATTATTTAACAGGGAGTGTCACGCAAACTGTGTAAATAGTTTAATCTCTTAAAATTATGTCAATACTTACAAAGCAGCATAATCAGGGCAATGCAGGAGTGCAACCCGACCCTTGCTGCGGCAAAACGGTGAAGCGGTCGGCCAATGTGCCTGCCGCTTTTTCGCACCGGATGCCCAGAGGGGGGAAACTCCGGGTGCGGGCAGAGCCCGCGGTCTTAGCTTTTATTCACGCAGCAAATCTGTCACCGTAGAACAATCATGAACTGCCCTATTATTATGCCCCAATTTCTGATGGGTTGATTCCATTTTTTGCTGATTTCCCTAACCGATAGGTAGATTGATTTCTTCAGAGAATCATCCGTCGGAAAATTAGTCTTGGTTTTGGTGAATTTACGG
>JAVBOO010000009.1:0-113314 GCA_031550435.1 Eubacteriales bacterium
GTGTCGTAGCTCTTGTGGTTGTTGTGGTCGGGGTTGGGGTGGGCGGGGTTGTGGGTGTTGTGTTGGTCGGTTTGGTGTGAGTTGTGGTGGGAGGGTTGGTTGGAGGTGTTGTGGGGGGTGTAGTAGGGGGTGTAGTAGGGGGTTCCGTATTGGGAATGTTGCTGTAAAGTCCCGCGTCAATTGTGAGGTTTTGCTCGTTATAACCAAGGTTGATTACTTCGGTTTTACCCGTTGTCGCATTTGCATCGGAATCCAGCGCACGGTTGTTACCAATGCCGGGAGTCACAAACTCATAATTTATCGGTGCAACAAATTTAACTTGATATTTACCTTCTTTCAGACCGCTGAATAAATAATGACCGGTCTGATCGGTTATGGTGGTTGCCAAAATTTCATTCGTATCAGCGTTGTAAAGGGTTACAGCTACCCCGGATTTGCCTGCTTCGCCGGGATCCTGTATATTGTTACCGTTTGTGTCAATCCAAACAAAATCACCGAGAGATGAAACATTTTCGAGGCGCGACCAGCTTTGCTGCATAGTCAGGCTTAAAGTTGCATGAACATCATAATTCAGTGCAGTGACATCCTGTATGTTTCCTGTGTTTCCCGGTAAGCCGGGCTGCTGGCTGCCGCTCGTATTCCCGTCTGTCACGGTGCCTACCCAATAGCTTACTATAAATTCATCTGCACTGAGCGTATATGTTCCGCTCGTATACGGGTCGACTTTAACACTGAAAGTATTGTTTTCGGGAGATGCTAAAAACGTAGTTGTATTGTTTACAAATGTGGCATCCCCTGTAAGCTTGATATCTAAGTCTTTCCAGTTGTCGGTGGGAACCCCGTCGCTTAGTGCGCTTACGGAATAGTGAATCAGGCGGCCGTCAGCGGAAACGCCTGTTTTTGTAATCGTAAATGATTTAGGCGTAGAAGAAAAACCTTCCGGTACGGATTCACCGATTTCAATCAGCTTATCATACAGATCCTTCATCCAATGCATCGGAAAATCTACATGGTAACCTGATCCGATGCCTCCGTACAGTTCTCTCGGGCGTGTAATCAAGACAGGGTCGTTTGTCATATTTATAACACCGTCACTGGAAAAATACCAAGCTACGGCTTGCACAACCATAGAGATTATGTGCATTTCCACATCCGCTCTGCGATCGAGGCCGCGCTCGGCTTCCCAAACCGCCATTTGGGCTTCGGTCTTCGGGGTATCATCGTTGTTATATTGCAAGAACGTATACCCGGGAAGAGGTGCGCTCTCTTCGCCGGGGATAGACGAGAATCTGTTGCCGGGAGGTACGATGGTATGTGTGTAATCGTTAATATTATTCGGGTTATAGTATGAATCGTAGAACACGTTCATTTCATCCGGTGCATAGTCAAAAAACGAAGTGGTTCCCATAAGATCCCTGAAATATTGGACAAAATCTCCCGGGTTCTTGCCTTCGCCGCACGGGAATTTGGAAAGGATGTAGGCGACCGGCGTGTTGAGCTCATCGGTGCGGTGGAGTGTTGTTGTAGCGTTTGCCGCATTGTTGTAACGCTCTACGCATACCGCATAGTACAAAGACTTATCGTCATTGTAGACCAGTTGAAAAGACGAATACTGGTCGTCTATGCTTGAGTAATTGATTGGCGCAAGGTCCCCGTTCGCATCCGCGACAACGCCGAAGTTTGCTCCGCCGCCAAGATAGTTTAAATAGATCCTGTTTTCCATCGAATCATGCTTATATCTCATAGTACCGACTTGACTGATTGCAGTTTCGGCTGTGACAGTATCGGGCGGATTCGGGTCGGGTTCGGCTTTCAATACAAATGGTGATGTAAAAACCAAACACACCGACATAATAGTTGCTAAGATTTTCACTAGTTTTCGCTTGTAACGCTTTTGTTCAGACATCATAAACCTCCCTTTATTTTTTTATAAAAAATGATTAGGCTTCCCACGCATGATGTCTCAAGCGAAAACTACATGAAAGTTTTGCGTATGTAGGATGGCTTGCAAAATTAGGTCTGTGGATAAGCTGTATTTTTATTAATGTACACTATAAATATCGGATATTTATTGTGTAGACTTAACAGATACATTAGCGATATTTGTATTTTTTTACGCAGGATTGCTTGTCGCCTTAATAACCCTTAGGCTCGCAGATCCGGTTTTTCTCTCATGCAAGTTTCGGTGAGTATCAATAACCGATATTCCTAAATTTTCCACATAATCAATATATCATATTGATAGCTGAATTGCTACTTCTTTTCAATGAATTTTATAGTCGTTTAATCCAAAAACTTTATACACTATATCTCTTTACCGGGTGTGTTGATTATGCGTTTAAGCTTTGCATGTCTATATTATTGATGGCGTATAGGTTTAACCGTTCGCTAATGCATATCCGGCAACAAACTCAATTATTGACGTTATGCCCGCTTTCAGGTAATCGATGGGAACATACGGCGCGTTTTTTGAAATCGCCTGTTCGGGGAGGAACGGTACATGTATAAAGCCGGACAGCGTTTTATATTTTTTTTGAGCAATGTGATGAAGTGCGCTGTACATGACGCAGTTGCATATGAAAGCGCCGGCGGAAAGAGAAACGGCGGCGGGTATTCCCATCTTTTTCAGTGCTTCAACGGTTTCGGAGCATGGCAGTGTCGAAAAATACGCCGCCGGCGAATTTTTGTCTATGGACTCGCCCGAAAACTTTATGCCTTCGTTGTCGGGTATAGCCGCGTCTTTGAGGTTTATTGCGACTCTTTCTATGCTTATGCGGTCTCTTCCGCCCGCTTGGCCAAGGCTGATAACTATGTCCGGCCTGTGTTCGTCTATCGCGGCCGCTATCATAGCGGGAGCGGCGCTGTAAGTTGTCGGGAGCCTGAGCTTTATTATATCCGCTCCGGAGATTTTTTCGGGCAGAGATTCAGCGATTAATGACGACGGATTGATTTCCTCGCCGCCGAACGCATCAAAACAGGTTAACAGTATTTTCATTTTTTTCCGCCTTTCAGCTTAAAGCGTGTTATTACGCCGCATATTATCTTATGATTATACATAATTTCGTAATTTCAGTCAAATAAAAAAACCGGCAGAGTTACGCCGGTTTTTTTCCGTACACCAGTAAATCAATATCGCTTTCGCTGAGCGTTTCTTTTTCAAAGAGCGCGTCGGCTATATTTTTCAGCAGCTGCATATTGTCTGACAACATATTCTTCGTATCGGAATACAGCGCTTTTATCAGTTCCGCGCATTCATCCTGTGCGGTTTTTTCGTCTCCGCCCAAAGCAGAGTTTATAAGTCCGTATTTTTCGCTCATTCCGAACTTGCGAATAAAATCCGACGCAACCGCCGTTGCTTTTTCAATGTCGTTCGCCGCGCCTGTCGTAACGTTTTCCTCGCCGAAGACCAGTTCTTCAGCCGCTCTTCCTGCAAGGGAAATCATTATTTGAGCCTTTAATTCTTTCTTTGAATAAAACATCTTGTCCTTCGGTATGTTGACAGAGAAACCTCCGGCGCCCTTAGTACTCGGGATAATCGTTACCTTTGCGACCGAGTTTTCGGGAGCGCAAAGTTTCGTTATCACGGCGTGTCCCGCCTCATGTATCGCGGTAAGCGTTTTTTCATGTTCGCTGACACCGCTTCTGTCTTTTTTCTCGCTGCCTGCAATAACGGTGTAGTAAGCATCGTCAATATGTTTTGCTGTTATAAAGGGGCATTCTTCTTTAGCCGCGGAAATTGCCGCCTCGTTCAAAAGGTTTTCGAGCATGGCTCCCGAAAAATATACGGTCTGTTTTGCCACCTCACGCAAGTTTACTCTTTCGTCGACCGGCTTCTCCTTCGCATGTAGCTCAAGTATTTTTTCTCTTCCGTTTAAATCCGGAAGGGCGATTTCTATCTGCCTGTCAAACCTGCCCGGTCTCAAAAGAGCTTCATCAAGCGTATCAAGCCTGTTCGTTGCAGCTATTACGATTGTGCCGCTGTCTGACTTAAATCCGGACATTTCGGTTAAAAGAGCGTTGAGAGTTTGATCTCTCTCATCATTTCCCCCGGCAAGCCCCGTGCCTCTCTTTTTGCCGAGAGCGTCAATCTCGTCTATAAAAATAACAGCTTTGCCTTTTTTCGATGCCTTTTCAAACAATTCCCTGACTCTTGCAGCGCCGACCCCGACATACATCTGCACGAAGTCCGAGCCGGATACGGCGAAGAACGAAACGCCGGCTTCACCCGCAACGGCTTTTGCCATCAAAGTCTTGCCTGTTCCTGGTGCGCCGTAGAATATAACGCCTTTCGGCATTCTTGCTCCGAGCTTTGCGTATTTTTCGGGGTTTTTTATAAAATCTACTATTTCTTTCATACTCTCTTTTGCTTCTTCATTGCCCGCAACGTTGTCAAATTTGACCGAAAGCGTGTTTTCATCGGTGATTTCAGCCGATTTTAACGCGAGCGCGCCGGCTCCGGATTGTTTTTTCATCAGCTTAACTGCTGCAAAGCCTGCGGAAGCAAAAAACAGGATGCCGACAGCGGACTGAGCGGCCGAGCTTGACGCCCGGCCCGTACTTTCTGTGACCTTTATGCCTTTTAGCAAAAGGTTCACTTTCAAGTCGTCTGTTCTCGGGTTGTCGGTTTCGTAGTTTATTTTGGAATCCGCAACCGAAAAAAGAAGTTTATCTCCTTCGGAAAGTACAACCTCGGTGACTTTTCCTTCGTCTGCCAATTTCATGAAATCTATGTATGTAACATTTTCCGTTTTGGGAACGGCTGAAAAATAAACCGCAAGTCCGACTACGGTTACCAAAGCCACAAAGAATATTGCCGCTTTAACGTTAACTTTTGCTTTTAACATTTTGTGTCCTCCCTTAACCGAAAATACCGATGTAGCTGTTAACGATTCCGTTACTGTTTGTATAATGCATTATACCGGCCGGAAAAGCTAAAAGCATTAGTCGGTTAGAGGCAGAGCTGTTAAAACTTGTTCCCGGGTTTTGCGGGAACAAAATCGCCCGGCACGCAGTATACGTGCCGGGCGGACTCGGGGTGACCCCCTGCCTTGCGGTTCTCGGTTTCTATTCTGTCCTCAGCGCTACAACAGGGTCTTTCTTTGCGGCAACTCTAGAGGGTATAAGGCCGGCAACCACCGTGAGCAAAACGCTGATGACAATTAATGAAAACGCACCGATTACGGGAAGAGCGGCAATACCTCCGATACCCGTCAGCGCCTTTATAATCGCGTTTATCGGAATATTTAACAGCAGCGTAATCAATATTCCCAACGTTCCGGCGACAAGGCCGACTATGACGGTTTCGGCATTAAACACTCTCGAAATATCTTTCTTTGAAGCTCCGATACTCCGAAGTATGCCGATTTCCTTTGTGCGTTCCAAGACAGAGATATAAGTGATGATTCCTATCATTATTGAAGATACGACGAGAGAAATCGCAACAAACGCAACGAGTACATATGTTATTATGTTAATAACGCCCGATACGGATTTCATCATCGTATCGACAAAGTCGGTATAGTTTATGACTTGATTTTCGTTTCCTTCGCTTAAACGCTTTTCGTTATACTCGGCTAAAAGCTTAATAATTTTTTCCTTTTGCTCAAACCCCGAAGGGAAAATGCTGACAGAGGAAGGGGAGTTTAAATCTATGACGCGAAGTTTATCCAAATTGTCGTCATACGTTGCACTTGAGGGCATTTGGGCTTCAATAAACGCCGTTCTTTCTTGCTCGCTCATCCCCGCAAGCTGCGCTTTTTGGGTGTCAGAGAGGGATTCAAAACTAAACTCCGTTGCCGAGGTTTCGTTTGAGGCAAACTGCTTGCCCGTGAAAACGTCGATGGCCGGATTTGTGAGCTGCTCCTTGACAATCTCACTTTTGTTTATCCCGCTGATGACATATTCGACAAGCTCATGCGTGTAACCAACGGTCGCACTGAAAGAAGCCAACGGCGTATCCTCGGCGGGGCGGGCGATGCCGGCAATTTTTATCTCGGGAGAATTTTTCAAGAGCACGCGCATATAATCTTCATCCGAGTGCTTATCTTCCCATTTACTGCCGTTTTTCGCATAAATGTCGGTGTTAAGTATAAACTTGAATGTTCGTCCGGTCAGATCGCTGTATTCAAAGCTTTCGGGAATAGCTCCGGCAGCGTCGGCTATATCTTTGCCGCTAGAAGCGTTTTTCATTTTTTCGATTAGGGGTTTGGGGTCTATAAGCCCAAGAGAATACATTGAGTAATCTAGGATTTCGTTGTCCTTATTGACAAAAAGCAAGACCTCGTTGTATGCCTTCGGATATTCGCCGGCTATTATATCGTACTGTTTGTCAAATATTTCTCTGCTTGTTCTTATTTCTCCCCAAACTCTGTCTGAGCTTCCGTCGGACATGCCGATACCGACAGAGACCGCACCGTTTCCTGTTTGCGGCAATCCGCTGCCGCTCAGTACGTTGCTCGGATTTACTCTCATTATGCCGTTAGATGTATCGGTGCTGTATATCTGTACGTTCAGGCCGTAGCCGTATTGTATGGCGCTTGTAAGGTCTCTGATTTCTTTGCCGGCATCGCTGTCGAGGTACAATTTAAACGACGCCAGATCATTATACTTTACCTGGCTTGCATATGCGTCTGCAACGCTGTCGAGCACAGTATTCATATAGATCTTTCCGGATTCTCTTTTTTCGGACTTCTTGTTTGAGCCGTTCATCACAGCGCCAACCATAGCGCTCATATCAAACGTTTCTTTCGCGATATCAAGCGGATAGGTAGACATTGTGTTGCGCTCTATGCCGGCAATATAACTTTGCATACCGCCCGAAAGTGATAATATGAGGGCGATGCCGATTATGCCGATGCTGCCGGCAAAAGCGGTCAAAAGTGTCCTCGTTTTCTTTGTCAGCAGGTTTGTAAAGCTCAATGACAGCGCCGTGAGAAAGGACATAGAGTTTTTTCTGCGCTTTTTTCTTGTAACTGCGGATTTTTCTTTTTCAGGTTCATATTTGTCCGTGTCGTCAATTACCCTACCGTCTAAAAGTTTGATTATTCTTGTGGAATATTTTGCGGCGATATCAGGGTTATGCGTAACCATGATAACGAGTCTGTCCTTGGCGATTTGCCCAAGAAGCTCCATGATTTGCAGGCTGGTTTCAGTGTCCAGAGCGCCCGTAGGCTCGTCTGCAAGAAGTATTTCGGGGTTGTTTATCAGTGCGCGGGCTATTGCGACCCTCTGCATTTGACCGCCGGATATTTGATTTGGCTTTTTGTGCATTTGGTCGGCGAGTCCGACTTTTGTCAGCACTTCTTCGGCGCGCTTTTTTCTTTCGGTCTTGGATATGCCTGAAAGAGTCAGAGCCAGCTCTACATTCGCGATTACAGTCTGATGGGATATCAAATTATAATTTTGAAAAACAAATCCTATAGAATTATTTCTGTATATATCCCAGTCGATGTCTTTGTATTCCTTTGTCGATACTCCGTTTATAATAAGGTCGCCTGACGTGTATCTGTCAAGTCCGCCGATGATGTTCAGCAGTGTTGTTTTGCCGCAGCCGGACGGGCCGAGTATCGAGACAAATTCGTTTTTCCTGAAATCCAAATCCACGCCTTTTAGCGCCTCAACTTTTTGGTTCGCAACATAGTAATGCTTTACTATGTTTTTTAGACTTAACATCTTCATTCTCCTCGCGATAAATTATGTTGTAAAGATCCATTACCATGCTGCAATATAAGGCATGCTGAAAAATCGCCTTGCGGCTTTCCATTGAAAATGGAAAAACACCATTTTTCAATGGCGAGCGCCGCTCGCTCACCCACTAAAGTGGGTTTCGTGCGCAATTTTCAACACTTCCATATACGTTCCTGATAAGATTTTGTCTCAGACTTTATACAACTCACGAAAAAATATACACACGACGGTCAGCGGTGCAAAACTCGAATTTATGGGCGCGGCGCAGAAAAGCATCCGGCAAAGAATTTAGGCGAGCCGGGGATTTTGGCGTCTAAATTCGTTGCCGGATGGAGTTTTGTACCGAGATTGACGGACAATAGTTGCTGTCGCGGATTATTTGGTCTGCAAGTTATCTTGACGAGACATGACTGATATAGGTTTCCATATTTTTAAGCGTAGCCTGTCTACTGACTTTAGCGTTAAAGTAGTCGAGCGCGTCGGCAATAGATACTTTACCCATAGGGTTATACATACCTTTGTATAATTCAACGCTTTTTTCGGTGCTGCTCATCACCAAAGTGATAGCCGTATACCATTGGTCATTATCCAGATATCCGTAAACATGATACATGCGGAAAGCAATACACAAAAGGTAATGGCAAGTCCGATTAGTGTAAGTTTTTTGCTCGGTTTATCGTTGGACCGTTCTGAACACGAATTCTTCATATGATTCTCCCGGAACATAGAATATACTCACAAACATGATACCATATTAAGCGTTACCAGTCTATTATTTATACAGTTTGGCCGCGTAAATCCGTGTCAAATTAAGCCGGTAACTATTTGTTAGTGATAGGTTTTTTAAATAGTCAGAGAAAAAAGATCGTATGCCCTTATACGTTCATTATTTATGTTTTCGATACAGTAAACATTGCCGTCATCTTCTTTATAAGTTACGACCCTTAGCGCAATATTATCGTAATAGAAAAAAGCTATTGTAAGCTTACCGTTTACAAACCGGTACTCTATCCAATCAAAGCCCGCATATTCAAACCGCGGTATATCTTCCACAGTAAAGTCCGTACCGAATTCAGAGTTAAATATATTGATAAAAGCCTCGTGATGCTCTTCCCTCGTCAACTCATTGAATTGGTCGCGCAAGTTCAGCTCTGCACTTGAAATTTGATAATAAGGCAACATCTCGTCTTCAATTTTTTGGGGAAAATGTGTAGTTGTTTTGCGCGATGACGAGCATGAGGTGGGAGCAGAGCTTGTTTTTCGGTAATCATAAAGTCCTAGCGGAAGATACACAATAGTTGCTTCAATGTTAGCGATACGATTAATTTCGATATATTTCATGACAATATTATAGGATATCCAAGCAGTCGGTATCGCTATAAAGACGATTATCGCTGTAATTAATACCGCCAAACGCTTTTTGCGTATGCTGTTCAGTTCTTTTGCGTAGTTTTTTTTGAGCTGCTCCATTATGTCTTCGATAACTATCCCTCCAAGTCTCGTTTTGACCGGCAAAACGCTGATCCGGTTTGCTGCTACCTGTTAATAAATTACCATAATTATGAATAATTGTCAACAAAATACTTCGACGTGTCACGGGACGACAACTACAATGTGCAGCCGAACAGAGAAAGGCCGCCCTCGCAGGAACTTGCGCTCTGCCGACTGTACCGCATTATTTTTAGCCTTTAAAGACGAATACGCATGTTTTTGTTTTCAGTGTGACGGTGCTCCGTCGGTATTTAAAGTTATTCGTAATAATCCCCTGAATAATGCAATATAATTTTATACAGCCGCTTAAAGCCGCTGCTTTTTTGAAGGGGGGTTCCGGATGATCACGAATCTACTTATGAACCATATGCGAAATACCGCGGATAAACCGGCAGACTATGCCGCTGCTCGGAAAAACAGCAGAGACAGGGAGCCGGAAAGCCGCTCTCCAAAGGATCGCGAAAAAAAATACGACCAACCGGTCTCGGGCAGGCCGATGAAGCCGCCGCCGTCTATGATACCGGCTTATACGGCAAACGGTCACAAGGCAAGCTATGACTGTCTGAAAAACTGCCTGTTCCTGTTTGTATATCTGTGGATGACCCCGAAGCGAGGATTTTGGTTTTATCCGACTTATGCCGATAAGCTCTTTATTTCCGGCTATTTTTGGGACGGAACGGTATGGAAAAAAGGCGCGGTCAGGTTGAAGTTTATCGATTCTTACTTCTGATAGCCGAAATTACACTTAGGCCCGCAGGGCCGGAATAAGGGGGCGATTAAACCGCATGGTTTAATCGGTGGATCATTAAATCAAATTCACATATACTGCAAGTTGCGAAGGAGGTTTTCATGCCGGACGCTGAAAATAACCCCTCATTCAGCTTTATGAATAACATGTCTAATACCGAGATAGGCTTGGGTATAAACGAGAGCTCGGACACTTGGGAAGTAATAATTAAATTCAACGGTGATATAGAAAGAGTCGGCGCGGAGCTTAATGCCGTTGTCGAAGTGTTGAATCCCAATTACGCGATACTCACGCTCCCGAGAGAAGCGATATTGAGACTGTACACCTACCCGGAAGTCGAGTATGTCGAGCTTCCGAAGACTTTGACGCTCGGTATCACAGAAAGTCTGTATAATTCATGCATTCCGCCTGTTCAGAGCGAAAACAGCTTTAACTTGAAAGGAAGCGGTACGGTTGTAGCCGTAGTAGATTCGGGTATAGATTACAGGCTGAATTCATTCAGAAAAGAAGACGGTTCGACGAGAATATTGTTTTTGTGGGATCAGACTCAAGCCGGTTCTCCGCCTCAAGGTTTTGCCTACGGTACGGAATATACCGAGCAGCAAATAAACGAGGCTTTGAGAAGCGACATCCCTTTGAACATCGTGCCCGAAACCGACGAAATCGGTCACGGTACGGCAGTAGCGGCAATTGCAGCGGGAAGTGTTGTTCAAGGAGGAGAGGAAAGGGGCATAGCAACGGATTCTTCGCTCATCATCGTGAAACTCGGAGAAGAAAACAGAAAGTCGTTTACAAGGACAACCGATTTGATGAGGGCGCTAAAGTATTGCATATCAAAGAGCAAAGAACTGCAAATGCCTGTCTCGGTAAACATAAGCTACGGTACGAACAATGCGTCTCATGACGGACGTTCGCTTTTTGAAACTTATATTGACGATATGGCCGAGCAATGGAAAACGGTGATTGTTGTCGCGACAGGCAACGAAGGTGCCGGAGGCCATCATTATTCCAATACAATAAAACAGGGCGAAGTACTGCAAGTTAATTTTGCGGTATCCGATAATATCAGTTCGATGTACATGACGCTTTGGAAAAACTTTGTCGATACGTTTTCGGTTGAACTTGTTGCCCCTTCCGGGGTGACAAGCGGCATAATACCGTACAATATTCTCACAACCGTCATGCATGTTGACAATACGACGGTTTTCATAGCATACGGCCAGCCAAATCACTATAACGAGGATCAGGAAATATACTTTCAGTTCGGTACAAACGAAGGTTATGTCAAACCGGGGCTTTGGTCGCTGAAAATCACCGGGTCAATTATTACAAACGGAAAATTTGATATCTGGCTGCCGACAAACGAAGAAGTTTCAAACCAAACGGCATTTTCATCCCCGGCTACGAATGTAACGCTGACCATACCTTCAACAGCTCAGAGCGTTATTTCCGTTGGCGGTTATAATGCTCGCTCAAATGCTTCCGTCACGTTTTCCGGCCGAGGTTACACAAGGTCCAATATAGCGGTGAAGCCCGACATAGTCGCTCCGGCTGCCGATATCACAGTTCCTATGCCGGGCGGGGGTACGGACAGTCTTTCCGGAACCAGCCTTGCCGCTCCTTTTGTAACGGGCTCGGCGGCTCTTATGATGGAATGGGGAATCGTAAAAAGACACGACCTTTTCCTTTATGGTCAAAGAGTGAAAGCTTTTTTGCAAAAAGGGGCAAACCGCAGCGATACGCAAGCATATCCGAACCCGGTTTGGGGGTACGGCAGGATTTGCCTCGAAGAAACAATGAAACTGTTGGTTACTTACACTCAGGGAGGTCAAAATGCCTGATAACGCAGATATCCCGCTCAAAGAATTTATTTTGCTTCCGACTACAATAGAAATTATATTGCCGTATAACGATTTCACGAAAAGTTGGCTCGGAAGAAATCCGAATGTGCGAGTCGGCAAAGATGCCGGACGCTTCGTAATAGGCTATATCAACCAAGATTATCTCGAAACCCTTGTAAGAGAAATAAACAGCAGCAAGGTTAATTTGCTTCCATACGTAATGGCGCTTTTGGGAAGGATAGATCTGGAAGCCTCGGGTATTATTGCCGTACAAAACCAACCCTATCTCAATTTGAAAGGACAGGGAGTTTTGGTCGGTATAATCGATACCGGAATTGATTACACCAACAACGCGTTCAGATATGAGGACGGGAGCAGTAAAATAGCCTACATATGGGATCAGACAGCTTTCGGGAATTCCCCGGATGGGTACAATTATGGTACGGAATATACAAAAGCGCAGATAAACGAAGCGCTGAGATCCGACAATCCCATGGATGTTGTTCCGGCAAACGATACAAGCGGACACGGTACATTTTTGGCATCCGTTGCGGCGAGCAGGGAAAGCGGCGAGTTTATCGGCGCTGCTCCGGACGCTGAGCTTGTTGTGGTAAAACTCAAAAAAGCACGTCCGTTTTTCACTGATTACTATCTTGTACCGCAAAAACAAGAAGATGTGTACTTATCCAGTGATTTAATGCTCGGTGTTCAGTATATCACGGATAAGGCGCTTGAGTTGCACAAGCCTGCCGCAATTTGCATAAGTCTGGGAACAAACTTGAGTACGCACGAGGGTTTGGGCTCTCTGGAAACTTATTTGGCCGGAATGTGTTATGTAACCAGCATCGGCATCAGCGTGGCCGCGGGAAACGAAAGCGATAAACGGCATCATGTTAAACGTAAAGTTGCAAATACGGGAGGATCGGACATTGTCGAAATAAGCACGGGCGAAAGCGGCGGTTCTGTGTACATGAGCATGTGGTCGTCACCGGTGGATAAACTGTCGATATCGATTACATCTCCCACCGGCGAAGTCGTCGGGAGGGTACCGTTTAAACCCGGTCTGGATCTGGAAACAAATCTTGTTCTCGAAAAAACTAAAGTCGGTGTTAACTATGTATTCCCTGCCGAAGGCGTCGGGTCACAGCTTACGGTCATAAGATTGATCGAGCCTTCTTCGGGAACGTGGAAAATTACTGTTTTCGGCGACAACATAGTGGATGGTGAATTCCATATCTGGACAAATATTACGGGGCTTATCGAACCGGACATTGAATTTCTCGAACCCGACCCATACTATTCAATCACGGTACCCGCGACTGCTCTCGGCACAATTTCGGCGGGGGCATACAATGTCGCGGATAACAGCCTTTACCGTTCTTCTTCCTGGGGGCCGACCAGGCTGCCGTTCAGCTCGCCTCTGCTTGTCGCCCCGGGCGTAAACGTTGCGGGGATATATCCGCTCTACAAAGGAACAATGACCGGCACAAGCGTTGCCGCTGCCATTGCAACGGGGGCAAGCGCTTTGATGCTTCAATGGGGCATGGTTGAAAATAATCTTCTCGATATGAATACATTCACGATAAGGTCTTACTTGATAAAAGGTTGCGTCAGAGATCAAAACGTCGAGTATCCCAACTATCAGACCGGGTACGGGCGTTTGAACTTGATGAACACGTTTAACGGAATGAGAAACATATGAGTAAAGGCTGATTAATTGGCTTTGACGGCGAAATCAATTTTCGCCGTCAAAGTCATGTGAGTTTGAGTTAGGTAAGTGCTGATTAAATCAGCCGAGTATCCGTCCAAAGTGATTTAGTCAGTGTTTACTTAGAAGCATTTCCGGAATAAACCCGGAAGAGTTTTGAAGAAATACTCGGACTCCTAAATATAGTCCGATATATATGCCTTATCTTTAGGGATGATTCCGTCCAGTGTTGAAACCGCTTTCTTGTTTCCGGCCACTCTTTCCATTTTGGCAAGAAAACTCAGACGCTTATAACCGAGCATAACACAGGTGAAAATGCCTATGTCAAGCTCAAGGGCATGTTCATCGGAATCACCGTATGTGATATTCACTGACTCGGTGCCTCCGCAGGACAATGTAAACGTGAGGTTGTTCCACTCGAGCAGCTTATCGACAATCCTCACGCTTACCGACTCGCCGGGCTTTAAAGGCAGAAATTTATAACGCTCTATAAACGAAGCCGCATCGACAATTCTTCCCATGACATAAGGGCGTATAGTTTCTTTTATGTCGCTGTCCGTAAGCCAAAACGCAATTGTCTCGTTTGTAAAATTGTTGCCTGTTACCTCGCTTACCATCGACTCGTGCGCTCCGATAAACTTCCACAGGCCGCGGCAGGCCTCGGCATCAACATAGATCATTTCTTTAATAAACATCTTGTCATCTTTTATGTTATAGACAACGTAACCTGTCGGTTCATTCTCGGTGTTATAATATATGGCCGGGAAAATTTCGTCCTCGTCCCAGCGCCAGTATTCTTCCCATGCAAGCTCGTTACGGAGCATACAGCCGTGTTTGCTCCTTGCGAATCTGTCGTGCAAAAGCATAAGATCTTTTTCGTCCAGGCCGACTCTTTTGACCTTTCCCGGAACGCTGTAATCTTTTGGAAGCTGATAATCTTTAATCGCGAATGTCATGATATCCGATACGATTTCCCAGCCTTTATGCCTGTAAAGAGGTATCGAATAGGGATACAGTAGCGCGATCAACTGACCTTTTTGCTTCATTTCGACAAGACTTTGCTTCATAAGCTTTGACATGAGGCCCAAGCCGGAGTATTCCGGGTAAGTTGCGACGCTTGTAATAAACCCTACATCAAATACCGCGTTGTATACATTCATTCGCATCGGATACACGGCGAATTGAGAAGCCAGTCTGTCCGAGTCAAACGCCCCGAGCACGTTCGCCTTTGCCAAAACCGACGCTTTCGACTTGCGGATTTCTTCCCGCTCCCATCCGCACTCTGTCAGCGTCTTTTCGGTAACCTGAAACGCATAACTGACCAGATTGTTATATTGTTCGAGATGTTCAACCGACATATGTTTAATTTCCATAATATTACCTCTTTGAAAGCCTGTTCTTGGCTTAAACGACTATATTGTCATGCTATTGAGGCGACAATTAAACCATTCGCTAAACTTGTCGCCTCAATCCCCTTAGGCCCGCAGAGCCGAAATAAGTGGGCGATTAAACCGCATGGTTTAATCGGGGGATCATTAAATATTACCCGCTTTTCGTTGCGTCCTCGCCTGGATGCGAGCAGTCTCAATAAATACCGTCTTCTTTTATGATAAGCCAAGCCGCTTATTTGGTCAAGGAATCAGGCGGAAATGACAGTATTTACCGGATGTTTAAGGAAACGGCCGAAAAAAGATCGAGATTTGTGCCATAACCATATTATCGGTATCATTTTCTTAGCGGCTAGGTTTCTATCAACTCAATGTATGACGACACCTCTTGATCAAAATATTGCATTTGGAATGAACTGTTTCCGTATTTGTTCAGTATGGACCGGATTATTGTCAAACCTAAGCCCTTATGCCCGGTCTTTGTCGACACACCGCTGACCATGATTGCGTTTGTATCGACGGGTTCGGATGTGCTGTTCGAAACTATGATTATTTTCGATTTTCGCTTTTTGGAGTCTATGGACAAATATGCCTTGCGCTGTGCGGATTCGCTTGCCGCCTCGATCGCATTGTCCAAAAGGCAGGACAAAACGCGGGAAGCATCCATATTATCTATATACATATTTTCAATATCGCAGTTTAGTGAAATAATCAGCTTTACGTTGTTTTTATCCGCCAGGTCGAGCTTGTTCATAATCAAGGAAATGATCGCGGGGTTTTCATGCATTCTCTGCGAAAGCTCCATCATGTTGCCTGCGTGAGACGTTGCGCTGAGCAGGGAGGCATGATACTTTTTCAGACCTTCGTACTCTTCCAGTTCAAGAAAGCCGCTGTAAGTATGCAGAATATTGTTAAAGTCGTGTTTGATTCCTCGCAGCTCCTCCATCCCCTTAAACAGAGCGCTGATGTGTATTTCATGCTTGGCGATGGTCTGGTTTTTGTTGGAAATGCTGTCGAGGCAGAATGTAACGGTGCAAAAAAGCACCAGTATCAGCAGTCCGATGGTGTATGCTATCACTAAATCGTTTAGAATAATAGGAATAACAACCATGCAAGCATATGCGATTGTTGCCTTCAGCATATAGATAAATACTTCTTTTCGCCTGTTAAAAAACATCATATCCGAAAACTGCCAAATAAAATTCTTTCGTTTTATCCATGAAGCAGCAAAATAGTAAATGGTTAAAAAGACGATAAAACAAGTGACTTGCTGTAAAGCATCTTTCATATAGTTATAAACTGCTTCGTTTTGCACAAAGAAGATAGAACCCAACAATCGGTTAAGTTGCCGGTTTATCAGCCAAACGAGGTATACATAGCTCGTAAGCATGACTGAACGCACCTTCGAAAGCCCAAGAATTTTTTGGACTGCGTAGTAATACAATATCGCGTGCAGAGGGTTCGGAGAAACAACAATGTAGTACATAACTTTGTCAAAGGAAACCATTCCGCCGCTAAGGTACAAAATATAGATAAGTATGTTTTGGGCGAGAGTACCGGTCAGAAACGCGAAAACAATCTTTTGCGTCAAACTTGCTTTTAAGCCGGAGATTCTCAGAAGTACATTAGCCATCAATACTGTAATGCAAAACGTCTCTGATATGGTTATGAGGGCAAGAATAAGCTCCATCTGCCGTGTATATGCAAACGCGGGATACATTTATTTTCACCTCACCAACGGTCCTATCTGTCTATCAAAAACTCGTTTATAACCTTGAGGAGCGAGTTGAACTCAAACGGTTTCCGCAAAAAGAAGTCAAAGCTGCTATTTTTCGAAATATCGCCCGTGTTTGAGCCGGACATGGCGATAATCGGTATGTCTGCGGCGTTTTCCGCTCCGCTCTCCCTTATCCTTTTTGCAACTTCATAACCGTTGATTCCGGGCATTTGTATGTCCAAGAAGATAATATGGTATTGTGACGGAGCGTTTGAGTATTTTTCCAAACCGGTCTCTCCGTCGGCGGCAAGTTCGGATAAAACACCGTACTTATCCAAGTAAATCTTCATAAGCTCGGCGGCCGGGATATTATCCTCAATAATAAGACACCGATTTTGAAGCTGTTCTGTTGTCTTCATAATTCGGATTCATCTCCTTTTTGGTAACAGTATCGTGGTGAGATTATTATTTTGCCGGTTTAAGCTCTATGTATGACACAAACTCGTTATCGTAGTAGTTTACGTGGAAACCGCAGTTTCCGTACTTACCTAAAGTTTTGCGCACGGTTCCCAAACCTATACCTGTATGCCCGTATTTGCTCGATGTTCCTTTTTTCAGGATTTCAGTTGTATCAACCGCTTCTTTCGTGTAATTTGAAATGATGATGAGCGCGGACGATTTGGCTTTTTCCGTGAGAGTAAATTGAACTTTATGGATCAGGGATTCCGCTGCGGACTCTATGGCGTTATCCAGGAGGCAGGCGAGTGCCCGGCATAAATCTATCATCTCTATATGCAGGTTCGGAAGTTTGGGCGGCAGTGTAATGTTTAAGTGGACATTAAGCTTTTCGGCATAGGCGGATTTGTTAATCAAAAGGGAAAAAAGCACGGGGTTCTCTTCGACGCGCTGACTCAGCTCTAAGGCGCTTCCTGCAGCGGAGGTCATTCCGACCAATTGGGAATGGTACTTTTTAAGAGATTCCAGATTGCCGAGAGTCAGGTAGCCCCCGTAAGTTTGCAATATATTATAGAAATCATGTTTAACGGCCCGGAAGTTTTCGATTGCTTCTCCGGACGAACTGATATGGGCAGATATGTTATCAAGTTCGACTTCAAGCGATTTTTTTATATCCGACAGTATACAAATGATGATTGCCAATGTTGTCAAAACGACAATTAAAAAGTACGCCAGCGCTTTCTCCGGCATATAAAGAGGAAGCAGGATGCAAACGAGGTATACCGATGACGACCGCAGCACATAAACTGCTGTTTCTTTCGCGTAATTTGCAAAAAGGCTGTCGGTTATTTTCAGGATATACTTGCCGCGCCTGATAAAGATGATAATCATATAATGTACAATAACCAGGAGTATCAGCGACACAAATTGCAAAGAAAAATCTTTATAAATATCATAGCTTATAGAATCGGGCTGGCCGAAAAAAGCTGCTCCGACAAACATGCTGAGATTTTTCTGCACAATCAAAGTTAAAAACGAGATATTCATCAGCCGAAACGAGCGGATCAATGTGAGCTTAAGAATTTTTAAGCTTAGAACGCAGTAAAGCAAAGCAAATACCGGGTTAACATTTCTGAATATTAAATACACTGCGGGGTTCAGTTTAACGCTTCCTCCGAGGAGATAGGCTAAATATATCGGAAAGACTGAAAAACCGGGGCCGGTTATCAGTGCGAACAGAAGCTTTCGCCTGACGGCTGTTTGCTCGTTATACAGCTCCGTTATAATATTGGCGTTGAAATACATTGTCGCAAACGACAGAAAAAAGGCCAGTATCGGCAACATCACTTGAACCGTGTCAAAACTGATAAGCGTTTTAATATTCATATCGACAACCTGCTTCATATGTATTTTTATCGCTTAACCGCTACTCATATGTGTTTCGCGAGCCTGTGTCGTAGTCAAGAGCTGTCGATTTTGTTGTTTAAAACTCCGGTATCCGATACTGAGATAATTCCTTGCATTCCGAAAAGTTAGGGTTTCACGTTACATTCATTATAGTGTAAAAATGAAGTTTATACAACCGAAATTACAAAAAAATACATGCATTAAGCCGTCGAAAAATTCGACAACAGTATCGGGCGCGTGATCCCATATAGCCCAACGCAAAAAAAGACAAGCGGCAGGATAAAGCCGCTTGTCTTAAGTGCGTTTGTTAAGTTATTACTTTACAGTTCTCCCAACATTTGCTCGAGATTGTTGAATTTTTCGGATACCAAATCGATGCAGGCGATTATGTTCGGGTCAAACTGCGTCCCGGCGCCTTCTTTCAAGATACCGATAGCTGCGTCGTGAGTCAGAGGAGGTTTATAGCAGCGCCTGTTAACCAGCGCGTCATAAACATCGACCACGGAGAGTATTCTTGCCGATAAAGGTATGCTTTCCCCGGAAAGCCCCTCGGGATAACCCTTCCCGTCCCATCTTTCGTGATGGTAACGGCATATGTCGCGGCAGTGCTTAAGATACATGTCGTTGCCGCTTTCAAAGTTTATGGAGTCTATTATGTTGCTCCCGATAACAGAGTGTTTCTTTATCTCTTCGAACTCTTCGGTTGTAAGCTTGCCGGGCTTAAGAAGTATGCTGTCGGAAATACCGACTTTCCCGATATCGTGGAGGGCAACGGCTTTTACGATAGTTGTGGGGTTTAGCATGGACAGCTCCCGTTTAAACTTCGGTACGGTCATCATACTTTCGATAAGCAGCCCCGTCAGTTCGCTTGACCTGCGTACATGTGTGCCGGACTCGAGGCTTCTGTACTCGATTATTGTGGCGAGTGTTTCAAGTATACGTTCGTGTGTCCTTGTCAGTTCCGCCGTTTTTTGCTCAACCATCTTTTCAAGATCCATGGAGTATCTTTGGAGCTGGATGTGGTTGTGCAGCCTTGCCTTAACGACATCAGGGTTAAACGGTTTTGAAATGAAGTCAACCGCGCCCTCCTGAAGAACTCGCGTTTCGTTAACATCCGCATCGGCGGCTGTTATAAAAAGTATCGGTATGTTTTCGGTACGCGGGTCGGCCTTAATTATTTTAAGGACCTCAAATCCGTCGAGCCCCGGCATTATTATGTCAAGCAGCACCGCGCTCGGCAGTTTCGGCTCGTTAAACAAATAATCGACTGCTTCTATACCGCTTTCGGCCTCCACAATCTCATACCGGTCTCCGAGAATTTCCGATAAAATAAGACGATTTATGTCAATATCGTCAACTATCAGAACTTTATCCATTCGGTCTTGTCCTCCCAAATTACCGTTAAAGCTCATACACAGCGGTTGAATGAGCTCCTAGCGTGACATAAAGCATCCCATCGATAACTTCATGTTTAATCCTTACCGTGGAAAATCCGGACTGCCCCGTCAAAAGTATACGCTCAGAGCATTGCCTCGACGAGGCCTCGATTTTCCAAACGGGTACTATTACCTTGAGATTATAACTGTTATTGTTGATAATCACAACATATTTTTGTTTGCCAATCCATCTTCCGTAGCTGATTACGCCCTTTTCGTTAAACAAATATTCAAGCGAACCGATTTTTAAAGCATCTGCGCGTTTGCGAAGCGCTATCAAAAATCGGTGGAGTTCATAAAGCGTTTTGTCTTCATTTCCCCAAGGGAACGGTCTGCGGTTGTCGGGGTCTGTCCAGCCGCAGAGTCCGGCTTCGTCTCCGTAATATACCGTCGGGCAGCCCGTCCATGTCATTTGCATAACGACGGCCGACATAAAAACATTCCTGTTAATATTGCATTCGGCAGCTTTTGAACCCAGGGTGTGGAGCCTCCCGACCGTCATGTTCGTTCTGGTCAGGAATCTGGAGTGGTCATGGTTGCTCAATTCGTTCATAGCCGTCTGCCGCGCCTGAATCGGCAGCAGTGAGTCGTGATAACGGACGGCGGCCTCAAAACTTGCCGAATTGTTCAGCAGCTCCGGGCAATAGCGCTCGCTGTGTTTTTCCATACCCGTAAAAAACCATGTCAATGGTTCCATGAACGCGTCATAATTCATTACGGTGTCCCATTCCCGACCGTTTAGCCAAGGGAGGGCACAACCGTAATGTTCCGCAATGATAATCGCATCCGGATTCGCGGTTTTCACGCTTTTGCGAAAGCTGCTCCAAAAGCTGTGGTTTATGTCGGCGGAGTCTCCGAGATCTGCCGCAACGTCAAGCCTCCAGCCGTCAGCATTATACGGCGGCGAGACCCATTTTGCCGCAATATCGGTCATATACGCGAAAAGCTCCGGAGAGTCTTTGTAGTTTAGTTTGGGGTGGTTGTCGTAGCCCCACCAGCCGTCGTAACAGTCATTGTTCGGCCATTCGTTGCCGTACCATTTGAAATAGGACCGGTACGGGCTGTCGGCAGAGCGGTATGCTCCGGGCTCGTAACCGGCGCGCATATACAGGCCTTCGCGGTCAAGCCAGCGGTTAAATGCGCCGCAGTGGTTGAAAACGCCGTCCAAAACAACCTTTATGCCTTTGTCGTGCGCAACGGCGATTAAGTCGGCGAGAAGTCTGTTGCTTGCTTCGAGATTAGCGGTATCGGTTACTCTTGATATATATTTTGTGGCGAATTTGTTGTTAAGCTTTTCCGGGACCAAGTTATCGCCTTCGTCGTGTACTATTGTTCCGAAATGAGGGTCAACAAATCCGTAGTCTTGAGTATCGTATTTGTGAGAGCTGGGCGATACAAAAATAGGGTTAAGATAAATAGCGTCTATGCCGAGATTCTTCAAGTAGCCGAGTTTTTGGGCTATGCCGGACAAATCTCCGCCGAAAAACGTGCAGACATCGTCAGGCATAACGTTGGAATCCCAGCTTTCGGCGCGTTTCGCCGCGCGCCCGAGATATACATATTCGTTGCTGCATACATCGTTTGATTTATCACCGTTATAAAATCTATCGACAAAGATTTGATAAAATGTAGCACCTTTTGCCCAATCCGGTGTTTTATAACCCGGACACAGCATAAAATTAAAATTACGGTCACAGTCCGGGAACAAGCCTCTTCTGTTATAGAAGTACTTTTTGCCGCCGTACTCAATCGTAAAGTAATATGAGACCGGGTGCTTGCCGACCGTAATTAAGGCCGAATAGGTGTCAAACATTTTGCCCGATTTAACGGTCATGTCGAGTATATTGCCGCCATTGCAAAGATATACAGCGTCACAGTTGCCGGCCGCGCACCTTATGCTGATTGTCACCTCGTCGCCTTGATTGGGCTCGTTGTCCGATACGAAGTTAAGAGTCTCGTCTGAGAAAATCGCGCTGATATTAAGAGGTTCGCGGTAGTTCTCGACCACATCGAGTATATCTCGTGTATTTTTATATAAACGCATTATATCCCCGCTTCTAAATGTCGCCATAAAAATGGCCCGCAAATATTGCCCTCGGATTAAACCGTGAGGCTTAACCGCCCATGCATCCCGTGCGCGGGTGTACGGCGCCAAACTCGGTAAAGCTTTAGTTTTTGCGCGGCACCGATGCCGCAAAAAATCATGATATTCAGTTTATAGCATCGGCGGTAAAAAATCAAGAAAACATTATAATTATTGTAATTATTTGGTAAAAAATCGAGTAAAATTGAAAACGGATTCCGGCTCAGTTCAAGCCGGTTTTGGGCATAAACGGCTAAAACAAAGCGCTGTTGTTTGATTTTTATATCTACACTCATAACCTTTTCTTTCAAAAGGACATTAAAATACGCATCTCAGGCCGGTTGAGCATAATGGGACGACAACCCAGGTAAAATTTAACAAACAACAGTTTACTAAAGTTAGAATATATGCTATTATTATCACATTACACAGCTACAAGTTATGCAGGCATTGATTTACTGACTTTGTACAGATATTCGGCTGATTAAGTCCGTGCGTTCCGGCTCGCAAAGGCTGTTTTACGGTGTTTGCGCGCATTGGGGCGCTTCGTGTCTATTTGCGCTCGATCGTGCGGCTTAGTCATAACTGCTTGGATTCGCGAAATAGGGGATAAAACGATTTTTTTCGACGCAATACTATATACGGAGGGAGCATATGAGAAAGAAAGAGATGATAGCAATGCTGCTCGCCGGCGGACAAGGCCAGCGACTCGGGATTTTGACCAGAAATAAAGCTAAACCTGCAGTTTCGTTCGGCGGACGTTTTCGTATCATAGATTTCCCGATGTCGAACTGTATAAACTCAGGCATAGACACGGTGGGGGTACTTACACAGTATCAGCCTCTCACGCTTAACCAGCACATAGGCATCGGCATACCTTGGGACCTTGACAAGAAAAACGGCGGTGTTACAGTGCTTGCTCCCCACGTTAAAGGCGGTGAGCAGGGTGAATGGTACTCCGGCACGGCAAACGCAATTTTTCAAAACATTGGTTATATAGACAGCTATGATCCCGATTATGTATTGATACTTTCGGGAGATCATATTTACAAGATGGACTATTCCGCAATGCTCGATTTCCACAAAAGCAAAAACAGCGATTGCACGATAGCGGTATTGCAGGTTCCCATCGAAGAAGCCTCGCGTTTTGGAATCATGAATACAAACGATGACGGCAGTATATACGAGTTTGAGGAAAAACCTGCGGCTCCAAAAAGCAACAACGCTTCCATGGGCATATACATATTCAACTGGCCAAGGCTCAAAGACGCGCTCATTAGAGATTCGAAGATTCATCAGGACAGCGACTTCGGAAAGCATATCATACCCATGATGCTTGAGGAAGGTGCAGGAATGTTTGCCTATACGTTCAAAGATTACTGGAAGGACGTAGGTACTATCGAGTCGTATTGGAGCGCGAACATGGAGCTTATACGGACACTGCCGGATTTCAACCTTTACGAGGATTTTTGGAAGATATACACGTATCAGGATCATCAGCCTCCGCAATATACTTCCGCAAACTCCAACGTCCGCACAAGCCTGCTTTCGGAAGGCTGCGAGGTTTACGGTTCCGTTTATTCTTCGATACTCGGCCCGGATGTTGTGATAGGGGAGGGCGCCGTAGTCAAGAACTCTATAATAATGTCAAACTGCGTGATAGGGAAAAACTGTGACATAGACATGTGCATTATTGATGATAATTGCGTTGTCGGCAACAATGTAATGATGGGTATCGGTGAGAACGTTATTAACGAAGACAAACCGAAGATATACGAATCAGGAATTACCGTTGTCGGCGAAAACTCAAGTATTCCCGCTAACGTGATGATAGGAAAAAACTGCGTGCTCTACGGACAGACAACTGTCGACATGTATAATAACGGGATGCTTCACAGCGGAACTTCAATCGTTCTCGAAAGCGAGGGATCTTTATGAAAGCGATAGGTATAATTCTTGCGGGCGGAAAGAATGAAAGAATGGGTGAGCTGACTTCAAAGCGCGCCAGCTCAGCTCTGCCGGTTGGAGGTACGTACAGAGCTATCGACTTCCCGCTGTCGAATATGGCAAACTCCGGTCTCAACAAAGTGGCGGTTATAACGCTGTATAATTCCCGTTCGCTCCAGGACCATCTTTCGTCTTCCAAATGGTGGGATTTCGGAAGGAAACAGGGAGGGCTGTTTGTGTTTTCTCCGTTTTTGTCGAACGAGGCAAGCATGTGGTTCAGGGGTACGGCGGATTCGATGTACCAGAATATATCGTTTTTACAGCGGAGCAACGAGCCGTATGTTGTAATCGCTCCGGGTGAGAGCTTATATAAAATGGATTTTTCCGATATGATAAAATATCATATCGAAAGGCAGGCTGATATAACGATAGCTGCGAAAGACATGAAAGGTCAGGATGTCCGCGACTACGGTGTAATGCAGCTCGAAGACGACAACAGGCTCACGGGATTTGAAGAAAAGCCGATGGAGCCCGAGGGCTCAATAGCTTCTATGGGAATATATGTAATATCGAGGGCTTTGCTTATTAAACTGCTCGAAACCGTTATTTCGGAAGGCAGATACGATTTTGTCAAAGACATTATCGTTCGTTTCAGAAAGAAGCTCAAAATCTATGCCTATATGCATGATGGGTATTGGACAAGTATAAACTCAATCCAGAGCTATTATAAAGCTAACATGGATTTTCTGCGTAAAGAGGTAAGAGATATTTTCCTCAAGCAGCCGCCGTTTATCGAGTCGAAGCCGAAAGACGAGGCTCCGGCGAAATACAACTCGACAGCGACAGCCGTTAACACTATAACGGGTTCCGGCAGTATTATTAACGGCCATGTCGAGAACAGCATACTGTTTCGAAAGGTTGTCGTCGGGGATAACTCGAGGATAATCAATTCTATAATAATGGAGGGTTCTGTCATCGGAGTTAACTGCGTTGTTGAGAATGCCATTTTGGACAAAGAAGTTATTCTCAGCGACGGAAAGAGTATAATCGGTACTTCCGGTGAGCCAAAAATAGTCGGGAAAAATATGTTGTTGTAAAATTTTAAATATTTGGTATTATGTATAAGACTTTACAAAATGTATGCATTGCAGTGACGTCTCAGTTAAGTGCTACGATTTACGCGATAGTAAAACTACGGTATGTATTATTAGTGCGACGGGATGCCGTCTGCCGGTCGGGAGCCTGACATAATCGGTTTGCATGTATCCTCATTTTGTTTCAAAATAAATCTGGGAGGGTTTAACTTGGAAATAACGGATGTAAGGATAAGAAAAGCAAATAAAGACGGGAAGATGAGGGCAATTATCTCCGTAACCTTTGATTACGAATTTGTAGTACATGACATTAAGGTAATAAGCGGTGACACCGGTTTGTTCATAGCTATGCCCAGCAGAAAAACGGCAGAAGGACACTACAGGGATATCGCACACCCGATTAACACGGAAACGAGAAGCAAGATTCAAACTGTTATACTCGAGAAATACGAAACGGCTCTCAGCGAGCTTGAAGCCGCTGCGGACTATATCGAGGAAGACGGTACATATTAAGCGCTTATTTAAGGATTATTTAAGGCTCGTTTACGGCTTATGAGTCGGACGTATAGACTTTTATAACGCATGCGTATGAAATTGCCCTGAAACCGTGTTTGCGGTTGCTCGGCGATTTCTTTGCGTCTCGCTCAAATTTTTCTTGACAACATCAAGGCAGGGTAGTATTATATCATCTGCAAAGTAAAATTACTTGAAGGCTTGTTATGGATAAATTATTTTACAGGACAATGCTCCTTGATTTTTACGGCGAGTTATTGACGGAAAAACAGTACAGTGTATACGAAATGCACTTTCTCAACGATTGCTCTCTAAATGAGATTGCCCAAGAGCTGGGAACGACACGTCAGGCGGTTTGGGATTTGGTAAACCGCACCGAAAAGCTCATGACCGGTTACGATGAAAAGCTTGACCTTGTAAGAAAGCATATCGAGGCGCAAAGGGTTATAGAAGAAATAGAAGATATACTCAAGAGCGCGGTCAACGAGAGTACGGCCGAAAAAATCAGAAACAAGCTGAAGTCTCTTGTCGAACGGGAGGGATAGTATGGCGTTTGACAGTCTCTCGCAAAAACTAAACGAGGTTTTCAAACAGCTCAGAGGCAAGGGCAGACTTACGGAAAAAGACGTTAAAGAAGCCATGCGCGAAGTAAAGCTCGCTTTACTTGAAGCTGATGTAAACTTTAAAATTGTAAAAGATTTTATAAACACGGTTACGGAAAAGGCTGTGGGCGAAGAGATACTTACATCGCTTACCCCCGGTCAGCATGTCATAAAAATCGTGCGTGACGAGTTGGAAGCCCTGATGGGAAGCACACAGGCAAAACTGACGTTTTCGTCGAGACCTCCGACTGTATTCATGATGGCGGGACTGCAGGGAGCGGGCAAAACGACCGCGAGCGGGAAGCTCGCCTCCCAGTTGAAAAAACAGGGTAAGCGCCCCTTGCTTGTAGCCTGCGACGTGTATCGTCCGGCTGCGATAAAACAATTACAGGTTGTTGCGAGCGGATACGGAGTACCCGTGTTCGAGATGGGCGATAAAGTCAACCCGGTTGAAATTGCGCAAAAAGGTGTTGAACACGCCGTATCGCATAATAATGATATAGTTATTATCGACACCGCCGGTCGTCTGCATGTGGACGACGAGTTGATGGAAGAGCTAATCAATATAAAAAAGGCGGTCAGGCCGCAGGAAATTTTGCTTGTGGTCGACGCAATGACCGGTCAGGATGCCGTGACGGTAGCCGAGCATTTTAACGGAAAGCTCGGAATAGACGGAATTATTATCTCTAAGCTGGACGGAGACACAAGAGGCGGAGCTGCGCTTTCGGTCGCGAAAGTAACCGGAAAGCCCGTTAAATTTGTCGGAATGGGCGAAAAGGTCGAAGACCTGGAGCCGTTCCATCCGGACAGAATGGTTCAGCGCATACTCGGCATGGGTGACGTACTGACGCTTATCGAAAAGGCTCAGGATGTTTACGATGCCGAACAGGCAAAAGAGCTCGAGAAGAAAATGCGCAAAAACGAGTTCGATTTTGAGGATTTTCTGAAGCAAATGCAGCAAATCAAGAAAATGGGCCCGCTGAAAAACATACTTGCGATGATACCGGGGTTAAGCGGAGCCGGACTCGGAGATATGGACGTAAACGACAAAGATATGGCGCATATCGAGGCGATAATACAGTCCATGACACCGAAGGAAAGACGGAACCCCGACATACTGAACGGCCCCAGGAAAAAGCGCATTGCTCAGGGCAGCGGACGAAACATACAGGAAGTTAACAGGTTGCTTAAACAGTTTGACGAAATGCGCAAGATGATGAAGCAGTTTGGAGATTTAGGTAAGGGCAAGAAAGGCATGTTTGGAATGCCGTTTAAGCGTTAAACGCTAAGCGAGCAGATTTTTAAATACACTATGAGGTGAAGAAAAAATGGCAGTAAAAATCAGATTAAAAAGAATAGGCGCTAAGAAAGCCCCCAGCTACAGAATAGTAGTAGCGGATTCAAGAGTACAGAGAGACGGAAAGGTTATCAGCGAAATCGGTCACTACGATCCGACAAAGAAACCTTCTATCATCAAAGTTGATGTGGAAGAAGCCAAAAAATGGCTCGGCGTCGGCGCACAACCCACAGACACTGTCAGAGCGCTGCTCAAGAAATCCGGGGCAATCGAATAGGGGGTTCGCTGTGAAAGAACTTCTCGAAGTAATCGCAAAAGCGCTCGTCGATAATCCCGATGCGGTTAAAATAACTCAGACCGAAAACAACGGTCTCATAAGACTTGAGCTTAGAGTTGCTCAAGACGATATGGGCAAGGTTATAGGCAAGCAAGGGAAAATCGCGAAGGCTATACGCTCGGTCATTAAATCCGCCGCGATACACAACGGCGTTAAAGTTAATGTAGAGATTATGGATGTTGACGGCGGAAACGACGGCAGCGACGACGAACAATAGTAGAGCCTGAACAATTGAAAGCGTGGAAATAAGGGGTGCCTAGTGCACCCCTTATTGCGAAACAAAGAAAAATTATGAGGGAAGTGTTGAAAGTTGTGGCAAAAGCCGCAAGGCGATTTTCAACATGCCCATGAGGTATGTATGTCATTTGTAATAATCGGGAAAGTTGTGAACACACAGGGTATTAAAGGCGAGCTGAGAGTTTACCACGTAACAGACGATGTGTCGCGGTTTGACTGTTTGGATACGGTAACGCTTCGTAAAGACGGCGATGAGCGGAAATTTACGCTTCTGTCGTCCAGACCGCATAAGAATGTCGTTCTGATACGGCTTGACGGAATCGAGGATATGACTGCAGCCGAAAAGCTGGTTGGGTACGAGATATTGGCAGACGAGGCCGAGCTGCCTCCGCTTGAGGAAGGCGAGTATTATGCCAGAGATTTATACGGGCTTAAGGTTGTCACTGAGGACGGTCTTGAGCTCGGAACACTGACTGACATAATTTTCACCGGCGCAAACGACGTATACTCAGTTAAAACCGAGCAGGGCAAGGAAGTACTGATACCGGCGATAAAGCAGTGTATACTGAATATAGATATACGCGGCGGGACGATGACGGTCAGTCTTTTGGAAGGTTTGATGTAATGAAATTTCATGTATTAACGCTATTTCCCGAAATGGTATACGGCGGACTTTATCACAGCATAATAAAAAGAGCTTGCGACAAAGGCGCTATCAGCATTAACTGTATTAATATCAGGGATTTTGCCGGGAACAAGCATAACAGTGTTGATGATTATCCATACGGAGGCGGTCTCGGCATGGTAATGCAGCCGGAACCTGTATACGCCGCATGCAAAAGCGTGGGAGCCGCCGAAGGTACGAGGGTTGTCTATATGACTCCTCAGGGCAGACGTTTCGACAGAAATATTGCTGAGGAGTTTTCCAAGGAAAAAGAGCTGATTTTGCTTTGCGGACACTATGAAGGCATAGACGAAAGAGTAATCGAGGAAATAGTCACTGACGAAATATCCGTCGGCGATTATATACTTACAGGAGGCGAACTTGCTGCAATGGTCGTGATAGACAGTGTTGCAAGGCTTGTGCCCAATGTATTGGGCAAGGATGAGTCCAGCCTGGACGAGAGCTTTGCGGATAACTTGCTGGAATACCCGCAGTACACAAGGCCGCTTTTTTGGCGCGGCAAGGAAGTGCCGCGGATACTATTGTCGGGGCACCACAAAAAGGTCGATAAGTGGCGCGCCGAGCAAAGAATGCTGAGAACCGAGAAAAAAAGACCGGACTTATTTAATAAACGCAAGGAGTGACAGTATGGAACAGAAGAAGCCCTATTATATCACTACGCCGATATACTACCCGAGCAATAAACTCCATATCGGCAATACCTATACAACCGTTGCCACGGATTGCATCTCGCGCTACAAAAAAATGCGCGGCTATGATGTGAAGTATCTGACAGGAACCGACGAGCACGGCATTAAAATAGAAAAGGTCGCCAAGGAAATGGGGCTTGAACCTATTGTTTTTCTTGACGGAATGATTGCGTGGATAAAAGAGCTTTGGAGAACGATGGATATAGATTATGACATATTCATCAGAACAACTTACGATTTCCACGAAAAAGTCGTGCAGAAGGTTTTCAGAAAGCTTTACGAGCAGGGCGATATATACAAGGGCAGCTATGAAGGGCTTTACTGTGTTCCCTGCGAAACATTTTTTACCGAGAGACAGCTGACTGACGGGAAATGTCCGGATTGCGGGCGTTCTGTTGAAAACATCAAAGAAGAAGCTTATTTTTTCAAGCTTTCGAAGTATGCGGACAGGCTCGTCAAGCACTATGAGGATAATCCGGATTTCATAGTTCCAAGCTTTCGCAAAAACGAAATGCTGCGTAACTTTATTTTGCCGGGGCTCGAAGATTTATGCGTGTCGCGAACGACGTTTAAATGGGGCGTGCCGGTAGACTTTGACCAAAAGCATGTAGTTTATGTCTGGATAGACGCACTGACAAACTATATCACCTCTTTGGGTTATATGCAGGAAAACAATGCCGATTTTAAGCGTTATTGGCCGGCTGATGTGCATTTCGTCGGCAAAGACATAATCCGTTTTCATGTGATTATATGGCCGATACTTCTGATGGCACTTGATTTACCGCTGCCGAAGCAAGTGTTTGTTCACGGGTTCTATAATATTGACGGAGAAAAGATTTCAAAGTCCAAGGGTAACCTTGTTGACCCAACCGGGCTGGTAGAGCGTTACGGCGTTGATGCCGTGCGTTATTTCCTGCTCAGAGAGCTTCCTTTCGGAGCGGACGGAAACTTCACGAACGAAGCGTTGCTTCAACGTATAAATTTTGATCTTGCGAACGATTTAGGAAATCTTCTTTCCCGCACGGTCGGTATGATAGAGAAATATTTCGGCGGTAAGCTTCCGTCAGAGCATAAGCCGAACAAATTTGACGATGAATTATTTAAAACTGCCGAGCTTTGCATAAAAGATACAGAGGATAATCTTGACAAGTTCATGTTTGCCGATGCGCTGATTGCGGTTTGGACAATGATACGCAGGGCAAACAAGTATGTCGACGAAAACGAGCCTTGGGCGCTTGTCAAAGACGAAAGCAAGAAGCCTGAGCTTGCCGGTGTAATGTATACGCTTTGCGAGATACTTCGCAAGTCGGCCATACTTATAACTCCGTTTATGCCGAATACGCCGGCTGAGATATACTCTCAGCTGAACATAAGCGGCGAAGCACAAAAAACTTGGGACAGTTTGACCGAAAACGCTTTACTGCCGAAAGAAATTCGGGTTGCCAAAGGCAAGGTTGTATTCCCGAGACTTGATATCCAAAAGGAACTTGAAAGCCTCGCGGGCGAAAAAACGGCGCAGATTCCAAAAGAAAAACCTGAACCCGTGATAAAAGCCGCAGAAAAGAAGCCCGAAATCGGTATAGACGACTTTGCGAAGATTGACCTCAGGGTAGGAGTAATCCTCGAGTGCGAGAAGCTTGCCGGCTCTGATAAGCTTCTTAAATCTAAAGTTGATATCGGCGGAGAACAGATAAGCATCGTCTCGGGAATTGCAAAGCATTACAGCCCCGAGCAAATGGTTGGAAAGAAAGTCGCGGTTGTCTATAATTTGAAGCCTGTAAAACTCAGAGGAGAGCTTTCTCAGGGCATGATACTTGCCGCCTCCGACGAAAACGGAAATCTGAGCGTGATAATCACAGACGGCGAAATAGGCAGCGGCGCGCTGATTAAGTAAAGAGGGCATGTTAAAAAAATCGCCTTGCGACTTTTCGCTGAAAATTAAGGCGCAATTTTCAGCTTGAGAACTCCGTTCACTCAACCCGCTGCTTGAATTTCTTATGCAGTTTTCAATACTTCTTGTGAAGCGCCGGCTGACTGACAATATGAAAGGCTGTACCGCGATGATAAAATCGTTGGTACAGCCTTTTTGTTTTGTCAAGAGTATCGCTGTTTACTTAAAAATATAGTAAAAATCTTCTCCCGGCAAAGTTCCGCCGACGGAGGCAGGATTAGCGTCAAACAAAGTGTTCAGATAGCCGTAAAGCTTTGTGCGCATCTCGTCGTTATCCAAGTATTGAACATTACAGCGGGGTATGGCCTGCATAGCGATTGCCGATTTTCCGATTATGCCGTACTTAACCGCCAAGTCTGATGCTTCCGCAAGATTTGTGTTTACATAGTCAATCGACTTTTCGTATTCGGCGAGAAAATCGTTAATACCTTCCTGATTTAGCCCTATCGCACCTTTCGAAGCTATGAGCGTGCCGGTTATAAGACTGAAATCGGGCTGAACTTTATCCCATTCTTCGGACAGGCTGAGGGCAATATTCAGCTTGTCGTTCTGGGCTAAAGTCGAAGTTACAAACGGCTCCGGAAGCATTGCGAGCGTTGCTTCGCCGGATGCAAGAAGAGCTGCAAGCTCTGCTGCTTCGGCTCTGAATTCTATCTTAACATCGGTTTCGGGGTTGATTCCGTTTTGTTTAAGCACATAATTCAGAGCGTACTCGGGAACAGAGCCTTTGCCTGTCGCGTAAATAGTTTTGCCCTTAAGGTCGTTTACAGAAGAAATGCCGCCTATCGAATCAACGATATAGAGAACTCCGAGCGTGTTCACGGCGCATACTTTTATTCCGTTCTGTGTTTTATTGTAGAGTACGGCGGCCAGGTTTGCGGGAAGCGCGACGATATCAAACTCGCCTTTAATGTACTTTGTAACAATCTCGTCGGCAGTGCCGAATATCTCAAAATGATACTTGTTCTTTGTAAGCCCCGCCTCGTTTTGCTCAATTAGTCTGAGCATACCGATTGAGGTCGGTCCTTTCAAAGCGGCGATTCTGAGAACCGCGTCATCGTAACCGTAAGAAACGGGGGGAGCGGGTGTGTTTGAGGGCGTTGTTTCCGAACTTTCGGTTGCTTCGCCCGTTACGGGTGAGTTTTCGATTGTTTGTTTTTCGGTAGTTCCGTCGTTCGTTTTGTTTTCGTTTTTGCCGGTACAGCCGGACGCAAGAGCAATTATAAGCACAAGCATGACTGCGGTAATTTTCTTAATTATAGACAAATTATTTCCCCTTTCGGATGCGTAAATTAAAGTGCGCTGTCCGGGAGAAAGGGCTTGAATGGTAAAAACGCGCAAGCCGCCGCCTCTCGGAGAAATACATTTTACAACGCTGCGAGACGGTTGTCAACAAACAGGACAAGTTTGTTATCTGTCAGTAACATCAAAGTCCCTTGTTGTAAAGCATTATCAGTTCCCATATTCCCTCAGCCTCCAGGCCTCTTTTCCAAGATGCCGTACCGCTGAGTTTATATTTCTTGGACAGCTTGAGCTTTTCCGACAGTGAAGTTTCGTCTTCGAGCCAGAGTTTATAAGTAACCTGTTTTCCGTCTTCGTCAACAGTGTATTCGGCATAGTAGCAGCCGAGGTTTTCCAGCCACTCAAACTCCGCTCCCTTGCTTGTAAACATCTCTTTGCCTGTCTCCATGGCATAGGCTCTTGATGATAGTGTTACGCTGTTGTTTTCGCCGACTTCTTCGCGCCAAACGCGAACATAAAAAGGTATACCGAGTATTACCTTAGTTGCGGGGGCTTCCGAAAGCGTGTCGATAATCCCCTGTTCCACAAACCCGACCGACGCGACAGGGCCGCTTTCCGGCGAACCGGCGTAATGCTCGTCGTAGCCCATAATAATGATGTAGTCAGCAGTTTTTGCAACTTCTGTTCTGTTGTAGTACAGGTTAAAAGACATAGGCACATACATGTCAACTGAAAGCACCGCGCCTTGAAGCTTCATAAGCGGGTACAGCTCGCGCAGGAACTGTATATAGTTGTCCGCATCGTCTGTTCGCACCTGCTCGAAGTCTATGTTTATGCCGTCAAGCTCGTAAAGAGAAATGAACGAAAGAAGCTGTTTTATAACATGCTCCCTTGTCTCCGAGCTTGAAAGCACGGAATGCGAAATCTCTTTGCTGAAGCTGTCCGATACAAGCGCCCAGACCTGATAGCCGTTAGCATGTGCCCAATCGACATAGCTTTTGTCGGCGATGTTTACGATATCGCCGTTTAGGGCGTTTTCGTCAAACGTAAACCATGTCGGGGACAGAACGTCCAGACCGGGATGTAGTTTTCTGCGGGACTCGTCCGAGTTGGCCTGAACATTTGTTACCTGATCCCAGCAAAGCGTGATTTTGCCGTCTATTTTCTGAGGTTCGGGAACAGAGTAGAACGGCTCGTCCGTTTTCTTGCCATCTATCAACTCGGGACTGCCTATATGTTTTGACGGGATGTAACCGACTAGTCCGTTTTGCAGCCTGGCCCTTGTATAACCGTTTTCGCCGCTGCCGAACAAAGTGACAAGTGCTCCTTTTTCAACATTGTATTCGATAGGGCTTTTATCGTCGGGTTCGTATCTCATCTTGGTTTTATCGAGTGCGTTTGCGACGGTTCTGTCTTCTGAGAGTTTCTCTGCCGTAACTGTCTTGTATTCCTCGCTGTATTCGAACGATATGTTGTAAAGCTCGGCAACAAAGTCGGCGGGAAGATAGTTCATGCCGTCCGAACTGACCACGGGAAGGTTAAGAGTAAAGGGCACGTTGTTTACGAAATACTCAAGCTCTTTGTCCTTCATGCGTATGACCCTGTTTTCGGTCGTTATCACAAGTTTTTTCGCGGAATTGTCCGAATAAAGATAGCTGTCTATATAGCTCTTGATGAAGTCGGCAGGGATATAAAGCTTGTCCCCGATAAATTTCGGGGCGCTTCCGGTTCTGATCAATTCGTCTCCGAAAACGATATAAAGCCTGTCTTTGTCAATGTCGGGGTTTTGCATGTAAAAATCTACGTTTTTATAATTCGGCATATAATCGTTTATATAAACATACGCCCCGTAGCCGACGATTAGTATCAAGACGGTGACTATTACCGATGTCAAAACGGAATAGGGCTTTCGCGGATTGTCGCGTCTTTGTCTGCGCGAACGCCGCGCCCGCGACAGTTCGGCAAGTTCGGCCTCTATGCCTGCGTCTATGTTATCCGTGGGTTCGTTTTCACAAGTTTCGGACAGGGGCGAAGCACTATCCTCTAGGGCTTTATAGATTTCAAATATGTCGCTGTTGTATTTCGTGTCATACTCCTCTTCCATGCCTTCGAGTATATTTTCGCGTTTATCATCAGATTTGTTGTTGTCAAAGCCGTTTTGTTTGCCGGTATTTTTGTTATCGGGCATTATTATTCCTTTCCGCGGAAAATCGAGGGCATACTTTGCAAGCGCAAGCGCCGGCCCGCGCAGAGCGAGGGCTTCTCCGCTATCGGTATTGCGGTTCTTATTACCGCGGAAGTTAAGTACCGCATAAAATACTTACGCGGTTACTCGTGCCGAGCAGACGCGCTTAGATACGCCGCAGCGCTCCAATGCGGCGCATCTGCGTCTTGTGAGGGTACAACAAAATATAGCGTTTTCCTGTATTTTGTTGCCGAAGTAATATGAACGGGTATATGAATAAGTATAGCACATTATCAGTTACAATAATACAGATTATAGCGAATAAAGTTGAAAACCGGCAAGTCGGGCTTGCTTGAGCGCACCACTGTATCAAAAATTTAAAATTCGAAAAAAATAATGACACAACTGCAATTTTAGTATACTATGTATAAGATAAAATCGAAGTGAGGTTAAACATGTCAAAAATAACCGTAGCGGTTTTGTTCGGCGGTGTTTCGTCCGAACACGAAGTCTCGAAGATGTCCGCGTTTTGCGCCATACATGCGCTGGATCCAAAAAAATACAACATTGTTCCGATATACATTACGAAAACCGGAAGTTGGCTTTTGTATGACGGGCCGGTTGATAATATAAACCATGCCGACTTGGAAAAGTCTGATGCTCACGCCTTTATTTGCCCCGACACCGGCATGGGACCTGTTGTCAGGATATTGGGCGAAAAACACAGAAATATACCGGTTGATATCGTTTTCCCCGTTTTGCACGGGAAAAACGGAGAAGACGGAAGCGTTCAGGGTCTTTGCGAGCTGACGCGCCTTCCGTATGTCGGCTGCGGCGTACTTGCATCGAGCCTATGCATGGATAAGGCTATGACAAAGCTTGTTGCGGCGTCAATAGGCCTTAAGCAGGCCAAACACATTGTGTTTCTAAGAAACGAAGCCGAGAATTTTGCCGAGCTTTATCGCACGGTGAAGCGCAAAATAGGCTTTCCCTGTTTCATAAAGCCCGCAAACACAGGCTCGTCTATCGGGATATCTAAGGCGGCGGACAAAGCCGAGCTTGAGCAGGCAGTTAAACTTGCACTCGAGCATGACAGGAAAATAATTATTGAAAAAGCCGTAATCGGCAGGGAGTTCGAATGCTCGGTGCTTGGAAACGCGGAGCCCGTAGTATCGGGTGTAGGCGAGATTGTCGCTCCGGACGGGTTCTACAGTTATGAGGCGAAATATTTTGACAAGGGCGCGAAGACGCTTGTGCGCCCCGAAGTAGACCAAAATGCCGAAGAAGAGATGAAACGTCAGGCTGCGGCAATTTTTAAGGCTGTTGACGGTCTCGGAATGGCCAGGGTTGACTTTTTTCTTGAAGCAGGGACGGGAAACGTGATATTCAATGAGATTAACACCATACCCGGGTTCACGAATATAAGCATGTATTCCATGATGTGGGACGCTGCCGGTATCAAACAGCCGGAGCTTTGCGACAGGCTGATCGAACTCGGTTTGGAGCGCTATTCTTTGTAACCGGGGTGAGATGATGGGCGGAGAAAAAAGCAAGGCCATCGGTATATTCGATTCGGGCATCGGCGGTCTTACGGTCGTTCGAGAGGTAATGAAAGAGCTGCCGAACGAGAACATTATATACTTCGGCGATACGGCAAGGGTCCCTTACGGCTCCAAGTCCAAGGACACCGTCACAAAGTTTTCGGAGCAGATAGTGCGTTTCTTGCTTTCAAAGGACGTTAAGGCGATAATTATAGCTTGCAATACAGTCAGCTCAAACAGTTATGATGATTTGAGAAGTACGTTTGACATACACTTTGCCGAAGTCGTGACTCCGGGAGCGGAGGCATGTATCAGCGGTTTAAAAGGCAGCAGAGTCGGCGTTATCGGAACCGAGGCAACGATAAGAAGCGGGGCGTATGAACGAAAGCTCAGGCAGTTTATGCCGGATATTACCGTATTTTCCAAGGCCTGCCCTCTGTTTGTTCCCCTCGCCGAAGAGGGCTGGACAAATAATACAGTTGCGAGGATAACCGCTGAAATTTACTTGCAGGAGCTTATAGATAAAGAAATCGAGGCCCTGATACTGGGCTGCACACATTATCCGCTTATAGCCGACTGCATACGCGGGGCCGCGGGTTTCATACGAATCGTTAATCCCGCCGAGGCCGTAGCCGCGAACATGAAAAAGTTTTTGACTGAGTCAAACTTGCTTAACGACGGACAGGGAGCCGAAAGCAGATTTTTTGTCAGCGACAATACTTACAAGTTCAACCGTATGTGCGGCCTCATGCTGGGAAACATATATGAAGCCGAGAAGGTCGATATCGAAAGGTACTAATCTTTACTGCGGCTTTTTGCAAGACAATCGTTTTTCAAAGATTTTTAGAGATTAAGCGAGCCGGGCTTAAACTCTTGCGTTTTCTGTGCCGATAATGTATAAGAAAAGACGGAGCGCGCGATACGGGGCCTCCGGAAATCAGTACGTTTGTTTTGATTCAGCGTCACGAAGAAGTGCCGAACAAGAAAGAAATTTAAGGAGAGATACCGTGGAGTTTGAAAAAATCAGAGATATCATTGCAGAGCAAATGAATTTGGATCCCGAGAAAATAACAATGAGCTCGTCGTTTGCCGACGACCTTGGAGCGGATTCGTTGGACCTTTTCCAAATTATTTCCGAGCTTGAGGAGGCGTTTGACTTAGAATTTTCAAACGAAGCCGCCGAAAGCGTAAAAACGGTCGGGGATGCAGTTGAATATATAAAGACGCTTACCGACTGATATGGACAGTGTTAACTACCGGTTTAAGAATGAACGGCTTTTTAAGACCGCGCTGACACACAGCTCGTATGCAAACGAGCATAAGTCCTGCGGTCTTGAAAGTTATGAGCGTCTCGAATTTCTTGGAGACGCAGTGCTTGACGCCGTTATAAGCGAGAAACTTTACAAACGTTATCCGAACATTTCCGAAGGCGAATTAACGAAGTTTCGCGCCGGGCTTGTCTGCGAACCGAGCCTTGCAAAAAAGGCTGCGGCTATCAGCCTGAACAAGCATATACGCATGGGCAGGGGAGAGTTGCAGTCGGGCGGTGCCGAAAAAGCCTCGATATTGAGCGATGTTTTCGAGGCTGTTGTCGGCGCGGTTTTTTTGGACGGCGGGTATGACGCAGTCTGCGAATATATCATGACTTTTTTTGAAGAAGAGCTGTCCTCCGACAAGGTTCGAACCACCACTCCGGACGCGAAGTCGTATTTGCAGGAGGTTTTGCAAAGAACGGGCACGGAGATTGTAACATACAGGATTGCCTCCTCCGAAGGACCCGATCACGACAAGATTTTTAACGTAGAGGCTGTTTACGGAGGAAGGGTCATAGGCTCGGGCTCCGGAAAGTCAAAAAAAGAGGCCGAGCAGAGCGCCGCTGCCGCCGCTGTTGCTTTGTTGAAGCTTTGAGAGGGGTAACGATATGAAAAGCATCATAAAACGTGTTGCCGCCGGTCTCGCGGTAATACTGATGACAGCTGTGTTTACAGCGTGCGGGCAAAACAAAGAAAACCTCAACCTTCGAGATGAAACCGACCCGGATGGCATGACTCAGTCTTTCGGGGAGAACGCGGACGAGATGCCGGAGGTTTATTCAGTCGACGCTTCCGGAGACAGTGTTTTCACAAAGATATCCGAACTCGGTGCGAATAAATCCAAGGTTACGGATATAACGGCATCGGATCTCGATAACGAGCAGCTTAAAAAACTTGTTCCCATTCTTGCGGATATGCCTATGCTTGAAGAACTGAGGCTGTCAAAGTTTTTTGACGACGCTAACGGTAAACTGACTGACATCACTCCCGTCTCAAGGCTCACGAATCTGACGGATATTATCGCCGGGCGCACGGGTATTGACAGTATAAAAGCGCTTTCGGGTCTTACAAAGCTGAAATATATTAACGTAAACAATACGAACGTAAGTGATTTGGGCCCGCTTTCGGGTCTTAGCGAAATTGAGAGTTTGTACCTGTATTCGACTGAGGTATCGGATTTGACTCCCGTTTCGAGCCTTTCAAAGCTCAGGGTTCTCGATGTCGGCGATACGAACGTTTCCGATCTCGGCTGCGTAAGCGGCCTTGTGAACATGGAAGAGCTTTTGATCTACGATACGGATGTTGCGGATGTCTCGATGCTGAACAAGCTCACGGGTCTGAGCGTTTTAAATCTTGCATCGACACGCGTCTCTGATATAAGTGTTGTAAAAAACATGAAGGGCTTGGTAGAGTTGAGACTGCTCTCAACCGGCGTCTCCGATATAAGTGCGTTAAGCGGGCTGGTAAATCTGAAAAGACTCAGCCTTAACGATACAGGGGTTACAGATATTTCGGTGCTCAGCGGTTTAAGTTCTCTTGAGTTTCTCGATCTCGGGATGACAGAGGTGAAGGATTTGACAGCGCTTAACGGGCTGGTTAATCTTAAGCATCTTTGGCTGTCGCCGAAGTATATAACTCAAGAGCAGGCGGACGCATTGAATGAGCTGATACCCGATTTGTCGATAATATTCTACGAAGAGTAGAAAATCGCCGCACCGCAGGAGAACTGTATATGAAGATAGGAAACATCGTAACGCCTAATAATGTCTTTCTCGCTCCGATGGCAGGTATAACCGACCTGCCGTTTCGTATTATAGCCAAACGTCTCGGAGCAGGCATGACTTACTCGGAAATGGTCAGCGCGAAAGGGCTTTTTTATAAAAACGAGAATACAAACGCTCTGCTGTCAACAAGGGGCGAACCCGGTCTTATTGGGGTACAAATTTTCGGTTCTGAGCCGGATGTAATAGCCGATACCGTAAAACGGCTGAACGAAACGGCTTTTTGTCTGATCGATATAAACATGGGCTGCCCGGCTCCGAAAATCGTTAAAAACGGTGAGGGTTCAGCTCTTATGAAGGATTTGCCGCTTATGGGAGAAATAATTTATGCCGCCGCGCGCGCGTCGGAAAAACCCGTAACCGTCAAAATACGAAGCGGGTTTAATTCTTCTTGCATAAACGCTGTTGAGGCCGCAAAAACGGCGGAACAATCCGGAGCAGCGGCAATAACGGTTCACGGCAGAACGAGAGAACAGTATTATTCGGGGACGGCCGACTGGAACGTTATCGCGGAAGTAAAAGCAGCTGTGTCGATACCTGTTATCGCAAACGGCGACATAAAGTCCGGCAGCGACGCAATCGCCTGTCTTAATCTTACGAAGGCGGACGGAGTTATGCTGGGCAGGGCTGCGTACGGCGATCCTTGGGTGCTTCGTGAATGCGTCTGCGCTCTTGGAGGAGAGGCAATTCCCGAAAAATTGACTTTGGCACAAAAAGCCGAGACCGCAAAAGAGCATTTTATGATGCTTGTAGAGGAAAAAGGCGGGCACATAGCCGTCAGAGAGTTTCGCAGACATCTTTCTTCTTATATAAAGGGCTTTGACGGCGCAAGCAGGCTGAGAGAAAAGGTAGTCTCTTGTGAAACAGTGGAAGAAACGGAAAAAATTATAGAAACAATCAAAAATTTAGGTAATGTTAAAATCTAGTAACAAAGCTGTGAAACACGAATAAAACCCTCGCGTTTTACAAATATATATAGTCAGGAAACCGCGCTCAGCCAACACACGGCGCAGCATATAAGTTTTCCGTAATACTCCATTATTACGATGGCATGACAAATGCTTTACAAATCGCCCGTATGTATTGATTTGTAACAATTGCTGTGTTAGATTGTATTCAGAGTCAATACCGAAGCAATTGCAGGACTTTCTTTAATGTTACAATACTATTACAAGTTGTCCTCCTGTGTTGACGGTATCGACAGTAAATGATATAATCCAACCTGTAAAATGCGGCGGAATAGGCATAACAGCCTGAACACAACGTTTTGCCGCATGGGGACGACGGTCCCTACAAAATTTAATCCTTGAAGGAGGAAATCAAAGAATGAAGAAAAAGATCGCTTTACTCTTAGCAGCAGTTATGACGTTCGCTGCTGTGGTAGTGCCGTCGAATGTGTTTGCCAGCACATCGAATGCTATTACCAGAAACTACCCGAACGCGACCGAAGGCAGACTCGTAACAAACAACAGTGCTATCACATTGGCTGTTCAGAGTGGTGCCGGCACTGAACTTCTTATGAGATATTCAGCAAATCCCAGCGGTTACAATCAGGCAATCAGTATCAACTTAGAAAATGCATACCTTTCGTATTTTAACGACAAGGATAATTACGAAGATTGGTCCGGATATTATATGCCGGTAGAAAACGCTACCGATGATTTTCCGACATATGATACTAGCAAAGGTATTGCTACACTTAATGATGATACAGAAATGGTTTACTACACAAATGTTAGCTCATTCAAAGTAGCCGGAACTGCTGCCTATGACTTGGACGATGACTTTGCGAGCGGATGGCAGACTCTTATCAATCGCTCTTTAAGCAGAGAAGGTGCTTTCGCGGTAGTATCAGCGACTCCGGCCGATAACGAGCTTACCCTTCACGCTAACTCCGGTGATGTTCCTTACCTTCTTACAATTAACCCGAATGATGGCGGTTCAGCTATTCTTACCGTTCTCAATGTTCCTGTAAATACTAACCTTATTAATGTTCCTCTTAACTTTGTTATAACTGCTGATGAAGCCGTAACATTAACAACAGACCTTCTTACAGGCAGTGATATTACAAAAATCAATACTCCGATAACCATAGTTAGCGGAGCCGGAGCTAGCAGCGTATCTTTCGCTAGCGTTAGCGAAGGAAGAGACACTATCAACCTTGCTCCTCTTACTTTCGTAGAAAAGGATCCCGGAACATTTGTAAGTGGTTTTGTTTTCTTAAGAGCTCCTTTTGGTTACAAATTTGAATCCACCAATATAACAGTTTCTCATGATCCTATGTCCGGAATCGCTTCTGCTACTGCAACTGTTGCAAATACAGCGACTACGACTTCTATTGGTCTTGTCAGCGGCGGAGGATATAAAATAATCCCCAGCAGCACAGTTTATGGCAGTGCTGATTCTATCAGCAAACTTCCGTATACAGCATTTGCAAAGGGAGAATTCGTTGCTATACCGGTGAATGTAACTTCTTCACAGAGCAGAGTCGGTCGTATTACGATTAGTGGCCTTCAGCTTAAAGCAGCTTCCAGCACAGCTTTTGGCGAGGTCGGACAAGTAACTCTTTACGGCGCAAAAAATATTCAGTTCGGTGGAATAACAACAGCGGCTGACGGAACACAAGTATATACTGCTTACAATAACACTGACTACAACAACATGTTTGGTACAGCAGCAGTAAACCTAAATTCTTTCTTTGGTTCTGACGTTACAAAGCCCAAAGATGCAAACCTTGTGTCAACTTACGCAGCTAAGAGCATTGACGCTGTTAAACGCGTTGACTACGGTGTAGCTCTTACGACAACTACCGACCCCGTTACTTTCTATGCAGGCGTAGAATCCGCTAAAGTTGCTTCTGTAAAGCTTGCTGAGACAGCACCCCTTTCTATATGGAAAGCTAATGATACAACATTGTCACTTGTAGACAAAGACGGAAATTCTCTTGCAGAAAGCGTTGTATTTGACACTATTACAACAGGAAATGTCAGCACGTTCAATCTTACAAACAACACAGCTTACACATTTAAAGACGCTGCCGACAAATACTTTAATGGCAATGGCTCAGTATTCACGATACCTCATATGGAAAAAGCTGAATCAGATGCTTCAAAGTCTGCTTCTCTGCCTTTGTCATTAAAGCTTACAGCTTCTGTAACATTTACAGGCGACATTTATGTTAAGGCCGGCGGAAGATCGCTTCTCGGCATGGAAGTTGCTCCTGTACTTGTAGCAACAGTTCTTTCTCCTGTTGAAGCAATTGCCAACACTTCAAACGTAGAAATTGGTTACCAGAAGATAGCTATAGAAGACATCACTGTTAAAGAGACTAAGGCTGGACTTTGGACTCTCGGCTCGGTTTACTTTGACCTTGCAGCTTTCGGCGAGCTCTTCAATGATTTCTCATTCGTTGACGTAAACTCGGCAAAAGCTACGATGGTAGCAGGCGACGGATTAATCTCCGGAGTTACATTTTCCGGAAAAGGAAACGCAAACTTTGTTAACATCGCTGTTACAAGAGTAAGCTCCAAGACACCTTTTGAAATCAAATTGAGCGGCCTCTATTTAAGAACTGACCGTACAATACCTGAAGGAAACTATGACCTCTGGATAAAAGGAACCGCGTTTGACCATGTAAAGCATAAGGCTGTTGCAAATGGCCACTTTGAGCTTCCTAACTATATCAAAGTAAAAACTCCGGGCGCTAACAAGGCTCTTACAAAGAACGTTGCTATCGATTTCACAAACCCCGGAACTGCTAAGGTTGAGGGTCAGGCGTTTGATATGACAGCAGCTCCTTCCTATATCGATGTTGATACCGGAAGAACAATGCTTTCCATCAAATATATCGCTGTTGCTTTAGGAATTGAAGCTAAGAACGTTATGTGGGATGACACAACCAGAACGGTTACTATCATCACAACAGAAAGAACAGTAAGATTCTTCATCGGAAAGAACTACTACACCATCAACGGTGCAGAGCAATACATGAAGGATGCTAACGGCGTATTCTCTTACGCAGTAATCGTTAACGACAGATCTTTCGTTCCTCTTACCTACCTTGCTAAGGCTTTCGCAGTAGATACATGCTGGAACAGCCAGCTCAAGATAGCTTACTTCAACCCCACTGACGCTCAGAAGGTTGAATGCTCTTTAGCTAACACAGCTGAATAGTTTCTTTTGAAACTTTAACGGAAAACCCCCGCAAGGGGGTTTTTTGCTGCAAAAAATTGTTGAAATTATTGTAGTTGTGGTATAATAACTATGGTGTTCTTTTTATCGGGAACAATTTCCGGTTTGAGACGTAAATATCAATGACGAGAAAATTAGGAGGGGAATAATGAAAAATAAAAAAGTATTATTGTTAAGTTTTTTGGCGGGCGTGATGATTGCTACCGCAGTAAGTGTTTCTGCCGCAGGTGTCAAGCAAAAGGTTGAAGCTTATAAGAGCGCCGATGCCGTTATTACTCTTGACGGGAAAAAAATTAGCATGCCTTCCGACTATTCGGTTTTATTTTACAACGACAGAACCTATACTCCGGTGAGAACCGTTGCGGAAGCGCTTGGTGCGACTGTTACCTGGGATGAAGCGAATCAGACCGTAAAAATAGTGTCAGGTCCAACCGAAACTGCTTCTCCCTCTACCACAACTCCATCGGCGAGTTACTACGGTGATGGATATTTCTATCAGGGGTTGCCGCTCAAGAGTGTAAAGGACGGGATTACAGTTAATGTTTTCGGTTCTTATATCTATAACGACAATGTTTTGAGACTGGTATATGAGATTAAGAACAACAGAGACTATGATATATACCCAAAGTACGACAGCATTTATGTGAAGATAGACAATTCGGAGACGAAGAGCTATGATTTACCTTTATTATCTCAGGTGCCTGTTGCCGTAGGAGCTACTTATGAACTTAACTTTGATATAGAAGGTTACGAAAAGGATGATGCAAAAATTAAGCTTGTAATCCCCATTGTATATTATTCTATGGAGGCGGGCAAAGCTGTCGAAAAAAATGCGGAATTTACGTTTTACATTAATTTGGCTGAAACATTAAAATAGCAACAAAAAAGCAGGGGGTGCCCTGCTTTTTTGTTGCTTAAATATAAAAAAGTCGTAAAAAACCATAAAAAAACAGACAAACACCATTGACAGGTAAAAAAACCTGTGTTAGAATATTTGACTGTATCGGTAAAATGCCATATTTGGCATTCTAAAGATTATAGCACATAATTATGCAATTTACAAGTGGTTTCGGCAATTTGGCAATCCGAAAGACGGATTTGCTTCTATAGTAATGAAGTTGAAGTAGCGGTGAAAAGCTTACTCTTTTACCTGTTTGACTTTATGAACCCCATCGCTTAGGCCGATTTTGGCTTAAACGATTATATCATTAATATCGTTCGGTTTTGGTTTTTTATTCAGGTTTTATAAAAGGAAATTTTTATATAGTTTAAGTTCCGGCCGCTGCGCGATTTCTAAGCGCTGGCGGTTTTGTGCTGTCTTAAGTTAAGAAATCAGCGTCTACCTAAATTTTTAAGGAGTGTCCGAAGGCATGAAAAAAAACAGAATTCATTCCGTTAAGCAGGGGAAAATCACGAGGGTCAGTTATTCAAAGATTGAAGAAGTCCTTGAGATACCTAACCTGATTGAGGTTCAAAAGGACAGTTACCAATGGTTCCTGAGCGAGGGACTCAGAGAGGTCTTTTCCGACATTTCGTCTATTTCTGATTTTAACGGAAATCTGGTACTGGAGTTTGTGGATTTCACGCTTGATACGGAAGGCGAGTTGAAGTACACAATCGAAGAATGCAAGGAACGAGACGCGACCTATGCCGCTCCTCTTAAAGTAAAGGCGAGACTGCGCAATAAACTTGCCGATGAAATAAAAGAGCAGGAAATCTTCATGGGGGATTTTCCGCTTATGACAAACAACGGAACGTTTATCATAAACGGTGCGGAAAGGGTCATAGTAAGCCAGCTTGTTCGTTCCCCCGGCGTATACTACTCCATGGACTACGACAAAGCGGGAAAATTCCTTATTTCATCAACGGTTATCCCGAACAGGGGAGCTTGGCTTGAGTATGAAACCGACTCTAACGACGTTTTTTATGTCAGGGTCGACCGCAACAGAAAGGTGCCGGTGACCGTACTTATCCGTTCGCTCGGAATCGGCACGGATACCGAAATAATTGAATTATTCGGCGAGGAAGCAAAAATTCTCGCGACGATAGAGAAGGACAGCTCTAAAACCTATCAGGAGGGTCTGATAGAGATGTATAAGAAGCTTCGTCCGGGAGAACCCGCTTCCGTTGACAATTCGGAGAGCCTTTTGAGAGGTATGTTCTTCGATGCGAAGCGCTATGACCTCGCAAAGGTTGGAAGATATAAGTTCAACAAAAAGCTTGCACTGAGGAATCGAATCAGAGGTTTTAAGCTTGCAGAAAACGTTATTGACGGACTTAGCGGTGAAATTATCGCTGCAGAGGACGAAGTTGTCACGGCCGAGCTTGCGGACGCTATTCAGGACTGCGGAACGCCGTTTGTATGGGTTAAGACCGATGACGATAAAAAGACAAAGGTTCTTACAAACAACGCTGTCAACATAGATGCTTTTATAGCTCAATACGGGCTGAAGAAAGAAGACTTCGGCATAAGGGAAAGGGTTCATCTTCCCGTGCTTAAAAGCCTGCTTGACGCGCACACAAACGCGAAGGATTTGTCTCAGGCTATAAAAGATAATATTTCGAAGCTTATACCGAAACATATAACTGTCGACGATATTCTGGCTTCGATAAACTATGTCATCAATCTTGATTACGGCATAGGACATAAAGACGATATCGACCATTTGGGAAACAGACGTATCAGAGCTGTCGGCGAGCTTTTGCAAAATCAGTTCAGAATCGGTCTTTCCAGAATGGAGAGAGTCGTGAAAGAGCGCATGACGACTCAGGATACCGATGTTATAACTCCTCAGGCGCTCATCAACATCAGGCCGGTTACCGCCGCGATAAAAGAGTTTTTCGGCAGCTCGCAGCTTTCACAGTTCATGGAACAGACGAACCCTCTCGGTGAGCTTGCTCATAAGCGCCGTCTTTCCGCTCTCGGACCGGGCGGTCTCTCCAGAGACAGAGCCGGTTTCGAAGTCCGTGACGTACACAGCTCGCATTACGGCAGAATGTGCCCGATAGAAACACCGGAAGGCCCGAATATCGGCCTTATCAACTCTCTTGCGACTTATGCGAGAATCAACGAATACGGTTTTGTTGAAGCACCGTACAGAGTGGTTGACAATTCAAACGGTATTCCGAGAGTTACAGACGAATTTATCTATGTTACAGCCGATGAGGAAGAAAACTATATTGTTGCTCAGGCTAACGCTCTGCTTGACGAAAACGGAGCTTTTGTTCATAAAAAGGTTGCCGGCCGTTACAGAGAAGATATTATCGAAATCGAGCGTGAAAAAGTAGACTTGATGGACGTTTCGCCCAAGCAGATAGTATCAGTTGCTACAGCTCTTATACCCTTCCTTGAAAACGATGACGTTACCAGAGCGCTCATGGGTTCGAACATGCAACGTCAGGCGGTTCCGCTGCTCAAAGCCGAAGCGCCGATAGTCGGAACGGGTATGGAATACAAGACCGCGAAAGACTCCGGCGTTGTTGTTATAACGAAGAATGCCGGTGTTGTCGAAAGAGTTTCGGCCGATCAGATTATTGTCAGAAACGATAACGGGACCAAGGATGTTTACAAGCTTATCAAGTTTCTGAGGAGCAACCAGGGAACATGTATAAATCAACGACCGATAGTGAGCAAGGGTCAGAGAGTAGAGAAGAGCGAAGTCATTGCAGACGGCCCTTCGACTTGCGACGGCGAGCTTGCGCTCGGCAAAAACCCGCTTATCGGCTTTATGTCGTGGGAAGGTTACAACTATGAGGACGCGATACTTCTTAGCGAAAAACTCGTCGAAGAAGATGTGTATACGTCAATCCATATAGAAGAGTATCAGGCTGAAGCCAGAGACACAAAGCTGGGACCCGAGGAAATAACGAGGGATATCCCGAATATCGGCGACGATGCCTTGAAAGACCTCAACGAGTACGGCATTATAAGAATCGGTGCGGAAGTACAGCCGAACGATATACTTGTCGGTAAAGTTACGCCTAAGGGCGAAACTGAACTTACTGCCGAGGAAAGGCTGTTGCGCGCCATATTCGGCGAAAAGTCGAGAGAAGTCAGGGACACGTCTTTGAGAGTGCCTCACGGAGATTCCGGTATAGTCGTTGACGTCAAGGTATTCACAAGGGAAAACCGTGATGAGCTTCCGCCGGGAGTTAATCAGGTTGTCAGAGTTTATATAGCTCAGAAACGTAAAATCTCGGTCGGAGATAAAATGGCGGGAAGACACGGAAATAAGGGTGTTATCTCCAGAGTTCTGCCTGTTGAAGATATGCCGTTTTTACCGAACGGCAGACCCCTTGATATAGTGCTTAACCCGCTGGGCGTTCCGTCTCGTATGAATATCGGTCAGGTTCTTGAGGTTCACTTGGGACTCGCGTCGAAGGTTTTGAACTGGAAGGTGTCAACTCCGGTATTTGACGGAGCGAATGAAATAGATATAATGGATACGCTTGAACTGGCTAACGACTTTGTTAATATGGAATGGTCGGATTTTGAGTTCAAGTGGAAGGAAATACTTGAGGAAGACATATTCGAATCACTTGAGAAAAATAAGGATAACCGTGATGAGTGGAAGGGCGTTCCCATCACTCGTGACGGAAAGATAAGGCTGAGAGACGGAAGAAGCGGGGAATATTTCGACAATCCCGTCACAGTCGGATACATGCACTATTTGAAACTACACCACCTTGTTGACGACAAGATCCATGCGCGTTCTACAGGCCCGTACTCCCTTGTTACTCAGCAGCCGCTCGGCGGTAAGGCGCAGTTCGGCGGACAGCGCTTTGGTGAAATGGAAGTTTGGGCGCTCGAAGCTTACGGCGCGTCATACGCGCTGCAGGAGATATTGACGGTCAAGTCCGATGATATAGTCGGACGTGTTAAGACCTACGAAGCCATAGTCAAGGGTGAGAACATTCCCGAACCTGGGGTTCCCGAATCGTTCAAGGTCTTGCTGAAGGAACTTCAGGCCCTCGCTCTCGATGTGAAGATATTGCTTGAGGATCAGACGGAAGTCATTATTCGCGAGAACATTGACGATTATGACGACCTTAACGTTAAGATCGACGGCTATGAGCCGGATGAGTATAACGATGCGAAGAGTTTCTTGAAAACGGGGAGAAAAGAGGATTTTGTCCCCGAAGAAAAGCATGCGCGTGCCGTCAAGAAGAAAGAACCCGCGGATGATGAGTTTGAGCAGGAAGATGATCGGGAAGACGAGCAGGAAGATGACCGGGAAGTCGTTACCGACAACTACACAGACGGTATCGAAGAAGAGGAAGTCGATGATTTTTCCGAGGACGATATTGCGATAACCGAACAGTTCCTCGATTCCGCTTTTGAGGATTTGCCCGGAGAGCTTGACATCTATTCTGATGAAGGCAATATGTAAGGCAAACGCTGATTGATTCACCGAATCTGCGTTTACTAGGAAAGTACTATGAAGGGAGAAAACAAGTGCATGGAAAACAATAACGAGCCTGCTATAGTATTTGACTCGATTAAGATAGGTCTTGCGCCTCCGGAAAAAATCAGGGAGTGGTCCCGCGGCGAGGTTAAAAAGCCGGAAACTATAAATTATAGAACACTTAAACCCGAGAAAGACGGTCTTTTCTGCGAAAGAATTTTCGGACCCGACAAGGACTGGGAATGTCACTGCGGAAAATATAAGCGCATCAGATACAAGGGAATAGTTTGTGACAGATGCGGCGTCGAGGTAACAAAAAAGAAGGTAAGAAGAGAGCGTATGGGGCACATCGAGCTTGCGGCTCCCGTATCGCATATTTGGTATTTCAGAGGTATACCGAGCAGGATGGGCCTGATTTTGGCCGTTTCTCCGAGAAGCCTTGAGAAAGTGCTCTATTTCGCTTGTTATATAGTACTTGATCCCGGTACTTCCGGCTTACAGTACAAACAGCTGTTGACCGAGAAAGAATTCCACGAAGCCGAGGATAAATACGGCAAAAAGAGCTTCCGTGCCGGCATGGGTGCCGAAGCTGTTAAAGAACTGCTCGAGAGGATTAATCTCGAGAAAGAGGGCGAAGAGCTTAAAGCCGCTCTAAAAGACGCTTCCGGACAGAAGCGCGTAAGAATAATCAAAAAGCTTGAGGTTATAGAGTCGTTCAGAGCATCGGGAAACAGACCGGAATGGATGATACTTGACGCGATACCTGTAATCCCCCCGGATTTAAGGCCGATGGTACAGCTGGACGGCGGTCGTTTTGCTACATCCGATCTTAACGACTTGTACCGCAGAGTCATAAACAGAAACAACAGACTGAAAAGGCTGCTCGATCTCGATGCACCCGATATCATTGTCAGAAACGAGAAGAGAATGCTTCAGGAGGCCGTTGACGCGCTTATAGACAACGGCAGAAGAGGCAGACCGGTTACCGGTGCAGGAAACCGCGCACTTAAGTCTCTTTCAGACCTGCTTAAAGGCAAGCAGGGCCGTTTCAGGCAGAACCTGCTCGGAAAACGCGTAGACTATTCCGGACGTTCCGTTATAGTCGTCGGGCCGAATCTTAAGATTTACCAGTGCGGTCTGCCTAAGGAAATGGCTATAGAATTATTTAAGCCGTTTGTTATGAAAAAACTTGTTCAAAGAGGAACGGCTCACAACATCAAATCGGCTAAGCGTATGGTTGAGAGACTCGAATCGCAGGTTTGGGATGTGCTTGAGGAAGTTATCAAAGAGCATCCCGTAATGCTCAATCGTGCACCTACATTGCACAGACTCGGCATACAGGCGTTTGAGCCCGTTCTTGTCGAGGGAAGGGCATTAAAACTGCATCCGCTTGTTTGTACGGCGTATAACGCCGACTTTGACGGAGACCAGATGGCGGTTCACGTTCCGCTTTCGGTCGAAGCTCAGGCAGAATGCCGCTTTCTCATGCTTGCTCCGAACAACCTTTTGAAGCCTTCGGACGGTGCGCCTGTTACGGTTCCTACTCAGGATATGGTTTTGGGTATTTACTACCTGACGCTTGTAAAAGACGGCGAAAAAGGCGAGGGCAAGTATTTTTCGGACGAGAAGGAAGCGATACTCGCTTACGATAACTTCGAGATAACGTTGCACGCAAAAATCAGAGTAAGAAGAACAATCGAGGTTGATGGCGTTAAACATTCGCGCATAATTGAAACCACGGTCGGCAAAATATTCCTTAACGAAGGCATACCTCAGGATTTGGGCTTTGTTGACAGAAGTGTTTTTGAGAATAAGTTTAATTTCGAGATAGATTTTCTTACCGACAAGAAAGCCCTCGGCAGAATTATTCATCGCTGTATCAACAAGCACGGAAACACAGATACCGCTGTTGTGCTTGATAAAATCAAGGATCTCGGTTTTAAATATTCGACAAAGGGCGCGTTCACCGTTTCCGTATCGGACATGGTTATACCCGAATCCAAGAGCAGATATATCGAAGAGGCCGAAGAAATCGTCGAGAACATGACAAGAATGTTCCGCAGGGGTCTCATGACAGACGAAGAGCGCAAAGACAACGTTATTCAGGCCTGGACGGACGCTAACGAAAAAATTACGAACGACCTGATGAAGAACCTTGATAAATACAACAATATCTACATGATGTCTGATTCCGGCGCGAGAGGTTCCAAAAACCAGATAAAACAGCTTGCCGGTATGCGCGGACTCGTTGCCAGCCCAACCGGCGGCGTTATCGAACTCCCGATCAAGTCAAACTATCGTGAAGGCCTTTCCGTGCTTGAGTATTTTATCTCGGCGCACGGAGCAAGAAAAGGTCTTGCCGATACGGCGCTCAGAACAGCAGACTCCGGTTATCTTACGAGGCGTCTTGTCGACGTATCGCAGGATATTATCATAAGAGAGTGGGATTGTTGCGAGGGTAAGGAAGAACAACACGGCATGTGGGTCTCCACATTTGTTGATAAAGGAATCGGCGATGACGGTATACAGGAGATTATCGAACCTTTGCAGGACAGAATCTCCGGCCGTTGGGCAATAGGCGAGGTTGTGCATCCCGAAACCGGCGAAGTTATCGTACCCGCCGACACGATGATTTCTCCTTCGGCTGCCGAATATATTGAGAAAGCCGGCGTTGAGAAGGTATTTATACGCACGATACTGACATGCCGCTCAAGAATCGGTATCTGCTCCAAGTGCTACGGAGCCAACATGGCATCGGGCAGGGTGGTTCGTATCGGAGAATCCGTCGGTATCATTGCAGCGCAGTCAATCGGCGAGCCGGGTACTCAGCTTACAATGAGAACGTTCCATACGGGCGGTATTGCTTCAAACGAGGATATCACTCAGGGTCTTCCGCGTGTCGAGGAACTGTTTGAAGCCAGAAAACCCAAAGGTCTCGCAATCATTGCTGAGAACGGCGGAACGGTTGTTGTTAACAATACAAAGAAAAAGCGCGAAGTTCTTATTACAGATGAGACAGGTGCCGTCAAAGACTATGTTATACCTTACGGCTCCAGAATTCGTGTTTCGACCGGAGATATAGTCGAAGCGGGCGACGAGCTCACCGAAGGTTCGGTTTATCCGCATGACATACTTAAAATCAAGGGCATCAGAGGCGTTCAGGACTATATGCTTCAAGAGGTTCAGCGCGTTTACCGTTTGCAGGGCGTTGACATTAACGACAAACATATCGAGGTAATAGTTCGCCAGATGTTGAAGCGTGTTAAAGTAGAAGACAACGGCGACAGCGAATTGCTGCCGGCAAGCCTTGTGGATTGGCTCGAGTTTGAGGAGATAAACGAAAGATTGGTTGCCGAAGGTAAGCAGCCGGCTGTCGGGACAAGAGCGCTTCTGGGTATCACAAAAGCGTCTCTGGCGACAGATTCGTTCCTGTCTGCGGCTTCGTTCCAGGAAACAACGAGAGTACTGACCGAAGCTGCGATAAAGGGTAAGGAAGATCCGCTTATCGGGTTAAAAGAGAATGTTATTATCGGTAAGTTGATTCCTGCCGGAACAGGTATGCCTGTTTACAGAAAGATCGGTATAGAGTCTAGGCGTGAAAATGATACTGCCGCCGAAGTTTTGGCGGCCGAATAATAAGTCGTTTAAGATCTATTCAAGGGCGCAATATTGATCCCCGATTAAACCTTGCGGTTTATTCACCCCACTTTACCGGCCCTGCGGGCCTAAGGTGGATCTAGGCGACAAGTTTAGCGAATTGTTTGAGTGTCGCCTCAATAGTATACGGTTACAGCCGTTTATGCCATTATAGGCTTAAACGGCTGTATTTTTAAGGCGAGCGCATCAAAGGCGGGGAGCCTGTGGCAATGCCCGCATTACTTGCATGTTTTTGCATTGCCTGCTAAGATATCCTGCAACGGCCGGGCTTGATTGCTGAACAGAGCTTCGGTTCGGGCTTGACGTTTTTTCGCGTCTGTGGTATCTTATTAATCGAGCAGACCGGACGGTCGCGTGCGCTTAGCCGCATGAGGAAAGTCCGGGCTTTGAAGGGCAGGGTGCCGGATAACGTCCGGCGGAGGCGACTTCAGGGACAGTGCAACAGAAATAAACCGCCGTTTTTAAAACGGTAAGGATGGAAAGGTGAGGTAAGAGCTCACCGGCGTCTTGGCGACAATACGCGCTATGTAAACCCCACCCGAAGCAAGGCCGAACAGAAGCACAGGCTCCGATTTCGGAAGCCTAAAGATTGCCCAATCCGCTTCAGGTAGTGCCGCTCGAGGTCGCCGGCAACGGCGATCCCAGATAGATGACCGTTCAAGACAGAACCCGGCTTACAGGTCTGCTCACTATTATAAACATACATGTTAAACAGGCAGAAGATGCCTGTTTCATTTTTTAACTGCACTCACGGTATAGAATATGCAAAAAAAAGGTATAGCGATTTTTCTGCTATACCTTTTATAAATCATAAATATTAATTAGTTTGTTCGCACACAGTGATTTCGATTGCTTTGGTGAGTACGTCTGCGTAACTGTATGATAACGTTCTTTTTGATTCGCCGCTGTCACAAAGAAGTATTGTAAAAATGCTGGGATAGGCCTTTTCGATTATGCCTCTGATTTTAGTGGATTTTTGCTTGCCCTTTCCCGCTTCCAGCCATACTGAGCTTCCGATACAGTTGGTAATGTCCTTCTTAATCAAAGAAACATCATTTCTAATGCTCATTCCGACACCTCGCAAAATTATTGCGGACTATACAACAAAGTATATAGTTACCCACATGTTAGAGTGTAACATTAATGGGAATGGAAGTCAATAAAATTTGAGATTATATCATAATGCGTTAACTTTTGTCAACATAAATATTTTTTTGCACACAATTGCGCAAATATTTTGAATTTCAAAGGATTCTAGTGAATTTTGTACAAAATCAACAACATATTATTAATATTTATAAGCTTTTTGACGGTTATGTTATTTAAAAACTTAATAACCCGTTCGCTTTGTTCTTCGCCGCAAAGCGAGCAGATTTCGGCGAGAGCTTTGTTCTCCTCAGAAACTGCGGCTGCCAGGCTTTCTTTCAGTTCTCCCGGGAGCCTTATTTCTGTTTGCTCGATTTCGGGGTCCTTTGTTTTCAGTATTTTATAAAAATCGCTTAAACGCCTAAAGTTTTCGTCGTATTCGTGCTTTACGCCGTTAAAAAATCCCGAATGCTCGCCTGCGATTGCGCTGAGCTTCGCGTAGTATTGTGCGCCGTTTCTTTCGTTTTGTATAACTTCCAGCAATCTGTTTTCGCTGTTAGTATAAACAGGCATTTCCGGTATTGTAAGCTCCCGTGCGGCAGACGGGACGGCGCCGGGCTGCATACGGGGAGACATTTGCACACTTGCCTCGGGTCTGTTGTCTCCGTGCGGCAGGGCAAGACTTTTCTGTACAGCCTCAAACATTTTTTCGTCAAGCGGCTCAAATGTGACGGACGGGTCCGTATAAGGCTCTTTTGCCGGTTGGGTTTGATTTCTTGCCGGGGTGCGATTGTTTGAGATGAAGTTATTTTGGGGCTGATGTACACTGCCGGGGCTTTTGCCGAATCCTTGCTGAGACGGCGCTTGGCCGGGTTTGTTGTTACCGTTTCCGGAGAATTGTCCAAACGGTGAAAACTGGGCCCGATTAGGCTGCACGACCGCGTTTTGGTTTTGAGTATTGTTCGGCATGAAACCTTGACGGCTGCCTTGCGTGTTATTTCGGGGATATCTTTGATTAAAGCCCTGTCCGCCGTTTTGATTCGCAAAAGGACGGTTGAAGCCGTTTTGAGGAACGTTTGCGTAGTCCCGGCGGTTATAGTCCTGTCTTGAAAAGCCGAACGCGGGATTGGCGTTAAAAAAGCTGGCCATGGCTGCCTCCGTATTAGCAATATATCCTATACTATTCTCTGCCGTCTTTTTAGTGCAAGTCTAAGCAATGCGAAAAGTACAAAGCGACCGGCAAGCCGGGGAATTGCGTTTACTTGTGCCGAAGTAATAGCTATATAACCAATACAGTCGTTCCGGCAGGTATCGTATTATAAAACCACTCCGCATCATCAAGACCGAGCCTTATACAGCCGCTTGAGCGCTTTTCGCCCAAAATGCCGTCCACAACTTTCTTACTTTTATCCATTGCGACGGAATGAAAGAGGTAGGAACCGTAAAAGCGTACCCAGTACTTTGCTCCGCCTTGCAGGCGCTCGGAATAAAACCATTCGCCCTTTGCACCTATAGTGAATTTGCCGCGTACTGTCGGAGATTCATTTTTGCCGGTTGAACAAACAAGGGTTTTTATATGCGACCATCCACTTTTTTCACCGCTGTAAATATATGTTCTCTGCCTGCCTATGTCAGTGATGATAAGGTATTTGGTTTTGCTTGAAATGGCGAGTGCGTTAGCGTATTCGTTTAAGTTTTCCTCGCTGAGAGTGGAAGTATCGACAGGGGCATCCGGCTCTATTTCGATAAATTCTGACTGTATCCAGCCTTTTCTGCTGCTGTCGGGTGTTTTAACCCTATACCACTCGGCTGAACTGTCCTGCAAAATCTCCACAGTCTCGCCCCGATTTAAAACAGCTATCCGCCCGGAAGTTTTGTCAGCGCTGACGTGCAAAACCGCATTTGATTTAACCAATGCCTTAACGGGTGACGGCTTGATATAATCCAGTATTCGTTTCTGCTCAAGCGTGAAGATCTTGCCGTTTTGGTTAAATACGTCTGTGTCCCAGCTTTCGTCCAAATTATCGTCGCGGATAAGTATATCCGGGTTAAAAGTATCGGTATAGGCATTGCATTGATTTGTGAAAAGTATAGCCGTAAAAAACGCGGCGGCAATGTATTTAAGAGTGGTTTTTATCATATAGGATATCCTTTAATCGATAAAGTTTGATGTTGCGATTCTTGAGAAATACCATTAATTCGGTGCTTACTCTAGTTTGCTCTTTTAGAAAAATTTTATGCCGTGAGAATGATTAAGCCGCGAATTAAGTCGGCAAAAGGAGTATAAGTGGTGATTAGACCGCATGGTTTATCGGGGGATTAATAATTTCCGCGGCGGCACCGCATATAAAAGTATTGGTCAAAAATCACAAATTTTTTGGGGTTAAACAGTGCATTTTTTTTTGCGCGTAGGATTTTTCGTGCAAAATGAAACGACGTTTCGTATATTAATGAGTTTTGTTGGTTTAAAATATCATTTATGTGAAACTTGATGAAAAAACAAATGGAAGCGGGCTTATTATAGCTCAAAACGACGGAAGCACCCAAAACAATCGTTAAATCAGTTTAACTTGATTGATTTTAGGGTTATGCTATAATGATATTACATAAATTTCCATTTATGCGCGGCGGCATCGATGTATATTATGCATAGAAGCTGTGTTTTCAAACAAAAAGGAGAGAGGATATGAAGACCAAGAAGTTATTTGCAATATTGCTAACATTTGCAATGACCATGGGAGCGTTTTCGTTGCAGCAAGCAAAAGCTTCGTCAACCGTTACTGTAACGGTTCACTATCACAATGACAACGGTAATTATGCCGAAACCGTAATCGATGTGTGGAATTTCTCTGATACGGCGGCTGAAGCCGGTACGGTGGCTATTGACGAGTACGGCTGGAAAAACACGTTTACCGTAAACGGAGTAAACGAAAAGGAATATGTTAAGTTCAGGATCACAAGCGACAGCGTTTTCCCGACAGACGTTCGCTATCTTGACCCTGCCGGGTCTTCCTCGATAGAAGTTTGGCTTATCGACGGAGACGCAAAGGCTTACGGGCAGCCTGTCAAAATCGACCCGCAATATACAACTGCCAAAGACGGCGTGAGGTATGTAGCAGTTCAGGCAATACCCCTGTACTTTAACACAGGTAACGTAAACAACTATACAATTACATACGGGGCTTCTAACGGCTATTATACACCGGGAACCGAATCCGGATCGGGCGTTGCCGCAAACCTCGGCGGAACGCCTCCTTCTCCGAAAGTAACCCTACTTCGCAACCTCAATCGTTTCCGCGCTAATCAGCAGGACGATTGGTGGGAGATTTGCCCGGCTTCGAAGAGCGTACTCGTAAACTATTCTACAACAACGCAAACGGCGGAAATGACGACAGGCTCACATGCCGCGGCTAACAACGGTCTTGGTTTTAACCTCAGAGAAGGCGACGTTTATCCTCTTTTCCTCGGGCTTGATCTGATTCAGGAAGGGCCTGTTTCCGCAGAAGGAAAGACCTTCCTTTCGCTTAAGTCTATCAGAGGAATGACTCAAACTTTGGGCGGAATTATTGCCGGAGCCGATACCTATCTTCTTCCCAACATGTTTGTCGGCTACGAAAAGGTGCTTGATTTTACAAGTAATCCGGAAGCTGTAGGCTTTTCTGGTGAAATGCTTAAGGCTTTCAAGCAGTTTATCGACCTTGAAGCTCAGTCAACGGACGGAATGCCTATTGCCTGCTCTATTACGCTTGACGGCAAAAAGGTATTCTCATACGCCGCGGGAACCGTGGCACAATTCAGAACAACCCCCAACGGAAGCGGCGGCTACAACGCCGCGATCCCGATACCGGTTTCCGAACAGGTTCCGGTTACGGCGGATTCGTTGTTTGACCTGGCATCAAACAGTAAAATGTACTCCGGTATCTATGCTATGGAGAGACTTGTATCCCAAGGCCTTCTTGACCTAGACAAAAAGCTCAACGAATATCCGGGCTGGGAAAACTACAAGGACTCTTATATAGTTTATACCGGAAAAATGTCAGGCTCAAACTATGTAGGAAAGACCGGAAAAGACAATACAACAATCAGGCAGATACTCAGCCATTATGCAGGGCTCGAGGCAGACCCCGAGTACCAGAACAGGATACAGGCGGGGGAGCTTTGGTACCATACCGACAATCCTTATGACAGAACAGAGATAATCGACATGATTTGCAAGACACCGCTGAGATACAATGTCGGAACAACGTATAACTACAGCGACGTTGACTTTATGATAGTAGCTCTTCTGGCGGAAAGCATAACAGGCGTGCCGTTTGACGTTTATATGGAGCAAATATACAAAGAGGAGCTCGGCGTTCAAAATACGGCGTTTAATCCTCTTCTCAAGGGTTACGACCAAGATCAGCTCGTCGCGACATGCGAAATAAACGGAAACACCAGAGACGGAAACGTTATGTACGGCTTTATGGATGACGGTTACACTCCGGTTCCTGAAAGAAGCTATACAATTCAAGGTGAAGTTCACGATGAAAAGGCATATTACGCAATGGGCGGAATTTCCGGCCATGCGGGCCTGTTCTCGAGTGTGAACGATATGTCTGAGCTTATGCAGTTAGCGCTTAACTGCGGTAGCTATAACGGCTTCAACATGTTTGACAGGCAGACACACCAAATGTTTACGACTCCTTTCACTACAACGGCTACAGTCGGCTTGGGCTGGTGGATGAACAATACATCCGGCTCGATTATGTCATACTTCTCTTGGGGTCCAAGCATGCAGACTTACGGGCATCAGGGCTGGACAGGAACAATTTCCGTAATCGACCCGCTTAAGGGCATGTCTGTTACCTGCTTAACAAGTATGAAGCACGGCCCGACAATAAACGCTGCAAACACATTTACGAACACACAGGCCAGAATCGGCGGAAACGGCGAATATTCGGGCCCCGGAAACCTTGTGCTTCAAAACTGCTATGCTCAGGGTTCAATGGACTTTATTGAACACGATACAGTATTATGGGGAGTAAGCTATAATCCCTTACCGGGCAGAGATCTCAAGGTCGAGCTGGTTTTGGACGGAAACTATGCAACCGGCACAAAGCCTGCAGGAGAGCCCGGTTATGTATTCGACGGCTGGTACAAAGACGAGGCTTTTACACAGCCTTGGAACTTTGATACTGACAAGGTAATGTGCGATGTATCGCTTTACTCAAAATGGGTTGAAGCTGAAAACGTACCGGCTGAGCCAACCGAGACCACTTGGAAGGTCAGATTTGTCAGAACGGGTATAGCTACCCAGATTGTAGCGGACGGCGATACGGCAACTCCGGTTGCCGACCCGGCCAGAGCAGGCTATAAATTCGGCGGCTGGTTCACAAACGCGGATTGCACGGCTGTTTGGGATTTCGCAACCCCTGTTACCTCAAATATCAATTTGTACGCAAAATGGACTGAGCTTCACACCATAACCTTCGATACAAACGGCGGCTCAATCGTAAGGCCTCTTCAGGTTGCAGACGGAGAATATGCCGCGGGAGCGCGCTACAGTCCTTCAAAGGTTTCGTCGATTTCTATACCGGATTCGCTTCCCTTCCTCGGTTGGTTTACGGACAGCGAGATGACAACTCCCTGGGTTCCCTCGGCCGAACCGGTCACGGAAGATATGACCGTCTACGCTAAATGGGGAATCAGAAACTACTATGTCAAGTTTGAGAGAAGAGGCGGTTCGGGAACAATCCCCAACCAGTCGGTTACTTACGGCGGAACAGCTACGCAGCCGACAGTAACGCCGACAAAGGCAAACAGTGTGTTCGAGGGCTGGTATACAAATGCCGGACTTCTTACTCCTTACAATTTCTCTGCGCCTATTACGGCCAACACTGTTATTTACGCTAAGTTTACAACGGATTTGGGTAACACGACCGTTCCGCTAAAAGCCCCAGAATACAACCAAACTCCGCAGCCTAAAGTAGCGGGTGTTGGATACACGGGCGATGTGGAATGGTTTAACGTAACGGACAATGTGCCGCTTTCGGGAACATTTGAAGCCGCAAAGGTTTATAGGGCGACGGTTACACTCGACTCTTGCGCTTATCCTCCACAGACTCCGCTTTCGTTCTACAGATGGCCCACAACCGCTCCCGCAGTGACGGTTGCCGGCCAGACTGTTCAAAACACGCAGGTTTCCGGAGGCTATGTAACAGGAAACAAGCTCACTTTTACGGTTGATTTCGCTCCTATACCGGATGAGCTTGTCAGCATCGGCACGATAGATCCGATAAGTGTTCCGAACAACAGGGTAACACTTGAACAGGCTAAGGCAATGCTCGGCAATACGGTATCCATCGTAACCGAAAAAGGCTCGGCAGATACCGCCGAAGTGGTTTGGAACGCGGATACAGTACCGGCTTACGATATGACTGTTGCCGGGGTATACGAGCTTACCGGTACAGTGACGCTTCCGCATGAGGTGACGAACCCCAACGGAGTTTCACTCACGGTTGTAACGACTGTCACAGTCGAAGACCCGATTTACGCAACAAAGGTAACAGTTAGCGCGCCTGCTCTTATGAACCTTAAAAAAGGCACGACAGTTAATGTAGCGGCAACCGTTGAACCTGCTGATGTCTCGTACCCGGGAGTTGTATGGGTTTCGTCGAACCCGCTTATTGCAACTGTTGACAGTCAGGGCAATGTTAAGGGTATCACGGCGGGAACCGTAATAATAACGGTCACATCGACAGACGGAAAGGCTAAATGCGTTTTCGCGGTAAAAGTAACGAACTAACGAGGAAGTGTTGAAAATTGCGCACGAAACCCACTTTAGTGGGTTGAGCGAGCGGCGCTCTCCATTGAAAAATGGTGCCTTTCCATTTTCAATGGAAAGCCGCAAGGCGATTTTTCAACATGCCCAACGAACCATGAATCAACGCGCTGACTAAATGTCGGCAAACAAATCAGGGCTTCCGCAATTTGCGGAAGCCCTGATCTTGTAGTAGGAATGCCCTTATACTGTTTTAATTCTAATGTTGGAATAGATTTTTCTAAAACCGCGACAGCTCAGGCTGCAACGAAAAATCTATTCCTGCAATTTATATTTATAACAGTATTAGAACACACCTATATCCAGTTCGTTTCTTAGTTTCTTTAACAACTCGATTCCGGCGATACTGCTGCCCTTTTCGTTCAGTGCCGGGCCATAGATACCTACCCCGACTTTTCCGGGAGAGACAGACATGATGCCGCCGCCAACGCCGCTTTTTGACGGCAGACCGACTGATACGGCAAAGCTTCCGGATTCGTCATACATTCCGCAAAGCATCATCATTGCGTTAACGGTTTGAGCCGCTTCCGGAGAGAAAACGCGCTTGCCCGTCGAAACGGATATACCCCTGTTTGCAAGAGTTGCCGCAATTTGCGCAAGCTCCTTGACCGTAACCTTAATTGCGCAAATTTTGAAATACGCGTCTAAAACCTCTTCAACATCTCCGTCCAAAACGCCGACGCTCTTCATAAAATACGCCAAAGCGCGGTTTCTCGAGCCCGTCATCTTTTCCGACTTGTAAACACCTTCATGAATTCCTATGTTCTTGTTTCCCGTAATTTCATGGAGCAGCGACAGTATTCTGCAAAATTTATCTTCATAGGTTTTGCCGTTTGAAAAGCCGATACTCAGTATTGCTCCTGAGTTTATAAACGGATTAAGCGGTTTGTGCGAGTCTCTCGTTTCGAGGTTTACTATAGAGTTAAAACCGTCATGCGAAGGTTCGAAGCTGATTTTAGTTTTTATTCTGTTCAAATCGGTGTCGATAAGAGCGGCAAGCAGTATGAGAACCTTTGATACGCTTTGCATAGTGAATTCGGCAGTGCTGTCTCCGGCAAAATGCTCTCTTAAATCCGTTCTTATGAGATAAATCCCCAGCAAATTTTTGTCATACGCTGAAAGCTCGGGTATATAAGAGGCGACTTTTCCGGTTTTACAGTACGGGCGGCATTCTTTGACCATTCTGGTTAATAAGTCGTTAATGGAAATCACTCTCCTCAAATGCAATAACGTTTAATGATTGCCGGTGTTTTGCACGGAGCAATCCGGCTACATGCACCTGTACTGTTCCGTGCCATCGCTGTAAAAATCGCTGCCTTTGCTGTCTATAGCAACGATAACGGGAAGTTTTTCGATTACGAGCCGTCTGACAGCCTCGGTTCCCAAATCGTCAAACGCGATAACTTCGGATAATTTAACGCATTTTGCCATAAGAGCGGCAGCTCCGCCGATTGCGGCAAAATATACTCCTCCGTGGTCGATTATGGCCTGCTTAACTTCGGGAGAGCGGTAGCCTTTGCCTATCATGGCCTTTAGCCCGTGCGAAATCAAAAGCGGGGAGTAAGCATCCATTCTTCCGCTTGTCGTCGGGCCGACTGAGCCGATGGCTTGGCCCGGCTTCGCTGGGCAGGGACCCGCATAGTAAATGACTTTGCCGTTCAGCTCAAACGGCAGGGTTTCGCCTTTCTGTATCATCTCATAGAGCCGCTTGTGCGCGGCATCCCTGCCTGTGTAGATTTCACCGGAAAGGTACACCATTTCACCGGCTCTGAGCGAAAGCATGGCTTCGTCGGTTAACGGAACACTGACAATTTTTAAGGTATCGTTCATGGCAAACCTCCTAAAGAGTGACTGTAGCATGTCTTGCGGCATGGCAGCATATGTTTATGGCTACCGGCAGACCTGCGATATGGGTCGGGTATGTTTCGATATTGACACCGAGGCAGGTCGTTGTTCCTCCAAACCCTCCGGGCCCGAGGCCTGTTTTGTTTACAAGTTCCTTTAGCTCGCTTTCGATTCCCGCCCAATAATTATCCGGGTGAGACTCATCTATACTTCTTAGCAAAGCCTTTTTTGCTATAAGCGCCGCTTTTTCCATTGTGCCGCCGATACCGATACCTAGTATTATCGGCGGACAGGCGTTCGGGCCGGCTTTGAGAGCCGTTTCCGCAACAAAGTTCTTGATGCCTTCGATGCCCTCGGAAGGCTTAAGCATTTTGAGCGCGCTCATGTTCTCGCTGCCAAAGCCCTTTGGCGTGACAGTAATCGTGAAACTGTCCCCCGGCACTATAGTATAATGTATGACGGCGGGAGTATTGTCATTTGTGTTTACACGAGCTATCGGGTCTCTTACAACCGATTTTCTGAGATAGCCTTTTTCATAGCCGTTTCTGACGCCTTCGTTTATTGCGTCTTCAAGTCCGCCGCCGACAACATGCACATCTTGGCCAACATCAACAAAGGCAACCAATACCCCGGTATCCTGGCACATGGGGCAGCTGTCGTTTGCGGCTATGTCTGCGTTTTTGATAAGCGTTTCTATAACGCTTTTACCCAGCGGAGATTTTTCGGTCTCGAGTGACTTTTTGAACTCGTTTCTTATATCATCGGAAAGATAGTAATTAGCGTCAATGCAAAGCTTTTCGACAGCTTCGCTTATTTTACTTACATGAATTTCCCTCATGTCCGCCTCCGGTTTATAAAAGTTGTTTCGGCTGTTTTTTATTACATCGGCAACAAAATATATGAAAACGCTATATGGAAGTGTTGAAAATTGCGTACGAAACCCACTTTAGTGGGTTGAGCGAGCGGCGCTCTCCATTGAAAAATGGTGTTTTTCCATTTTCAATGGAAAGCCGTAAGGCAATTTTTCAACATGCCCTATATTTTGTTGTTCCCTCGCTAAGACGCAGATGCGCCGCATTGGAGCGCTGCGGCATATCTAGACGCGTCTGCTCGGCACGAGTAACCGCGTAAGTATTTTATGCGGTATTTAACTTCCGCGGTAATATGAATTTCAGGTTTCAAAAATACACCGACAAAGTCAGACTTTGTCGGCATAAGTTTGATTACATATTAAACTCAAATTTCATAAGCGGAGCATGCTGCTGCGCGCCGTACACATCGGTCTCTCCGAGATTTCCGGAACATATCGGACGGACTATGGTTATTTTGATAGCCTTAGCAGGCTCAAAATTAACTATCTCCATCACATCGTTTTTATCGATGTTATAGAGCTTTGAAAACGATTCGGGCGTGAATACGTTCGCATCGGCGACCTGCCTGTACAGTTCGTGGGTCTTGAAAATTATATCAAACGTAAGCTCATACGGGCCCGAATTTTTGCTGCGGATTACGTCCGCAAGGTCAATCAGTCTGTAGTGCATATGCTCGCCTCCCTCTACAGTTGTTTAATTTCGATTGGGAAAAATTCGCTCGGATCGTCAACTTCCATAAGGTGATACAAGCTGAACTCGTAAACCTCGCCGACTTTGAAGTCCGAGGGCGAGAACGGGAATGCAAGGTTACCGGCTGTTGAAATTCTGCCTTCGTAGCCGTAGTGAAGCATTGTAGAGCGGGCAAAGCTGCAAATCGTGTTGGCAAGAGATTGTTCTGCCGCAACCGCCTCTATGACTATGCAAAGCTCGTGGCTCGTTTCCTTCTCCAGACCGTCAAATATGGCCATAACGCCGTTTTTGCCGTAAATCTTGAAATCAAGGAAAAAGTCTTTGATTCCGAAGCTTTCGAAGTTGTTTTTAACTCTTGCCTTAACGCCTTCGATAATCGAGTCGATCTTGTTAATCATAACCGGATCTTTTGTAGCGGCAATGGAAACCGTTCTGTAGCCGACGCGCTTGACGCCTTCCAGCTTGATGAAGAAGCCTTCGGTCGGGATAAATTTGCTTCCGGATACCTTAACGTACTGCTCGTCGAGCTGTTCGAATTTCGTGCTCTTAAGATCAAGTATTCCGCCGGGTCCGGGAAGTATATAGGGGTTGGTCTTCTCGTAAAGTGTGTGAGCCGCAACTGACAAAGTTGTACATTTTCTGGCGGGATTAAGAGTGCAAACCTTGAAATAGTCATCTCCAAGATAGCCCATCATGCAGTCGGAGCCGCTCCCGGGTGTCGAGGCGATAGCGGCGCATTCGAGTATCTTGCCAAGATGGATTGCAAGACCCTTATCATAACCCTTCATTATAGCGAGCGAAGCGAAGTTTGCAGGGTCATAAGCGCGACCGGCAAGTATAACCTGCGCACCCATTTCGAGCGCTTTTATCATCGGCTCAAAGCCCATTTGCGCAACGGTTCTTACGGTATCTTCAATATCCTTTTCCGTTGCTTCGGGAGCCGGATGAAGAGGTTTAACTTTTCCTTGCTTAAACTTCTTAAGTATAACGTCCTTAGATATATCGGCGGGGATGACCGCAAGCTTGAAATGAAGGTTCTTTTCTTTTGCGATTTCCTCGATTATTTCGAGGTTCCATTTCAAATGGGGTTCCGCTCCGCTTCCGCCCGCCGTACCGATAATAACGGGTATGTTATTATCAAGCCCCGCGGGTATCATGTAGGAAAGGTCTCTTTTGACCGAATTTCTGTCCGTGAACGAGATTCCGGCTCCCAGGTAGTACGGGCCGGGGTCTGTCGAGCCCGCGTCAACCGCAATAACATGCGGCTTTCTTTTCATGCCTTCTTTGAAAGATTCTTCGGGGAAGCCGTAGCCTAATATGGCCGTAGGCGAAAGTATTCTCATTTCTTCCATTACTTTTCCTCCCAACGTAAGCGCGCTTTACAGCACGTCTTTAAGTGCAAGTACTCTGCTCATTTCGTTGAAAACTATCATATAGCCCTCGTCAACGCCCATGCCGGGCTTTGCGAGTATTTGTACCGGCTGAGTAGCCATAGCGATCTGTGTACAAACCTGAGCCGAACGGTCAGTTTCGTTGCATGTTCCGCCCTGGTATGCGCCCATTCCGTTAGCCTTGCAATACAGAACGGCTTCGATTGTGTTGTTGACACCGCCCAAGTCAGGCGTTTTGATTTGGGCCATATGGCCGGCTTTAGCTTTTGTAAAATCTACAACGTCCTCGTAAGTGTTGCACCATTCGTCCGCTACGATTTCGACCTGAATGCCTTTCGCGTCTACAAGAGCTCTGATATCTCTCAAGGCGTTTATCTGAGCTTCGCGCTCTCCCATGTCAACGGGACCTTCAATGCGAAGTTTAAACGGTTTCGCGTTTTGCTCGAGCTTTCCGAGATAGTCGGCGATTTTCTCGAAGTCAAAGTCGAATACCGGCCCGAGGTTTCCGTATACGTCTATATGGAATATAGGGTTGTAGCTTTCGGAAAAACGAAGTTTCGTCGTTCTTTCACTGAGCCATTTTACGTAATCCGCAAGCTTATCACCGTTTTTCCCTACCTTGTCTGTGTTGTTAAACAGAGCGTGAGGAAGTACGTCCGAGCCCTTGAGTATCATTTTGTCGGTGTTTGTGAATCTGTCGTCACCTGACTGGCTGAAAACGGGGATGTGTCTGTCCGCTATCTTAAGGCCGTATTCATCAGCGACAATTTGAGCCATAAGCTTTTTCTTGGACTTTGCGACTGCGTCGAGACATGCCTGGGTTACGCCGTAACGTATAGCGGTGTGCATAAGCTTGCCTGTGACCGAGTCGATATGGCTGTCTGCAAGTTTTGCCATTTCTTTGAATGTAGTTATTTCCTTTCCCTTGAAGAGGGGAGCGATCTCTCTCTCTATGATAGGGATAAAATCCTTTGCGAGGAAAAGAGGGTCTCTTCCGCCGGCACCGGAGTATTGAACGGCAGCGCAGTCGCCGTAGGCGATCTGCCCGTCCTCGAGTACAAACATAACGGAAACGGATTCGCCTGCCTGGCGAACGGCCGAGAAGCCCTCAGTCGCGGGAGTGCCTATATAAGCGGCTCCGTCGGCAACCGCATTGAGCTTTATAGCTTTTTGGTCGTCGAAGAAGAAACCGGTTCTTCCCGCCGAGCATACTACATTTATAATCTTCATAATATCCTCCGAATTGGTTCATTTGATTATCGCCGCGAAAGCGTCCCGCAGTGTTTGCGCTCTTGAAACTCAAAGACTGACTTTTGGGCAGTAAATTCTTATCAGCCGGCTTTTGCGCGGCCTTATAATCGCTCTCTAATTGTTACCGGGTCTTCCCACGAGGTGACCCTTTGATATAGCGTTAATATCGTCGATAACCATTTGGAAGCCGACAGCTCGTTTTTCGTATGCTGCTCTTTCTTCAAGACGCTTTTTGTGGAAATCCTTGATATCGTTTGTAAACGGAAGGTTAGCGCAGTCAAGGAAACGGACGGCACCGTTATTGTCTCTGGCAGGAAGCATTTTTCCGTAGTTGATCTTGCTCGGAGCAAACGGAACATCGATAACGCCGGCTTCAAAGGCTCTGACAGCTCCGATTGCGATATCTCCTTCGCCGAGTTCTATAACCTTTTTAAGCATACATCTTGTTTCGCGCTTAATGAGATCGGCTTCATCGACAACGCTTTGAATACCTACCATGTCGTGATCTTTAAGCATGGTCACAAGCTGCTTTGTGGCACGGAGTCCGGCTGCGTTGGCTTCCATCGTCGGTATGCCCATGGCCTCGTGAGGCGTTTTGACTATAACTTTCGTAGCCTTCGAGAGCACGGCGGCTGCCGCTCCCCATGAAATAACGCCGAACGCTTTTGCTTCGTCCTGCGGGAAACCGCCCATCCACTGGTGGAATACTGTTGTAACGCTGACATCCTTGTATCCGAATTTTTCGAGATACTCCTCAGTCAGACTGAGAAGGGATCTGACTGCGGCTATATCCTGAACAAGATTGCCGCACTGGCCGTAACCGACCGTTATGTCTTTGACGCCTTGTTCCGCCGCGAGCAGACTCTCTATAACTGCCACAGCATGAGAGATTGAGGGAGGAACGAGCGTTCCCGTGAGAGGGCCGAACGGTTCTCTGTTGATGGTAACGCCGGCATCGGCATAAATACCGATGAGCCTGTCTACGTATTGCCAGTCCTTGATTGTCTTTGCAAGAGAGTAGTTCTTCGAATAGGGTATGTTATAGGAAATTCCGCCGCCTTCATAAGAAGTGAAGCCGCCCGCCATAGTGATTTCTGCGAGCAGTCTAGCGTCCGGCGTTCCGTGGCGAACCTGCACGGGACTCTTGAGCGACATGTTTACCTGGCGGCAAACATCCACGCCGTAGTTGACCGCCGGGAAGCCGTTAAGCATTGAACGGTCATACTTTCTGCTCTCCTCTATACCTTCTTGCGCCTCTTTGTATCTGTTGAGTCTCGTATAGGCGTCGATGGTCGAAGGGAGAAGGTCTACTTCGCCTTCCTGTTCGAGGTATTGCAGCAGTCTGATGTGTTTTTCGGGCAGCGCAACGCCTGCACGGGGCTGGGTCAGCGTTATGCCGTTTTGCTTAGCATATGCAAGCTTTTTTGAGAATATCCGTGAGTCGGGCAGGCTCCTGTGGTATTCAACCGCCTTTTCAAAATCAACGCCTTTACCTGTGGGCCATTGTTGAAGGACATCCTTTTGAATGCTGTAAAACTCATCATCGGAAAGCTTTTTGTTTTTGAAGCCTGTTTCCATCGTTAACCTCCGTTAAACTTCAATGATTTCTTTGTTCATAATCGTCAATGCCAACTCGGGATATTCTTTACCCACAAGGCCCATTGAAGCAAATATATATTTTTTGTCAATAAAGAACTTTGAACTTTCGGGTTTGAGAGTCATAGGACTTCTCGGGGAGGCCAAAGCGGCCTTTAACATTGCGGCTGGATCCGGGCTGTTGATTATCGGTCCGCCTATGCCGACAGTCGCTCTGATTTTTCGCAAATCTTTGCCGGTCTGCATAAATGTTTCTCCAAACGGAGTAAAAACCGATTCGAGTGTTCCGCAGTGCCTGTCCGTTGCAATTTCGACAGCCAGTGCGCCCAGCTTTTCGTCTATAAGCTTTTCGGTGCTTCCCGGAGAGGATATAATGCTCGGATCTTTCCGACATTCTGCCGACCAATCATGCAAAACCTGTTCGGGAAGTCCGGTCTCGTAAGCGATTCTCTCGAAAGTAGCAGTTTCGCAAAGTGACGGCATGCTGTATCTCAGTCCCAAATCTCCTTCGACACTTCGTTTTGCAAACGGCTCGGGAAGACCCTTTTCCAGCGTGTTCGGATCTGTCGGCCGGCCCGCTGCCATTGAGTACACGTCCGTTGTCGCTCCGCCGACATCCACAGCAAGAAATTCTCCCCAGCCCGGTAAAGATTCCGTTCCTCTCGAAAGCAGTTCGCAACCTTCCAAAACGGCCAGAGGAGTCGGGATTATTTGGGCAGTCATCATTTCCTGAGCTTTTGAAAGACCCTTCGCAACAATAATTTTTTTTATGAACAAGTCTCTGATAGCAGACTTTGCGGGCGCTATTTCGAGCCTGTTAAACACCGGCATAACGTTTTTACTGGGTATTACGAGCTTGCCGCTCGCACTCAGTATCTCGGCAACCTCTCTCATCGCGGATTTGTTCCCGGCAACGATTACCGAAAGAGGAGCGTCAATCTCGGCAAGTTTTTTGGCGTTGTGGATAATAACTTCCTTGTTGCCGCCATCGGTTCCGCCCGATAAAAGTATTATGTCGGGGTTTATATCTTTGATTTCGTCTTGTTCCTCAGCGCTCAGCTCGTAGCTGTATGTTTTGACGACTTTCGCGCCGGCGCTGGAAGCGGCCATTCTTGAGGCCTTTGAGGTCAAATCCGGAACAAGCCCGACAGCTACCATTTTAAGACCGCCGCCGGCGCTCGAACAGGCAAGACGCTCGGAAAATTCAATTTTACCCGTCTGCTTGTATAGCAGCTGCATCGCGTTTTCAAAACCGATGCATATGTCGGTTTCTATGGTTGTGAAGGCTTTAGCCGTACCGATAACCGAACGAGTCTGCGTATCTATTGCCGTTACTTTGGTAAACGTACTGCCAAAGTCGGTAGTCAGTACATACATCAAGCAACACCCAAATCGCTTTTAATATCGCCAATCGCTGTTTCCGGCGAAGTTCCGGGCGGGTAAACCCTTGTGAAGCCCATTTGCTTGAAACGAGCGGCGACGGCTGTGAAATCAGCCTTACCTACAACGAGGTTTCCTCCTACATAAAGAGGAATATTCTTTAAACCGGCCTCATCGCATTTTTCCCTCAGACCTCTGCAGTCGATTTCTCCGTGGCCGTAGAGCGAAGAAACCATAATAGCCGAAGCGCTTGTCTCTATTGCCGCTTCAATGAATTCTTCCTGAGAAACCATAACTCCAAGGTTGATGATTTCGAATCCGGCCTGAGTGAAAGCATAGTCAAGAATTTTGTTTCCGACCGCATGAACATCCGCGCCGATTACTCCTAAAACGATTTTCTTCTTTTCCATAGAACCTACCTCGTTAAATTTTTTTGGCAAAATTTTTTGCCTTTTCCTCAATATATATGAAAGAACCTCTTTCGATTGTGTAGTTAAAAATCACGACATTTCCGCCATGCCGGCAGTAATCCGATATTTGCTTGTTAATCGGGTACATGGGCATTAAAGCATATGCCGGAGGGATAATCAAGTAGGACTTTTCGTTATAAGCTTTAAATGCGTACGAGTCTGACTGCTCGGATATAACAAAGGTCTCTGTGGTAAAACCGCAGTTCAAATTTTTGAGATTACTTTCGATGATATGCGCAAACCTCGCGCTTTCTGTCACGATCCCAACGTTCGCATTCTTTGGGATAGCGTTAAGCCCTGCAATAGTATTTACATCCGGAGACAGCACGGTTTTGACTATCTTTTTCTCAAGCGGTGAAATGAGTTTTGCCAGGTCGTCGTAGTGAGTTGTTGTGGTAAGAATAAAGTCAAACGCATCTAATACGTTTGTCGGATAGGAATAACTTGTTATTTCGTGCAGCAAAAAACCCGCAAACCTGATATTTGCGAGTATTGCAACCTGATGTCTTATGATTTCCAGGGTTTCCGGGTTACAGTCAATAGCCGCAACCTGTATAATCCCGTCGCTGTTTTGTTTCTTTTCGGCAGCTGCCCTAAACATGACCGTAATTTCGGGTACGGTGTAGCCCTCGGATACAAAATCCGAAATAAAAGCGGAAATTTTATCTTGGCAGCTTCTGTCCGGTCCCGCCTCTTTTTTCGCGACATATGTTCCGCTTCCTCTGCCGACAGTTAAAAAACCGTCCTTAATAAGAAGCGTGTACGCGCGCTTGACAGTGCCCCTTGATATACCGAGCTGTGCCGATAAGCTGCGTTCGGAAGGAAGTTTATCGGAAGGACGCATGCTCTCTGCGGCAACGGCCTGAGCGATATTAACGTAGAGCTGTTTGTATACGGGTACGCTGCTGTATTTATCAATGCTTATACCGTGTTCCATTCTTCACTCCGAACAAAATATATCATATTTGCAATTGTAAACCGGTACAGTCACCGGTTCTGTACCATTATAGTTCTTCCGATGTTTTTTGTCAAGGAAATGAGCCGAAAAACGCAGTGACTTTTTGTGGAAAAATTCAGGATCCGGCATGCCGGCGTTTTTACCGGGATGCTTTCGAGCGGAACGCAAAAGCTTGAAAAACGGGGTGTGCCGTATTATACTTATTGAATCGAAGCTTCAAAACCGACAAAGCGTCGGACTAATTCCTGACAAGTGAGGTACCATGAAAACTGCTGTTGTTATTGCCGAGTATAACCCGTTTCATAACGGACATAAGTATCATATCGAAAAGACGCGTGAGGTCACGCACGCCGAGAACGTAGTAGTTATTATGAGCGGCAACTATGTTCAGCGCGGCGAACCGGCCATATGCGACAAGTATGTCAGGACGCGCTGCGCCTTGGAAAACGGAGCCGATATGGTGATAGAACTTCCGTTTCCTTATGCTTGCGCAAGTTCGGAAATTTTCGCTTTCGGAGCGGTATCCCTCGCGCACGAAACGAGGATTGCGGACTGTATTTGCTTTGGCTCGGAGTGCGGAGATCTGCCGCTGCTTAACGGCATAGCTGACGCGGCCGCTAATGAGGGGGAGGTATTTCGGCGCGAACTTAAACGCTGTCTGGAGGACGGGGTCTCTTTTGCAAAAGCAAGAGCAAATGCCTTGAAATCGGTTTTGGGCAATGGGTTCGAACTGAGACTGTCCAACGATATACTTGCCGTTGATTACTTAAAAACGCTGAAAAACCTCGGGTCAGCGCTCATACCGTTTACGGTTAAAAGAACAAACGACTATAATTCGTGCGAAATTGAAGGAAGTGTGGCATCTGCCACGGCTATCAGAAAGGCTATTACAGACGGAGATTACGCTGCGGTTAAAATGACCGTTCCCCCGGGCTGTCTGAAACTCTTGGAGCAATGCTTGGAAGAAGGGTCTTATCCCGTAACATCGGATATGTTTTCGGACATATTGCGTTACAGGCTTATGGCTCTTTCAAACAGCGAATTGGCGGAGATTGCGGATATATCGGAAGGTATAGAGAACAGAATGACAAAGCTTTTGCCCTGCGCGGGTTCGTTTTCGGGGCTTGTTTCGGCCGTAAAAACCAAGCGTTATTCTCAGACGAGGATACAGCGTGCTCTAATGCATGTAATATTGGGGATAACCGACAGAGATTTGCGTGAGTTCGCAAAAAAACGTCCGCCGTATATTCGCGTGCTGGGATTCAAAAAAACAGCTTCCAAGCTGCTTTCCGAGATGGAGAGACGGGCGGAACTGCCTGTGATAACAAATATTCCGAAGCTTCCTGAATGTTTGGATGCTCGAGCAAGGGAGCTCTTGGACAAGGAGATTACCGCCACGGACATATACAACTCCGTGCTCCCGAAAAAGGACAGAAAAAAAGGCTACGAGTATTCGCAGCCGCTTATCGTTATTGATCCCCCGATTAAACCATGAGGTTTAATCACCCCCTTACACCGGCTTGCGGGCCAAAGGGGGATTGAGGCGATAAATTTAGCGAACAGTTTAATTGTCGCCTCAATTTATATGTAAACGCTGATTACTTGACTTTGGACAGAAACACGGCGGATTAAATCAGCACTTACATAAAATCATTTATTTTCTTATCTCGATAAAGCCTTCGCCGAGTACTTCGGCAACGTCGGTAACTATCACAAAGGCGTTCCTGTCGATATCGACTACCGCATCTTTTACCAGAGGTATTTCCTTTCGGGAAACGACCGACAAAACAATGTTTTTTTCCATAAGGGTGTATCCGCCCTTTGCATGGATGATGCTCGTTCCTCTTCCGAGTTTGTCCATCAGCTTTTTGGCAACCTCTTCGGACTTTTCGGTTATGATGAACGCAGCTTTTGCAAAGTGAAGCCCTTCAAGTATAGAGTCGCAGACCTTTGATGTTACAAATACGGCGATAATCGCATAGAGCGATTTTTCATAGCCGAAGGTAAACATACCGAAGGCAATTATTATCACATCAAAGATCATCATGTGTGTGGCGATTGACATGCTTTTATTCATGCGGTTGGCGATCATGCCGAGCATATCAGTTCCGCCGGTTGTCGCCATGCAACGGAATATAACAGCGAGGGCTATGCCGCTCAGAAGGCCGCCGTATACTGAGATCAGTATTAAATCGTCTTGTTTCGGCAGATAGCCCGTTATTTTTTCGGTAAAATACAGCGCAAACGAAAGGAAAAACGCCGCATAAATTGTTTTTGCCAGCTGCTTAACACCGAAAAGCTTTAGACCGAACACAAAAAGCGGTATATTCAGTACGGTGTTTGTCAGCCAGAGCGGTATTTCAAAATTAAAAGCGCTGAGAGACAGGCTGCGTACTATTATCGCCAAGCCGGAAAATCCGCCGGTAACCAGATTTGCGGGCGAAAAAAACAGGCTTATCGCCAATGCGAGCAATGTGACGCCGACAGTCAGCACCGCGTATTCAAGAATCACGTTCTTCTTCCCAAATATACTCATTTTCAACCTCGTTTAACCCGAGAAATTTTCTTTTCAATACTTTAAACACAAAAACAGGAATTGCAAGCTGACGTTTAAAGCGCTTAAGCTTCAGCATTCTGTACAGCCATTCCAGGCCTAGCCTCTGGAGCATTTTCGGAGCGCGTTTCGAATCGCCGCACAGCCCGTCAAGAACTCCTCCGACTCCGATATAGACCTTGGCTCCGACTTTTTCCGCGTTATTGAAAATCCATTTTTCCTGCCGCTCCATGCCGAGCCCGACCAAAACTATATCGGGCTTTTTTTCCTGCATATCTTGTATTATCAGTTTTTCCTTGGCTTCGTCGAAGTAACCGTCGGCAACGCCCGAAATCCGAATGCCCGGGTATTGACTTTCGACGCTTTCTTTTGCTTTTTCGGCCACTCCCGGCTTTGAGCCGAAGAAATAAAACGAAGCGTTTGCGTTTTTCAGGCGCTCAAAAAGCTCACAGCACAAGTCGTAGCCCGTGACGCGCTCGCGTATTTTTACTTTGTTCAGCTTTGAAGCGAGCAGAACACCGATTCCGTCTGCGGTAAGCAAATCCGCGGAATTAAGTATACTTCCGAACTCGGGTTTTTTGTCGGCGAGTACAAGCATTTCCGGATTGGGCGTAAAAATTATATGCGGCGCATCGTCGTAAAAAAAGTCAACTGCCTTGCAGACAGCATCGTTAAAGCTGATTACGTCTATTCTCGTTCCTAAAACATAAGTTTTCAATGTGGATACCTCGTCAATTTACGCGGCATCAAAACATGTCTTTTCCTGCCAGTTCGATTGCCAGCGCAGCTGTTTTTTTAGATTTTAGTCGCGCTTGATCGCTGATATTCATAAAATTTTCGTTAATTATATCTTTGTTAACGACGCAGTAGTCAGCGTATTTTTTAAGCGAGTCAAGTTCAATATTGTCAACACTGCAATAGTGCAGTAAACCGAAGCTGTTAAATACGGCTTCAATCTTTGGGTCGTATGCAAGCCCCAGTATCGGTATGCCGCATTTTAAGGCATAGATAACCGGGTAAAGCCTCATACCCAGCACGAATTCGGAACGGGCAATCAGCGAAATAATTTCATCGTTTGTTAGCTTTGATCCGGCACATATCCCGCGGGGCCTCAGTTGCGAAGCTGCCGCTTCCGATATGGCGGAATCGCTGTCCGGCTGTGTCGGAACGAAAAGTGCTGTATAGCCGTACCGAAGATAAATGTACTCGCAAAAAGCCTGTATACTGTTCAAAAATCCGTCCTGTATCGTTTTCCATGTTCGAAGCGATACGACGAAATATTTCTTGTTTTTAAGGCCGAGCGACTCGAGCAGAGGAGAAACATCGGTTTCTTGCGGACTTAGGCTGAAAATCGGGTCTGCCGTTACAACAGCCTTTGATGTATCGGCGCCGATCTCATTAAGAAGCGCCAGCGATTCTTCATCTCTGAGAGTAATCAGATCCGTTTTGAGAAGTACTTTTGCGGCATCTAAACGACTTTTCGGACGGTTAAGCGGACCGATTCCGTTTGCATACAGCATAGTGCGCGTGTGCAATTTTATTGCAGATTTTATCAAAAACAGATAATGCCAAAGCGAACGATTGCTCGTAACGTCCTGAATAAGGCTTCCGCCACCGGTTATAAGCAGCTTTGTGTTTTTTATTCTTTTTAGTATCTTAAGATAGCCGAATCTGTAAACAGACTCTACGTTATGCGCGGCTGCGGTTACTTCGGGATTGGAAGACAAAACGGTTATTTTCAAATCGGGTTGTATCTCGCGCAGGTCAAAAAGCATGGCCTTGAGCACGGTTTCGTCCCCGTGGTTGCCGGAACCATGGAAGCCGGAAATCATAATATCATATTTCCTGGAAGATTTGAGTAAACGCTGATAGGCGACGAGCGTATCATAAACGGTTCTGTCGACGCTGTAGTTGTCACTGACAAATTTTCTGCCGTATTCGCCGATGGCGTTAAGCTCAGAGATATCCGTTCTGAATACTTTTATCAGGTCGGCCTGTAATTTCTCGGCTGTTACCGGCTCGCAGCCCTTAAAACCGAAATCGGTATTTATTGCGGTTTCGGCAAGCTTTTCACCGAAAAGTCCGCCGTAGCCCTCGTCGCCGGCCATGATAACGGGTTTTTGAGAGGCAAGCGCCTCGATACCGGAGCGGCCCGAGCCTATAACTACATACGCTGAAGAAAGCAGTTCGTTTATGTTGGAACGGGCGCCGATGAAATACACAAGTTTCTTGCCGATTTTTCTGTTCAGCTCGTCGGCCTTGTTCTTTAGTTCCTCGTACTTTGTGCCGTTGCCGACTATGACAAACTCAATTTTTCTGTTAAGCGTATAAACGCCTTCAACGCAATCAAGCAGTTTTTCGGCGGCAAGGCTTTTTCCGGCATCAAGCCTGCTGATAAGCAAAACCCGCTTTTTTTCCTCACTTAGCCTGAAGTCTTTTATAACTCGGGAATAATCAACCTGAGGTTTAAATTTATCAAGGTCGATGCCGCTCATGATTTCTATAATGTTATCCGGATTCAGTTTATAAGTTTTTATCAGATCGCTTCTGACAAAATCGCCGGAGGCGAGTGTCAGTTCTCCCCAGTTGCTCAGCAATTTATATGGAAGCAGCTTTGAGTATACGTTATGAGCCGTCGTTACGAACCTGAAATCGAGAGAACCGTGAAGCAGGCCGCATATGAAAGCAGGTATGCGCGCGTGAGCATGCACGAGGTGTATGTCATTTTTGATGATGATGCTTCTGAGCGAGAAATACGCGCTTATCATATCAAAAATGTTCTTTCCGGCAAGCGGAACCTTGAAATGCTTTATGCCGTGTGCATGAAGCTCCTGTTCGTATATTCCGCCGTTTGAGGCAACATACACGGTTACTCCGAGCTTTTGGAGGCCCTTGCAAAGCTCGAGAACACGGGTCTGAGCTCCGCCTATTTTCATATCCATTGCTGCCATGAGTACTTTGAATTCGGTTTTCATGCTGCCTCCTTCCGGTAAAGTATTTGCGGTTTTGCCGGTGTCTGTTTTGTTCGAGCCTTGAAATTTAATAATTTCGTAACTATTATGTAATGATTATAACAAGCTTCGCGCAAAAATCAAGTATTGCGGTAATTTTATGATTTTCGCCTGTTTACAAGATTGCTGTACACCATTCCGCCGATAATCACGATTCCGCCGGCAAACGATATCACCGGCATATGTTCACCCAGCCATAAATAAGAGAGCAGTACGGAAGAAAACGGACTCAGGAAAAGAAAATTGGTAACATGCACTGTCTTTTCGGCCTTGGAAAGGGCAAAGCTCCATAAAAAATATGAAACCGCCGCCGGAAAAACTCCGAGGTAAACTATAGTCAGGTTAACGCCGAGCGGCTTCCCGGGGAACTCCGCTGCGAGTTTTGGCAGAAAAACGAGCATAAACATTGTTGCGAACCATACACAGTAAGATATCGCCTCCGTCGGGCTGTAGCGCTTGAGAAGCTGACGCTGGAGTATGTTATATGCCGCAGTGCAAAATGCGGCCCCGGTCAAAATGACTATTCCGAGGTTGAGTTCAAATTTTGCGCTCTTGCCGTATGCTACTATAACGAGTCCGGTACAGCTTATCGCGACACCGAGCCATGTGTTAAACCCCGCTTTTTCCTTTAGAATTAATATCGACAGCACAAGTGTAATCGCCGGGGCAAACGCTATAATAAAGCTGGATATGCCCGAGCTAACAAGGCTTGTACCGGTGTTAAACGCCCACATATACAGAAAAATTCCGACAAAACCGCACGAAGCAAAAAGCAAAATGTCCTTTTTACGGGGAGGTTTTATTCCTTTGAAAAGCGCAAAAACAGCAAGCGTTGCGGATGCGACGAGAAAACGGAACAGCATAATCGATTCCGGGCTGTAGCTGTCCAGGCAGTACTTAACCGCGGGAAAGGCGGATGACCAGAATAGTATAGCAAAAAGTGCCGCTGCGTATGATTTTTGTTTATCATTTACATTTGTCAAAATAACAACTCCAAATAATATACTTCGCAACAAAATATAGTAAAACGCTATGTTTTGCTGTACCCTAACTAAGACGCAGATACGCCGCATTTGACCGCTGCGGCGTATCTAAGCGTGTCTGCAAGACTCAAGTAACCGTGTAAGTATTTTATTCGGTGTTTAACTTCCGCGGTATTGATCCCCTGATTAAACATGCGGTTTAATCATCCCCTTATACCGGCCCTTCGGGCCTAAGGGGGATTGAGGCGACAAGTTTAGCGAATATTTTAATTGTCGCCGCAATAATAATTTCAGAGCAAAATGATATCACTTTTAACGCAAGGTTACAAACGTTTTTTTGAAGAATAATTTAAACGGGCAAAATGAATGGGGTATAAAACAGTTGACTTTGTTTAATGATAGGGCATATAATTGGACAAGCGCCGAATAATCTGTCTGATGCATTACTTCGGTGTGTATAATTCCGGATATTACAGAGGAGGGGAAAAAGTGGAACTTATAGGTCGAAGTACGAAGGCAGACGATACTGTACCGCTTAGGCCGGCACTTTGGCATAAGTTTGCTTTGCGCCCTTAAGAGTCTTTGAGACGGTACGTCTGCATTCGTATATACGGTTGAGAGGTATATCGGGATATAATAGCGGAACGGGAGTTTCGCGGTTTTCCTGTGCTTTTGTTAACCGTTGACGGAGCAGGCTTTTTTGTTGCCTTCATACCCGATTTGGGCATGTTGAAAAATCGCCTTGCGGCTTTCCATTGAAAATGGAAAAGCACCATTTTTCAATGGAGAGTGCCGCTCGCTCAACCCACTACAGTGGGTTTCGTGCGCAATTTTCAACACTTCCGATTAAAGCGGTGTTCGGCCTGTGTTCGGCCGTTCGCCCGGCAATTACTCCATCAGGGAGGACTTTGCCTGAAATTACTTTTAGGAGGTATGAAAGTGGAGAACGAGAGATATCTTGAACTAGTTAACGAAAAGAAATTCAGACAGCTTAAGCATGAAATAACGGAAGAAAACGAAGTCGATATCGCGTCGTTTTTAGAGGAGCTTCCTCTGGAAAAAGCAGCCCTGACATTCAGAATGCTTCCGAAAGAGCTTGCGGCCCAAGTGTTCGCCCATCTATCGCTTGAGTTTCAACAGTATATAGTCGAGGCGGTAACGGATAAAGAACTCAGCGCAATTGTTGAGGATCTGTTTATTGACGATATGGTAGACTTTCTTGAGGAAGTGCCGTCAATAGTTGTAAAGAGAGTTCTCAGGAACGCGAAGGAAGATACCCGCCATCTTATTAACCAGTTTTTGCAGTATCCCGAAAACTCTGCCGGCAGTGTCATGACTGCCGAATATGTGGGTATTAAAAAAAGCATAACCGTAAAGCAAGCATTCGAACAGATACGAAAATACGGCGTTGATAAAGAAACTATATATACTTGCTACGTGACCGACCCAAATCGTATACTTGAAGGTATCGTGTCGGTTAAGACATTGCTGCTGTCAGACGAAGATACCGGGATACAAGATATAATGGACGAAAACATTATATCGGTTACAACTACGGACGACAGGGAAGAGGCGGCGCATGTTTTCAGCCGTTACGGATTACTGTCGCTGCCGGTAGTCGATCATGAGAACAGGCTGTGCGGTATCATCACGATAGATGATATCGTCGAGGTTATCGAAGAAGAGGCCACAGAAGACTTCCAAAAAATGGCCGGCTTGACGCCTTCGGAAAAGCCGTATCTCAAAACGGGAGTGTTCTCGTTAGCGGGCAACCGGATAGTCTGGCTGCTTGTACTAATGTTTTCCGCTATGATAACCGGTGGGATACTCGAGAGCTTTCAGGATGCTTTTGTGGCTATGCCGCTCTTGGTAGCGTTTATACCGATGCTTACCGATACAGGAGGGAACGCGGGTTCGCAATCATCGACACTTGTGATAAGAGGTATGGCGGTCGGGGAGATACAGCTTCGCGATGCGTTTAAGGTTCTGCGCAAAGAACTTGGCGTCAGCGTGCTGGTAGGTATTGTGCTTGCCGCCGCGAATTTTATAAGACTGTATTTTTTCCAATATCCCGGAAATATGATGGTTGCTTTAACAATCGCCCTGAGTCTTATAGTGACGGTTATAATCGCGAAGGCGATAGGTGGATTGCTTCCTCTCGGGGCAAAGCTTGTCAGGGTTGATCCTGCGATTATGGCAGCTCCGATAATCACGACGATAGTGGACGCGTTTGCATTGATAGTATATCTGATGATTGCAAAGGCATTGCTTAAGCTATAGCGTTGGCTTCGCAAAACCCTCTAAATAGAGGAAAAAATATGACAGAGGATTTTGAAAAATCAAGGATGACGCATAAGGACTTTTATAGGGTTCAAAGCTCAGGCTCCGAAGTGATCGGGACGGATGCCGGGCGAGTGGTTCCGCGAAGTTGTCGATTACACGGCGGGAAAATATTTTTCGGTATATGCCGGAGCTTGGCTTGTAGGTAATGTGAATAAAAAAAGGGCTGTATCGGTGATTCGCGAGAATCATCCGATACGCCCTTTTTTTATTCACAACTTACGCGGAGATTAACATCCCCGTTGTTTTACTAATTCGTTACTTTTACTGCCGTTGTTGCTTTGAGTGTTTTTGTCGGAGTCGTAAGAGTGCAGGTAATAATAACGGTTCCGGCAGTTTTTGCGGTTACGAGTCCGGTAACGGGATCAACCTGAGCCACAGCGGGGTTAGACGATGTCCAAACAAGCGTAGCGTTAGGATCTTCCAGAGCGCGTTCCGGTGTTACGATTGCGTTAAGCTGCAATGTTTTGCCCTTTGCAAGCGATGAAAGAGCGGGGCCGGAAATCTTTAAGCTCGTCGGTTCCGGAGCGGTTACGTTAAGCACAAAGCTGTGTGTGAATTCAGCGCCCAGTTCATCTCTGAATTTGAGAGTGATGGTAGCGGGGCCGACGTTAAACGTTGTGATTATTCCTGCCGGGCTTACTTTGGCAATGTTCTTGTTAGAAGAAGACCAGCTTATTACTTCTCCTTTGGCTGCCGCGTCGGCAGGCTCTGTCACGGGATAAGCCTCAAGGACTGTTCCGACTAATACCGATGTGCCGCTCTCGATATTGGCTCTGACGGTTTTCGCTCCGCTTTGTGAGCCGGTTAACTGAGTTACAGCGGTTTGGGACTCTCCGCCGTTTGAGACTGCGGCTACGGTTGTGTTGGTCTTATCTTTTGCGAATGAGCCGAAGAGCAGAACAGAAACTTCTTCCGCTGACTTGTCGAGGAGCTTGAATGTAACTCTTGCCACGGTTGAGGCAGTGTTACTGTCAAGCGGGTTCGACGGTTTTGAAGCTAAAAGTACTGAGTTAGTCGCTGTACCTTCGGGGTAGGTGAACATTTTCGAAAGGTAGCTTCCGACTGTAAAAAGCTTATCGTTAAGTGCTTTTGTGGTGACATACTCAAGTTTGCTTTTGTCATATTGCAATCTGAAAATAAGCATGTAAACGTTTGTCGCGTTTTCAACCACCACATCGTAGTTCAGGTAATATGTTCCTGTGCTGTCTCTGTCGATGTACACCGGACTTGCGACAGGCTGTAATTTAATATTAACTGTCTCCGCCGCCGATACTGTTGCAGGCATAAACATTGCGAAGGCAATTATGAATGTAAGCATTATGCTTATAATGCGTTTCATTTGCAATCCTCCTATCTCAGACAATCGTCCGGTTTTAGTAATTAAGCGATGGTATCTCTTGAAGGACAAACGTCATTTCAAAAGTATACAGGAAGAAATCCTGGAAGTACTTCAGCTTGTGTATTCTCAAAGTTTCTCCGGGAATATACGGCTGTTCGATATACGTGAAACCATGCGGGCTGGCAAGCGAAGGATAATCTTCACCGAGGTATGAGAATACCGGTCTTTCGTCTATAGCCGGAGACAAATCGGTAGGTACCTTAAAGGATACATAGCCTTCATCCTCGGCAAACGCCTCAGCTTTTTCCCAAAGGTCAAGCGTCCAAGGTTTAGTCGAAATGGTTGTTCTTCTGTACGTAGTTTGGCCCTCTATTCTGAGATCCCAGAATACAACATGCTGCGGAGTTGCGGGAACCTCGGGAATATATATTCTGTTTGCGCCGAATTTTATCGGGACTTCGATTACTCCGGGAACAGGAACGATTTTGCCGTTAACAAAACTCATAAGTGTTGCATACATCGTTTTGTCTTCGATATTTGTTCCGGTAACGATATTGACGTTAGCTTCAAACGGAACTCCTTCCGTAAGGTAAGTTGTAACAGAGGAGATGCCGATTGCCGGAGTAAGGCCGGAATTGTCCGGTTTCTCCAGGAACTCGCTGACTCTGTTTTCGGCATAGTCCGCAAGTCCTACGGTAACGTTTTTCTTTATGTTTTCAATACCGAATTCTTCAACCGCTCTTGTTATATTGAATGTAAAGCTGTAATCCGTAACGTTCGGGGACTGAACTCCGTCGCCGCCTACTGCGTTAGCGGTGACCCAAATGGTTCTAAGTTTATGGTTGTCGTGCGCGTCTACGCGGATGAACCATTCGCTGCCTTCCTGGTAAATTTCATAGTTGTAGGTGGGGTATGTGTTGTCGATAGCGACCGGGCATTCCCAGGACTGCGGATTGCCGTATATATCAATACATGTCAGCACATAGTTATATTGCCCGTCGGGAAGAACTGCTCCCGAGTCATCGGTACCGTCCCAAGCGACGCTTCCGAATGTATATCCGACAAGCTGGCCTGCGGGGTTTGTAAACGTTTTCGGACGCATATTGTCGTACTGGCTTCCGTCAATATGTTTTACTTTTTGACCTTCAGAGTCGTATACTTCTGCATATGCGTTTGTAGTACTCCTCATCATAGCGAGCATCGGAGCTGCTATGTCATATTCGTTGTTGCCGTTAGGCGAGATGGCTATCAGGTCCTTCGAATATATCGTTGCGTTGTAGGGGTTATAGCCGAGAATCTGAGACTCGCACACCATTCTGTCTACAGCGTAGAACGGGTAACTCTCAAGCGACTCGATTTCGTCGTACATCGTGCTCTTGTCAAAGATAGGAGTTGCGCTCCAATCGCCTACAAAACCGAGGAAGGGGATTGAAAGTTCATAAAGTTCTCCCACCGGTTTAGCGAATACAAAGCCGTTTACGAAGTAGCCGTTCTTGAATTTATAGCTTAAATTCTCGCGCATAGCATCCGTAACCGTAAACGTAACGGTTATCTTAGCCTTCGCAAGAGGCGTAAGCGTTAAAGTCTTGCCGGAAATGATCGCATTGTTCGATGTAAATACGACATTTTCGGAAATGATTTGCTCAAGCGTCGTGTTCAAGTGAAGTGTATCGCTCGAGTCATCTGTATTAACAAGAGTCAAGGTGTTATCGGCAAGCAACGTGCCGCTCAGCTCAAATTTCTTTGTTGTAATTCCGATATTCTCAATGTAGACATCGAACTTCACGGTCTTGGAGTCGACATGGTCGCCGAGCTCGATTTTTGTTCTGTTATCTTTTGCGTACATAACAGCCGCAGTCTCTAATGCTCCGTACATGTCGATAAGTCCGGCGCCTTGAGCCTGAGCCGAATAGTAGATTCCCTTCTCGTCTTTAATAGGACGAGCTGAGGACATGAGCAGGTTCTCGATAAGCTGTTCCTGCTGTTTTCTGGGCATATTCGGGAATTTTTTCTCTACATATTCTCTTACTAGTACTGCGGCTCCGGCAACCTGAGGAGTAGCCATTGACGTTCCGCTTTTGTAATTGTACTTCTCGGGGGTTATAACAGTCGAGTAAATCATACCGCCCACACCGGTAAGGTCGGGCTTAAGCTGAAGGCTCGGAGTAACGCCGCGGGAAGAGAACGTAGAAATGCCTTCCGCACCGGATTCCGCCAGTATCACATTGCCCTTATCGAAGGTAACGGAGCCTCCGCCTGCAGCCGCAAGTATTTCTCCGTTCGCTTTCTCAATAGCGATTACGGGTATAGCGGTATTGGCATCCGTACCAACCATAATAATGCCTTCAACGTTGTTACGGATTATAACACCTGCCGCTCCGCGGGATCTGGCATTATTAACCTTTGTTGCGAACGCGGATATAGTTGAATCTCCGCCGCGGGAGACAAGAACTATTTTCCCATTTACGTCAAGTCCGGCATAGTCAGAAATTGCGCCGAAACCGGGTATGTTTACATACTGCATTGTTTTCCCATGGAAAACTTCACTTGCCGGATGTTTTGTTCCTGTATCCGTGAATCTGATATTCTGTCCGTTGTATACAAAATATCTGAGCGTAAGATTCGCGTTTTCGGCAGACGCTACGGTGTTAGCGGAAGCGAATGTACCGGGCGCACCTACTGTACCGTAATCCGGGAACTCTGCGTAAGGATAGTAGCCCGCGATGCTTCCTGTTCTGTGCAGAAGGCTGTTCTGTCCGACCCACGAGCTGTTACCGGCGGAAGAGGCAACATAGGTTCCGCCCAAATCGCAGGTGTTAAAGGCATTTTCGAGGTTGAACATTCCGTAATTTCCGGGATAAGAATCAAATCCGCACGGAGTGCCGAGCGAAAGGTTGATTGAGTCTGCTCCGAGCTTAAAAGCGTCTTCAACGCCGGCAAGGATAGCCGCGTCACTGGAGCTTCCGTCTGCGGATGAGAAGACTTTCATCGCCATGAGCTGTGCTTTGGGAGCCATACCGATAACTACGCCTTCATCGGTTGCGTTAGCGGCGGTGATACCGGCAACGTGAGTTCCGTGGCCGACAAGGTCGTCCATGGGGTCTCTGTCTTTATCCCTGTAGTCATAGCCGAAAATTACCTTATCGTTAAAATAATACTGAAGTTTGGAGTCAACACGTGCGGTAAGGCCGACTGTGTTCTTAACTTCTTCGACGCGGGCGATAAAATCATTCTTCATGATTCTTCCGGGGGCATCGAGGTTGTTGAGGAGTTCGTGGTCGTATTTAATGCCTGTATCAACGATGGCAATAAGCTTGCCTTCTCCCTGATATCCGCTTGTCCATGCGTAGTTGGCCGAAACCATCTTTGTTGCCGACAAGTCATCGGGTGTAACGGGAGCTTCGTAAGTATTTGATATGTAAACATCTTTTACGAGGGGGTTTTCCCTGAGAGCAAGCATATCCTTGTATGAGAGATTTGCCGCAAAGCCGTTGATTATTGTCGTGTAATTGCAGATAATCTCTGCGTCGGCATCCATAGAGACGATATCGTTGATTACCGCTTCTTGTTCGCTGATAATCGTTTCGGCTCTAAGCTGCACTTCTTTTACTTTCAGAGCTTCAGCCTGTCTTGCCTGAGCCTCTTCAAGCTTTGAAGCTGTTCTTGAGGAACTTTCTTGAAATTCGGGTTTGTGGTAAGCGCTTAATTTCTGTATATCTGTTCCTATCGGCTCGCTTTTAAGCTCAACTATAACTTCAAAACGAGCGTTCTCGTCGACTACGTCGTTTACGGCCAGTGTATCGACGTCAATCTTTTTACCGTTATCGTGCTCGATATTGGTAAAATTGACATCTTTCACTGCCTCGTCGTAGTCCACTTTTCTTGATGCGGCATCGGTTCCGTCAGCTTGGCTGAAATCCTGGTACACAACATATTCGCCGTCCTCAAGCACCGGCTCGGACGCGAATACCGTTGTATGGATTGAAGTGACCAGCATGGTTGAAACCAGCAATGTTGCTAACAGCCTTTTCATTCCTTAAACTCCTCCTCAAAAGTATTTTCAGGTTCGACTTGAGGATAATTCAAATTGAAAAAAATGTCAATACTAGAAAAATATACAATATATCATAAGAAATGGTAATATTATGCACTGCTTACATTGATTTCGTCAAACATGCACAGTTTCCGAGTAATATGGCAATTGATAATTAGGGATTTTTAACTATTGCGGTGCATAACACAAGGTTAAAAAAAATAATGGAAAAGTTTGGGACTGGTGTCGTAATTCTTAAAGGTCACAAAGTTGTTATATATGAAAGCATTAAATAAGCTCAAAATATGGCGTGCTGTCCCGTACGTCTACTAACTATAGCCTCAGTTCATCCAAGAATGTCGCAACTGTTTTGCTTTTAGGCAGTCTTTCGAGAGATACGGCTCCGAGCATATGAGTGAGCGGTTCCTTATCAAGTTCTGCCTTTATCAACCCTTCGAAGCCCTTAAGGCAAAAATCGGGCGCAAATCCGACGCCGAGCCCTGCCTTCGCCGTTTCGATAAGCAGGTCAACGCTGCCCATTTCGATTTCCGGAACAACGTTAATACCGTTGTCGGTCATGAGTTTGTCAAAATAAAAACGGGTGACGGTTTGCCTGTCCAGCACTATAAGAGGAAGTTTAGAAATTTCGGCAAGCGTATTCGGGATATGCTTGCCCTCCCAAATTTCTTTTGATAGAATAAAACAGTCGCGAACGGCGATTTGCTGTTCGAGCCTAAACACATTTTCGGGCAGGTTTTGAGGAATATTGACGACTGCGATATCAACATCGCCGTTTTGTAGCAGTCTGAGACAATCCGGAGACGTGCGGTTTACGATCGTGATTTTTATGCCCGGATGAAGAACTCGGAATGTTTTTATCCTGGGAAGAAGAAAGTATTTGCATATGGTGTCGGTTGACGCGAGGCGTATTTCTCCGGATTCAAGATTCTGTCGCTCCAACAACATCCTTTCGCCTGCGTTTATCAGGGTAACGGCTTTTTTGACATAGTCGAACAGCATTTTACCGTCTTCTGTCATCCTGACCTGCTTGGTTCCCCTGTAAAACAACGGACAGCCGAGTTTCAGCTCCAGCTGCTTTATACCCTGGCTGACAGCCGACTGCGAAAGATAGAGCTCTTGCGCTCCTATCGTAAAGCTTAGATTTTTTGCGACATGGTAAAACAGTTTATACAGTTCATAGCTCACATCAGCCTGCATGGTTGCTCCTTTCATAAGCTGCGCTAATAAATCGCAGTAGAAACATTAATTATGCTTCTTCATCTTACTATGCTAGAATGGAAAAGTACAGTCGTGTTTCGCAAAAACAGTCAAAAATCGGAACCGGTCGTAACTGTAAAGATTTTGGGAGGTAAATATGAACAGAGTTTATGTTGAGAAGAAAAAAGGTTTTGATTTGGGAGCTCTCGAAATTCAAAACGAAATTAACTCGTTCCTTAAAGTCGAAAGCGTAAAAAACACCCGCTTGCTTGTCCGCTATGACGCGGAGGGCTTTACGGACGAAGAGTTCGGCAGAGCGGTTAATGAACTGTTTTCTCAGAGTGTGACCGAAAACGTGTATGCTGCCGATTACAAACCGGAAGCGGGACGAGTTTTGGCGACGGAATATCTGCCCGGACAGTACGATCAGCGCAGTGATTTTGCTACGCAAAACGCGAAACTTCTGCTTGGGAAAGAAGAGTTGGCAGTTAAATGCAGCATAGTTATGCTTTTTGACGGCCAAATTTCCGATGAAGATTTCGAAAAAATAAAAGGTTATTTCATTAATCGTGTCGAAAGTATGGAGAGCTCGCTCGACCTTCCAAAGACACTGCACATTAACTATAAAGAAATTGAAACAATCGAGACGCTCACGGGTTTTTGCGACCTCGACAAAGAGGGACTTTTGAAACTCCGCGGAGAAAAGGGCATTAACATGGATATCGAAGATCTTCTGTTCTGCCAAGAGTATTTCCGCAAGGAGAAAAAAGACCCGACAATCACGGAAATACGCGCTTTTGATACGTACTGGTCCGACCATTGCCGTCACAGTACGTTTATGACGATTATCGACGAAATAAACGTTGAAGACAGTATTTACAAGCCCGCCATTCTCGACGCGCTCAACAGGTATTATTCGGCAAAGAAGCAGATGAACTCCGATAAACCGACTTGCCTGATGGACCTGGCAACAATCGGCATGAGACAGATGCGCCAAGTGGGAACTCTTTCGGACATGGAGGTTTCAGACGAGGTTAACGCCTGCAGTATTTACGCTGATGTTGTTGTTGACGGCAAGCCCGAAGAATGGCTTTTTATGTTCAAGAACGAAACACATAACCATCCGACTGAAATCGAACCGTTCGGAGGGGCTTCAACCTGTCTCGGCGGCGGGATCAGAGATCCGCTTTCGGGCCGTTCGTATGTTCACGGCGCGATACGTCTGACAGGCTGCGGAAATCCGCTCACTCCTTATAAGGACACACTTTCCGGCAAGCTTCCTCAGCGCAAACTGACACGCACGGCTGCCGAGGGGTATTCGTCCTATTCGAACCAAATCGGCCTCGCTTCGGGTCATCTTATGGAAATTTATGACGACGGTTTTGTCGCGAAGCGCATGGAATGCGGAGCGCTCGTTGCGGGAGCCCGCAAAGAGGATGTTGTGCGCCTTGCTCCCATCAAAGGCGATGTTATTGTCCTTCTCGGAGGAAATACGGGAAGAGACGGTTGCGGCGGCGCGACGGGCTCTTCAAGGGAACACGACGAAAATTCTCTCGAAAACGGAGGAGCGGAGGTTCAAAAGGGCAACCCGGCTATAGAGAGAAATATAGTTCGCCTGTTCAGAGACCCCGTTGCTTCACGAATGATAAAAAAATGTAACGACTTCGGTGCCGGCGGCGTATCCGTAGCGGTATGCGAGCTTGCCGAAAGCCTTGATATTGACCTCAATAAAGTTCCTCTTAAATACGGCGGGTTGGACGGAACCGAAATAGCGATTTCCGAGTCTCAGGAGCGCATGGCGTGTATGCTTGCGGCCGCTGATCTTGACGCGTTTGTCGAAATGGCAAACAAAGAGAATCTTAACTGCGTAAAAATCGCGGAAGTAACCGACACGGGCAGAGTAATAATGAAATGGAACGGTAAAGTTATAGTCGACATTTCTGCCGAAATGCTTGGAAGCGGCGGAGTTCGCTCGCATACAAAAATCAATGTCGGTGCGCCGGCAGACGAAAAACTCGGCGGCATAAAAGTAAAGGGACTTGATGAAAAGAAAACGCTCAGGGAGAAATGGCTGCACAACATGTCGGATTTGAATGTCTGTTCGAAGGCTGAGATTGCGAATCGTTTTGACACAACGGCTTCGGCGGGAACTGTATTCTTGCCTTACGGCGGAGCAAACCAAAAAACACCCGAGCTTGGGCTCTGTATGAAATTTCCCGCTCGTCTCGGAAAATGCGATACCGCTACACTCATGACGGTCGGGTATAATCCGAAACTGGGCTATTTCAGCCCGTTCCACCAGGGAATGTACGCAGTGCTCGAATCCGTTCATAAAATCGTTGCCATGGGCGGAGATCTATCAAAAATAAAGCTTACGTTCCAGGAGTATTATGAAAAGCTCGGAACCGACGCAACACGCTGGGGCAAACCTTTTGCTGCCCTTCTCGGGGCATACAGGGCTGAGGACGAGCTTAAAATACCTTCAATCGGCGGCAAAGACAGCATGTCCGGTACGTTTACCGATATAGACGTTCCGCCGTCGCTGATATCGTTTGCCGTAACCACAGGCGATGTTAACCGCGTTGTATCTTCGGCATTTAAGAAAGCCGGCAGTCGCGTTATACTTGTCAGCGCGGACAAAGGAAGCGACCTTGTTCCCGATTTTGACCAGATCAGAGGAAATCTCCGAGCGGTCAGCGAACTTTGCATGACCGGTCAAGTACTCGCTTCCGGCACCGCAGGCTTCGGCGGAGTTGCTGCCGCTGTTTCGAACATGTGCTTCGGAAACGGCATCGGCTTTGAGTTTGCGGACGGTGAACACAACTATTTTGAACCGGATTATACGGCAATTATTCTTGAGGTAACCGAGACAGCGGATTTAAGCGGTCTGAATTACAAAGAACTCGGAATAACAACATCAAGCGGTGTTATATCGGCGGGGTCGGAGAAAATCTGCCTCAGCGAAGTGCTTCAGGCTTCCGAAAGCGCTCTTGAGCCGGTATTCTCGTCTGCCCCGCTTGTAAAGCCCGAATACGAGTTTATACCCTTGGCGGACTTTGCGGGGAAAACAAACGCGGTTTCGTCTAAAAAAGTTAACCCGGTCGTTTTGATACCGATCTTCCCCGGAACAAACGGAGAATACGAGTTACAGGACGGCTTCACAAAAACCGGCGCCTGCGTCAAGACTTACTTGTTCTGTAACCGCACACCTGCGCTTAGAGAGAAAAGTTACTCGGAACTTGCAGCGGAAATCGGCAAGGCAGACATTTTTGCGATACCTTCCGGCATGAGCGCCGGCAGCGAACCGGGCGGAAGTGCAAAGCTTATAGCGGTTATACTCAATGCCGCGCCGGTAAGAGAAGCTCTGACGGCTCTTATCGGAAGAGGCGGGCTTGTACTGGGAATAGGCGAGGGCTTCCATGCTCTTGTTAAAGTCGGGCTCCTGCCTTACGGAAAATTTTCGGAAAACACGGAAATTGCTCTTGAAAAGAACACACGCAACAAATATATCTGCCAGACCGGACGTATACGAATCACAAGTACGAACACTCCTTGGCTGGCATCTCGTTCTGTCGGCGAAACGGGCCTTGTTCCTGTTTCGATACAGGAGGGCAGAGTCGTAATCGGCAAGGAAACGTTTGAGAGACTCAGCGCGAACGGACAAATTACGGCTCAGTATGTCGATAAACACGGAAACCCGACTATGTGTAAAACTTGCAACCCGACAGGCGCGGATTATGCAGTTGAAAGCATGACAGATCCGACGGGACGCATATTCGGCTGCACTTCATCTTTCGAAAGAACGGGCGTTGACGTTTACAAGAACGTACCGGGAATAATGACACTTGATATACTTGAAAACGGCGTAAACTTCTTTGCGCAAAAACAGCCGCAGGTCGCAGTACTTATGGGAAGCGATTCCGACTGGAAGATCGTTAAGCCTGCGTGCGATATACTGAACAAATTCGGCGTGGACTTTGAAGTTAACGTACTTTCGGCGCACCGGACACCGGAGCGGACAGCCGAGTATGTCAAAGCTCTGTACGGCAGGGGCTTTAAGGCAGTTATCGGAGCGGCGGGAAAAGCTGCGCACCTTGCCGGAGTTATCGCGGCCCATACGACGCTTCCCGTTATCGGCCTGCCGGTCGCAGGTTCCTCCGCAACGGCGGGCGGAATGGACGCTTTGCTGGCAACGGTTCAAATGCCGCCGGGCATACCCGTTGCGACGGTTGCTATAGACGGAGCGCAAAATGCGGCTCTTCTCGCACTTTCGATAATTGCCAACAACAATTTGAACATCCACAATAAGCTCGAACAGTACCGAAGAGATATGGAAGTAGCCGTAAACAACAAGCACTTAAGCCTTCAAAACGAGGTGAAAAACGCTTATGGAAAGCACTAAGTTCCGGGACGCTTGCGGAGTATTCGGCATATACGACAGAAACAACAACGACAGCGCCGATTTAACATATTTCGCACTCATGTCCCTGCAGCACAGAGGGCAGGAAAGCGCAGGCATTGCGGTCAGCAATGAAGGCGCGGTAACGTGCTATAAAGATTCGGGGCTTGTACAGGAAAGTTTGAACGATAAAATACTGAGCATACTCAGGAGTGACATGTCCATCGGGCATGTTCGCTACGGGCTTCGAAAGGAAAACGGGCCGCAGTACGCTCAGCCGCACGTTGCCGGATACAAGCACGGTAATATGGCCGTGGCTCTAAACGGAGCACTGACGAACAACGCGGTGCTGCGAAAAAAGCTTGAGGAAGAGGGCGCGGTGTTCACGACCAACAGCGACTGCGAAGTAATATCCGCGCTTATCGCAAAGCACTTCAAGGCGAGCGTGACAGAAGCGGTGAAACTTGCGGTCAGAGAGCTCGAAGGCGGTTTTTCTCTTGTTATATTAATGGGTGGCAAAATTTTGGGTGCGCGCGATCGTTACGGCATACGTCCGCTTTCGATCGGAAAGCTGCTTAACGGTTATGCGATTTCGTCGGAAAGCTGCGCTTTTGACATAATCGGGGCTGAGCTTGTTTGCGACGTTAATCCGGGAGAAATCGTTGTTATTGATTCGACAGCTCCGGGCATACACTTCGTAAACACGCTTGACAAGCCTCAGCAAGTTAAGGCAATGTGCGCGTTCGAGTTCGTGTATTTTGCCAGACCCGACTCGGTTATGAACGGAATCAGCGTACATGCATCCAGAGAGAGGGCCGGAAGGCAGCTCGCGAGGGAATATCCGGCCGATGCGGATTGCGTTATCGGCGTTCCGGATTCGGGAATCGCCGCCGCCGTTGGTTATGCCGCGGAAAGCGGTTTGCCGTATTCTCTGGGCTTTGTAAAAAACCGTTATGTCGGGCGAACGTTCATTAAACCGACACAGGCTCAAAGGGAGCTCGCGGTCAAGCTTAAGCTTAACCCGATACGGGAAGTAGTCGAAGGCAAACGAATCGTACTTGTGGACGACAGCATAGTCAGAGGAACAACCAGCCTGCAAATCATCGAATCTTTGAGAAATGCGGGAGCTAAGGAAGTGCATGTGCGCATACCAACGCCCGAGGTAAAAAATATTTGTCCGTTCGGAATCGATATACCCGATAAAGGAGAATTAATCTCGGCAAAACATTCTACACTGGAAATATGCAAGATGATAACTGCCGATTCTCTCGGGTTTTTGAGCAGCGAAGGCATACTTGCCGCACTCGAGAGCGATTGCGGTGGATATTGCAGCGGCTGTTTAACGGGTAACTGGCCCGGCATAAATATGTAGAACTACGAGCCTTGGAGGTAATTATGGAAGAGAGAATGACATACAAGTCCGCGGGGGTAGACGTAACGGCAGGTTATGATGCCGTTGCCAGGATGAAAAAGCATGTAGCGCGCACAAAAATACCCGGCCTTCTGGGCGGACTCGGCGACTTTGGCGGCATGTTCGAACTGCCGCAGGGATACAAGCAGCCCGTGCTCGTTTCCGGAACGGACGGTGTCGGAACGAAGCTTCAGCTCGCGTTCATGACCGGCATACACAACACAATAGGAATCGACTGTGTCGCGATGTGTGCAAACGACATAGTCTGCCAAGGCGCAAAACCGCTCGTTTTTCTGGACTATATAGGCTGCGGGGTTCTACGTCCGGAGTTGGTCGAAGCAATAGTCGAAGGTGTTTCGGAAGGCTGCGTACAGGCAGGTTGTGCGCTTGTCGGCGGTGAAACGGCGGAGATGCCGGGATTCTACAAGGACGACGAATATGATGTTGCGGGTTTTTGCGTCGGCATAGCGGAAAAGGACAGGCTGATTACAAAGTCAAACGTGAAAAAGGGCGATGTATTGATAGGTCTGCCGTCTTCGGGAGTTCATTCAAACGGTTTTTCTCTTGTTCGCAGACTATTTTTTCAAAAGCTTAACTATACTGCGGATACAAAAATACCCGAGCTCTCAAAGACTCTCGGCGAAACGCTGCTGACACCGACAAAGATATACGTCAAATCGGTGCTCGCCGCTCTTGAAATAGCCGAAATACACGGAATCGCGCATATTACCGGCGGCGGTTTTATCGAGAACATACCGAGAATTATCCCAGAGCATCTCGAAGCGAGAGTAAACATAAACTCTGTTCCCAAGCAGGCAATATTCGAACTTATAGAGAAGCTCGGAAACATTGAAAAGCGTGAACTTTATAACACGTTTAACATGGGCATAGGCCTTGTGCTCGCGGTTCCCGAGAAGGATTGCGATGCCGCGGTGCAGGCGCTGAAGGGCGAAAATCCCGTTATAATCGGCGAGGTGGCCGAGAGAACGGGGCAAAGCGAGGGGATAGTATTAGCCGGAATATAGTAGTTTTGGTATCGGGCGGCGGCTCGAACCTGCAAAGTATTATCGACGGGATAGCGGACGGACGCATTCAAAACGGCAGAATTGCCGCGGTTATAAGCGACACACCGGGAGCATATGCGCTCAAACGCGCCGAACATGCGGGGATTGACGCTATCTTGCTTGATAAGAAGTCTTTCCCCGACAGAAAATCGTTTAATCAAAAACTTTCGGAGACGATAGACGGCTACAAACCGGATTTAATCGTTCTCGCCGGTTATTTAAGCATAATCGCGAAATCGCTAACCGAGCGTTACGAAAACAGAATAATCAACATACATCCGGCTCTCATACCGGCATTTTGCGGAAAAGGCTTTTACGGGCATAGGGTGCATGACGCGGTTATTGCGGCAGGAGTTAAAGAATCCGGCGCTACGGTACATTACGTTGACGGCGGAGTAGATACGGGTCCTATAATAATCCGTGAGACGGTACCGGTACCGGACGGGGATACCGCAGAAACACTCGCGGAAAGGGTGCTGAAAGTTGAGCACAAAATAATAGTGCAGGCTGTAAACAAAGTCTTAAACGAGGGGTAGGCATTATGAAACGAGCTGTAATCAGCGTAAGCGACAAATCCGGAATAGTCGAATTTGCGGCGGCTCTTGCGGCAAAAGGCTATGAAATTATTTCAACGGGCGGCACGGCCTCGGTTTTGAGACAGGCAGGAATCAATGTAATCGAGATTGAAGACGTTACGGGCTTTCCGGAATGTTTCGACGGGCGGGTGAAAACTTTGCACCCGCTCATACACGGCGGCGTTTTATATCTTCGGGACAACGCGGAGCATGTTGCTACTGCCGAAAAATACGGAATGCATTCAATCGACCTGATTTGCGTTAACCTGTACCCGTTTAAAAAGACGGTTGCAAAGCAGGATCACAGCCTTGCCGAAGCCATCGAAAACATCGATATCGGCGGCCCTTCTCTGATAAGGTCTGGTTCAAAGAACTACCGTTTTGTCACGGTTGTAACCGATACGGAGGATTACTCGAGCGTAATAGAAAACATGGATTCGCAAGGCAATGTATCAGCCGAACTGCGCTTTAAGCTCTCGGCAAAGGCATTTGCACATACCGCGGCTTACGATGCTTTTATTGCGGAATATCTCGCAAAGGCAGCCGGTACGGAGAAATTTCCGAAGCAGCTTACGCTTACGTTTGAGAAAAAGCAGGAACTGCGCTACGGCGAAAACTCTCACCAGCAGGCTGCATACTACACAAAGCCGGATATTGATACGAGCTGCATAACTGCCGCGAAATTTTTGCACGGTAAAGAGCTTTCGTATAATAATATAGGCGATGCAGACGGAGCGGTCGCGATTGTTAAAGAGTTTGACAAGCCGGTTTGTGTTGCGGTCAAACATGCTACACCCTGCGCGGTTTCACTCGGAAGCGATTCGTGCCAGGCTTTTATACGTGCGTATAACGCCGACCCGGTTTCGATTTACGGCGGAATAATCGCTTTTAATACAATAGTAACGGAAGAATGCGCCGCTGAGATAAACAAGATTTTTGCCGAGATAGTAATTGCTCCTTCTTTCACGGACACAGCGCTCGCGATACTGGCAAAAAAGAAAAACCTGAGAATACTGGAGCTTCCCGAAATAGCCGAGAGAGTAAAAAGCGATACCGAATTCAAATTTATCTCAAACGGTCTGCTTGTTCAGGATAAAGACTCGGGCGGTGGTTTTTCGGATAAAACATGCGTGACGGAGGTTCAGCCCGCGCCCGAATCCGTCGAGGATTTGGAATTTGCGATGCTTGTGTGCAAGCATGTTAAATCAAACGCCATTGTAATTGCAAAAAACGGTTGCACGCTGGGAATCGGCGGGGGTTCGGTCAGCAGGGTTTGGGCTGCGGAAAGCGCTGTGCTTCGCGCAGGCGAGTACACAAGGGGCGCAGTCTTGGCTTCCGATGCATTCTTTCCGTTCGACGATGTCGTCAAGCTCTGCGCAAAGGCAGGAATTTCGGCGATCATTCAACCCGGAGGCTCAATTAACGACAACGTGTCGATTGCTGCGTGCGACGAAGCGGGAATAGCAATGGTGTTTACGGGCATAAGGCATTTCAAACACTAACGGAGGCCTAAATGAATATACTTGTTATCGGCGGCGGAGGCCGTGAACACGCTGTCGGCCTTAGTCTAAGGGCGGATGACCGCGTCAAAAAGCTGTATTTCGCTCCGGGTAACGGCGGAACATCGGAAATAGGCGAAAATATCCTAATCGGCGTTAGCGAGACGGACAAGCTTCTCGATTTTGCCCTGCAAAACAATATAGATATAACTATAGTCGGGCCTGAATTGCCGCTTTCTTTGGGTATTTCCGACATTTTCCGCGAAAAAGGTCTTGTGGTATTCGGACCATCGGCGCATGCGGCCAAACTCGAGACATCAAAGACTTTTTCGAAAGATTTTATGAAAAAATACGGCCTGCCGACAGCGGACTATTCAGTATACAGTGATGCGGCTGAAGCAATCAGGGCTTGTGAGGCTTCCGAGTATCCTGTCGTTATAAAGGCCGACGGACTCGCGGCGGGGAAGGGCGTTGTAATCTGCGAAAGCTTTGAACACGCGAAGAAAGAACTAGAGGCGATAATGATCGGCAAATGCTTTGGAGCTTCGGGTGATACGATTGTAATAGAGCGCTTTTTAAGCGGAAAAGAAGCCACGGTGCTTTGCTTTACCGATGGAGTCAGTATTGTTCCAACGGTGAGCTCTATGGACCACAAACGCGTGTTTGACGGGGATATGGGGCCGAATACCGGCGGTATGGGCGCGGTTTCTCCCGCGAGGTATTACACGGAAAAACACGCGGCCGCATTTGAGGCTGTGATGCAAAAAACGCTTGCAGCCATACAAAGCGAAGGAATGGATTACAGGGGAGTGCTGTATTTCGGACTCATGCTCAGCGGAGACGAAATCAATATAATCGAGTTTAACGCAAGGTTCGGCGATCCCGAAACGGAAGCTGTGCTCGCTCGGCTTGAAACCCCGCTTGTTGACATAGTACGAGCCGTATGCGATAAAAAGCTAGGCAGTATAAAAATCGACTGGAAGAAACAAGCTTCGGCTTGTGTCGTAATCGCATCCGACGGTTACCCGGGGTCTTATAAGACGGGCCTCGACATAGACCTGCCGAAAACGCCCGAAAACGTTCGGATATTTCATGCGGGAACGGACATAAAGAACGGAAAGCTTGTGACTAGCGGCGGCAGAGTACTTGCGGTAACGGCGCTCGGCGATGATCCGGAAGCCGCGAGAAAAAGTGCTTACGACGTTTGCGAAAAAATAAAGTTCCAAGGCGCTCGGTACCGCAAAGATATCGGGCAATGTTAAAAGGCGCCGGCTTTGGCTGCGGATAAGTATTCTGAGTAAGCGCTGATTGTTTGCGCGGAGCAAAACTCTTGCGGCTTGGCAGCCTTACCCGTGATTGTATTTTAGGAGGGTATTATTATGATTAACGGTAAACTGATATATAAGGGAAAGACAAAGGACGTTTACGAGCTTGACAACGGTAATTGTTTATTGTTCTTCAAAGACGACATGACGGGCGAGAACGGCAAGTTCGATCCCGGCGCGAACACAATAGGGCTCTCGATCGGCGGTATCGGAAGAGAATGGCTGCGTATGACGAAATATTTCTTTGAGAAAATCGAAGCAGCCGGTTTCCCGACGCATTTCGTAAGCGCTGATTTAGAAAACGGCACTATGGAGGTTCTCAAAGCGAAGACGTTTGGAAAGGGCTTAGAGGCAATATGCCGTTTTAAGTCAACAGGCAGTTTTATGCGCCGCTACGGTGATTACGCAAAAGAGGGACAGGATCTCGATGCGATTGTAGAGTTCACGCTCAAAGACGACGGGAGAGGGGACCCTGTAATTTCCGCCGATACACTTAACGCGTTAAACATTATGACTTTAGAGACACACGACCAACTTAAAAAGCTCACGGCAGATATTTGCAGGTTTATCAGGGATGAGCTTGCCAAGCTCGGTATCACGCTTTATGACATCAAGCTCGAGTATGGAATGTATAACGGTAACGTAATACTTATAGACGAGATTGCCGGCGGAAATATGAGGGTTTACAAAGACGAGCAAAAGCTCGAACCGCTTGAAATTGCAAAGATAATCGCCAAGTAAGCGTTGAATCGATGAGATTTCAACTATAGTTGTTTAAGACCGTTTTTGGCTTAAACGACTGTAGACCGCACATATCCTATGATTGTAAAAAGCCGGCCCCCGCGTTTGCGGGAGCCGGCTGTCTTTATCTGAAAACTATAACATCTTTTATTTCTCCGTAAACGGCTTCTTTGCCGAATCCCACGCATAACTCAGCGATTTCATCCAAATAAGCGTAAGGCCTGATGTTTCTTTGCATCATTATTGCGGTCGCCATAGCCGAGGTTATCGACGGGCTGAGACTCAAAAGCTCATCATAACTTGCGCTGTTAATGTCTGTAAACAGGGTTATCCTGTCTCTGTAGGGAACAAGTGAGGCCGGAAGTTCCGCAGGGGTACGATATATTCTGCTTCCGGTTATAATTGACTGAGCAAGCGAAACCGGTATCCCTGCCGCCTCAAGCTGTGTTCTTGTCGCGGTCTTGATATTAACGCGCTTTTGAACATCCTTTTCGAGTGAAGTCGATGACGGCTCGGCATATGATATAAACTCGTCAATCTTGCTAACTGCCGTGGTCGATATATAGCCCGCAAGGGCGTATTTGTTCGTAATCGGGCGGTTATTCATTATCAAATCAACGGGAGCTTTTCCGTCCCTGTCGCCTCCGAACAGGCTAAGCAGTTCGTCGCGGTCGGCGGTATTGATATTGGTTATTACGCTGAAATTGTCTTCGAATGTGTTGAAATACTTCTGCGGAAGCTGCAATTCGTACATAATCTCGGTTTTAGTCTTATAGCTGTGCAGACCCCGCGCTTCGACAATGCTTTTCGCCATATCCTGAGATATGCCTGTTTTCAGCAGTTGGTCGTAGCCGGCCGTATTTATGTTTATACGATACGCGTTTTTTGTAAGAGCTATAGTCTCGGTAGGTTTGACTGACATGAAACTTAAATTACTCGTATACGCAAGGCCGCTTATCGTTCTGCTTGTGTTCAAACTCGACAGTGAAGCTATTGTTCCTTTGCTTGAACGATAAGTCATAACGCTGTCGGCATCGTCGCTTGTAAAGTTGGCAAGTGAAAGCAGCTCAGCTTCCGAAGCCGTGTTAACATCGGTGCAGACAGTCATGGACGAGCTGTTTTTCTCAAAGTCTTCGCGGCCAAAGAGCGGCACAAAGCGAATTTCATTAATATCATTAAACGGATTGGTGCTTCTGTATGTTACTATATTAGAAGCAACTGATTTCGCTATGCCGAAACGCTCGGCAAGCATGTCCGCTCCGGCGGTGTTGATGTTTGTCATAACGGCGGATGAAGTACCGGGAACCAAAGCTTCGCCCCAAATACCCAGCCCTTGCCGCTTGGCATCTTTTTCAAGAGTAAGGAAATAATTAAAATAACTCAGCTTGCTTTGGCTTATATCAGTCTTGGCATAACCGAGTATCAACATAAGGCTGTTTATCATGCTTCCTTGATAATCAACATAGGCATAATTCCAACGCCCGTCGTTTAACGCGTTTGAGTCGGTTCGAACCGTGACATGCTTTCCGGTAATTACGGCGCAAAGGTATTCGTAAGCGGGAGTATAACCGTTAGAGTTTATACCGGCAAAACGAACAAGGGCGTATTGCCCCGAAGAATCTGAGCGCACGACAATTGAATCACCGTCGATAACTTCGACGACAACCGCTTCTGTTATACCCGGCAGCAGTACATAGCGCGACGCGGAAACCGGACAAACGGGGGTGAGAGTAAAAAGCAGCGCCAAAAACACGGTAAAGAGTTTTTTCATATAGCCCCCCCTTGGTTTTTTACTTGCAGCCACTCATATCAATTATCGGCTTCTTTTTCGACTTACGGTAGAACACAATTTTACTGCCTATAACAAGAATGATTTCGGAATGGGTTCTTTCCTTTATCCTTTCGGCCATTTCTCTTATATCTTCGTCGCAGTTGTTAAGAACCGAAACTTTTATAAGCTCTCTGGCTTCAAGCGCTTCGTCAACAGCCGCTGTTATATCCGGTGTTAAACCCTGCTTGCCGATTTGTACGATGCTCGTCAGCTTTGAAGCGAGCCCTTTCAGGTAAGATCTTTCTTTGCTCGTCATTTTGTACTCCTATTTATAGTAATCAAACTCAATATCGTAAATTTTGACGGTATCGCCTTCTTGTACACCCATGGCTTCAAGCTCGGCGATAATCCCTTTGTCCCTGAGATATCTTTGAAAAAACGCAAAACCGGACTCTGTCTCCATGGTCGTGTAACCTATCATTTTTTCGACACCGACACCCTTAACGACAAAGTAACCTTCGCGTTCTTCCGTTATCGTGAAAGGAGCGTTTTCCTCCTGAATTTCCGTGAATTCATCGTATTCCTCTTCGAAAATTATATCTTTGGGGTAGTTTTGCAGTATATCGTGAGCGGCCTTCATCAGTTCGTCAAGGCCGGTGTTCGCCGCAGCCGATATCGGAAAAACTTTTACGCCGCTAGGCTCGTATTTTGCTTTTATTTTTTCGACATTTTCCCAAGCCTCGGGTATGTCTGTTTTGTTTGCGGCTATAATCTGGGGTCGTTTCAAAAGCTCGGGGTTGTAAAATTCAAGCTCTTTATTGATTTTTTCTATCTCATCGAGAGGGTCGCCGCCCTCGACGGCAGCAGCGTCAACGACATGGATAAGCACTTTTGTGCGCTCGATATGCCTTAGGAAGGTGTGCCCGAGCCCGGCACCCTGCCCGGCGCCCTCGATAAGTCCGGGTATGTCCGCTAGGACAAAATCTCCGCCGTACTTGGAGCGTATAACCCCGAGATTCGGGGTAAGTGTTGTAAAATGGTAGTTTGCGATTTTTGGATTGGCGTTAGTAACCATTGATAGTAGCGTAGACTTTCCGACGTTCGGAAAGCCGATGATTCCGACATCGGCAATAAGCTTGAGCTCGAGTATTACTCTGTATTCCTTAGAGCGCCTGCCTTGCTCGGCATATTTCGGAGCCTGCCTTGTGGATGTGGCGAAGTGCTGATTTCCCTTTCCGCCTTTTCCGCCGCGTATCAGAACCTTCCGGTCTCCGTTTTTTGCCATGTCGGCCATGACCTTGTTCGATTCCGACTCTCTTATAACGGTTCCGACGGGTACGCGGATAACCATATCTTCAGCCGCCTTGCCCGAACAATTTCTTGAGCTTCCGTCTTCGCCGTTTGCCGCCTTGAACGTGTGCTTATACCTGAAATCCAAAAGTGTCCCCAGGTTTTCGTCGGCAACGAATACAACCGAGCCGCCGTTTCCTCCGTCTCCGCCGTCAGGGCCTCCGGTCGGAACATATTTTTCTCGGCGGAACGAAACACAGCCGTTTCCGCCGTTTCCGCCTTTTATAGTTATTGATACTCTGTCGATAAACATATTTTCAATCCTTAGCAATAGTTTTTTTTAACAAAGCGTGGGCTTATTTGCCGTCCGCGAAGAATGTATTAATCAGTTTGGCGTGCACTACCAATCTTTCGTCGTCCCTGACGTTTGTGCACGTGGAAAGCGTCAGGATATAATCGTCGGGTGATACGGGAAGCTGAGATGTCACATAAGACTTTTTGTTGATGACTTTTAAAAGGGTTTCATATTCCGAGATTGAGTTAAACTTAACCTGAGTATAACTAAAACCGACATTAGTCTGATACGCTGAAAAAACTTCCCAAACCGCGGTCCTGTCCTCGTATTTTATTACGATGTACCGGTGATTGTCATAGTATTCGCGTTCGATATAAAAACGCAAATCGTGGAACATCGAGTTGTCTTTCATGTTGTGCCCGTATATTACCGTGTTGGCCGAACCGTGGCCTTCGCCGGGTGCTCCGAGATTTACTTCGCTGTCTGCGAATATTGCTCCCGTAGAGCTTTTATTTTTTTTGACTGAGCGGGTCAGATAGTACTCGTTGTCAGAAGCTTGAACAATAGGGTAGGCTATGTGCGTACCCTGAATATAAATATAGGCTCTGATATCGTCGTTTTTGAACTGTTGTCTGAGTGCCTCAAGCATCTCGGCGTTACGGGACGCGTCGAAGTAAGGCTTAATACGTTCGATTTGCTGTTCCGGGCTGAGATTTTCGTCCGGTGAAGGCTGATTCGGATCAAGCGTATTGTTGGGAGTCGGGATGCCCAATGTGCTTGAGCCGCTTGTCTCTCCTGTGGTTTCGGGAGCGGCGCTCTCGGTCGGGCTTGAATAAACAAACTCGTTAACGATAGTCAGCGCTTCTTGGTTGCTCTTGTCATTCTGAGATATATCGCGGTAGTAAAGCGCCAAAAGAACAATCTGGTTAACGATAACACATACAAGCGCAATCGTAAGCAAGTTAAGCAATATGACTTTCGCTTTCACGCCCTGTTTTTTCCGCGAGACCTTTATTTTTTTGGCGGAGCCGCTTGCCGCGGTTGCGTCTTTGCGAACGTTTTCCGGGCGGACTTGCCTCAAATCTCCGTTTTTTGCTGTGTCACCCGGTTTATTATTTTTATTTTCCATGCTTTCCTCCGTTTTGAATAACCTTTATATTATACCACACTAAACGGGGAAATGGAATAGAAGTAACCGATAAACACCGGAAATAATGCAGAAATTTGCCAAAAACCTTCCGGGGGCGAAGTTGGGCGGGAAAGGGCTCTTATTTTAATACCGCAAAGCGCGAAAGATGCAAGGTTTGGTCTTGCCGGTTAAACAAATCAGCGTCTACCGAAGTAAACGCTAAATAAATGTAGCTATGAATATCCGTATGCTATTACCACGGAAGTTAAAAACCGCATAAAATACTTACGCGGTACTTGAGCCGAGCAGACGCGCTAAGGTGCGCCGCAGCGCGAATTATCACCGCTCAAGACTTACAGGGTGCCCTTAAAATAGTGCCCGTAGGTTATCCCGCTTTCCGCGATGTTGTCAATTTCCGAATTTTGTGGCGGATAGCCTTTTGCAATGCAATCTACGGCATACTCGGTTAAAAGCTTTACATATTCGCCGCTTTCATCCGTGAACATCAGCCTGTAGCTGCCGGCGTTAAGACAGTCAAGCTTACCCAGTTTTTTTATCATAAACAGCGGGCGGTCACCGAGAAGCTGAGCATAGCATTCCTCGCATTCAGTTACTATCGGCAAGAGCATGTTCATTCTGTCTCTCAGCTTAAACTGTTTGTCTGAGTTTTTATAGCGGCAGTAGCGGCCTTCGCCTTTCTCTCCTACATAAACGCCTATCGGGCAGTTGGCCGTTGTCATAACCGGTATGCGTCCGTAAATCAAAAGCTCGTTCTCGGGAACGCAGAACGACAGGTCGTCTATGGCGAGCTCGGTCGAAGGAATTACCGTGTCTGCATATTTTAGGAAAAATTCGTTCGAAAGCCTGTTAAAATCGTTTAAAGTAAAATCTAAAACCGTCTTTTTGACCGTATTCTTCAAAAGTTCGAGTTGCCCGATGGTTCTGACAAGATAACCGTCTATGCCGGAGTTTTCGTAAAAAGCAATCTTTTCTGTATAGTCGAGCCTGTTTATTGTCAAGAGGCAGACATAAATATCTACATTTCGGCTATGACATTTTGCGGCGAGCCTGTCGATGTTTTCTTCAAGGCCTTCAAATGACTCGCAGTATATGCGATTAAGCCCGGTGACTTCAAGCGCAGCGTTAAACTGTTCTTTTGTACGCACAGAAACGGCGACCTCTTTGCTTGTTCTGCCGGAAAAAGGCTTAAACACGGGCAAGGGAGGCTCGAAATCTGTTTTGCGCCTAAAGCTTGAGATAATCTCGTTTGCAAGTTTTTCGCACGCCTTCCTCCTTGTGTCGTTTATTGATGAAATATTCATAAACGACATGTTATCGTTACGGTATTCGCTAAATTCAATTTCAAAAGGAAACTCGCCGGACTTTTTCAGTTGGGCGATAAGTCTTTCGTCAGAAAGGGGTTGATTTTCCGCTTTTTGCGCAATATCTCCTTCCTGAGTCACGGTTAGGCCGTTATAGCTTAACGTAACCGAGAAATTTTTACCGGTTTCGCATAAAAAGCTTCCGTTGACTTTTACACTGCGGCTATCCCCTTCGTACATCTTTTTCGCGTAATCGTTCAGGGCTTTGTCATAGGATTTATAAACCTTGCAGCCGACAGTGATGCGGCCTTCAACCGCAATCGTCACTTTGTCGTTCGCCGAGTAGTTGCGGGACACGGATGTTCCGCAACTTTCCGAGTCTTCACAGCGAAACTCCAGCCCGTCTCCGGGTACAAGTTCGGTCTTTGATATAAAAGTGCAGAGTCCCGTTTTACGGTCATAATCTTTAACGGTACCGACATATATACCTGTATGCTTCGGAGAATCCGTACACATCATATCCGCGCCGGAGTGCATACTCAAGAAGCCGTTCGTAAAACCTCCACGGTTAAAGGCGCCGGCAAGGCGTTTTTTAGCCGCTTGTTCTTCGCGAGTTTTCATGCGGTCGTCAATCGAGTCTAGCGCCTGTCTGTAACTTTCGGTCACAACGCCGACATATTCCGGGCTCTTGAGCCTGCCTTCAATTTTCAGACTTGTGACACCGGTGTTAACAAGCTCTTCGAGAGTGTCAAGCGTCATCAAATCCTTCGGGCTCAAAAGGTACTTGTCGTCTATAAGTATATTGTCTCCTCTGACTATATCGTATTTCAAGCGGCAGGGCTGTGCGCACTGCCCTCTGTTTCCGCTTCTCCCGCCGTAAAACGAACTCATAAGGCAGGTGCCCGAGTAGCTGTAGCACAAAGCTCCGTGAATAAACACTTCCGTCTCGGCGGTACAGTTTTCGGAGATGTGCCTGATTTCGTCTCTGCTCAGTTCTCTGCTCAGCACGATACGCTTAAAGCCTATATTTTGAAGGAAAAGGGCATCGCTCAAGCTGTGCGCCGTCATTTGGGTACTTGCGTGATAATCAACGTCCGGCAAGATTTTTTTCAAATGCGAAAACAGGCCGATATCCTGCATTATAAACGCGTCAATCCCGAAAGAATATACTTCGGCGGCAAACTCGGATACAGCTTTTAATTCGCTGTCTTTGTACAGGGTGTTAATCGTCAAGAAAACCTTTATACCTCTGAGATGGCAATAGTCGATTATTTTTTTCAGCTCGTTTTCATCGAAGTTATCGGCGGTACTCCTTGCGCTGAAGTTTTTACCGCCGAGGTATACGGCATCGCAGCCGCAGTTTACGGCGGCTACCACAGAGTTATACGAGCCGCCCGGAGACAGCAATTCAGCCTTTTTGTCAACCATATTATTCTCCTTTATTGTCTGGGCTTGACGAGTGTTCCGCAACCATGCGTGTTTGTTCGGCGGAGTCGCCTAAAGCACGCAGTTGCTCGATCAGTTTCCTGTTTATGTTTCGAAGCTCGTTCCCCTGCCTTTCGGCGTAGCTGAGCCGTTTTTTAAGATTTTCGTTCTGCTGTCTCAGCAATTCGGTCTCGCTTTTATCATTTTCCGGAAAAAGCTTGTTTTTTTCAGCTTCCCTGAAATAATCATCGGCAATATTCAAAGAAAGAAGAACATTGCGCAAAGACGGACTCATATAATTTCCGTTTCTTGCCTTATTTATATCATTAATCTTTGAGTTTACATAATCCGCAAGTTTTTTAACGTATTCCTCGTCCGAAGAGCAAGCTAAAGAGTATTTTTCACCAAATACGCATATGTTAACAATATTGCTTTCTCCCATTTAAGCCTCCGTCTGACAAAAGACTTTGAGTGCAGTTGTAAAGCCGAAACTGAAATTAAGCGAGGTGGTAAAATTTCGATAAATTGAGTTTCGAAGGAGTGTCTGCGTAAAACGCGGACGTTGTCTGTATGTTTTTGCTCGGCACGAGCAACCGCGTATATATTTTTAATGGACTTAACTTCTGCGGTAATAATAGTATTATACCGGATTCGACGGAATAGTAAAACGAATTTTGTATTATTTCGTCGAAAGATGCAATAATAAATAGACAAAAATATTACTTACCGTTTAAGCCGCATCATCAGGCGCAAAAAAACGCCGCGTGCCTCAAGGCTCGATTTTGCGGTTGGCGGGATATCAGCACAAAGGTGAAAGGGTGTAAAAATGAAACGTATAGCAAGAAGGCTTGTGCCTTTGTTTTTGACCGCTTTGATCGGCTTCAGTTCAACAGTCTTTGCGGCGACTGACATATATACAGTACAAAAAGGAGACAGCTTGTGGGAAATTTCCAAAAAGTACCGGATTGGAATATCGGAAATTATTCAGGCAAACCCTCAGTTCGAAAATCCTAATCTGATTTATCCGGGCGATAAAGTAACGATACCGCTTGACGATCCGGTTTTGAAGGGTCTCGAAGAACAGGTGGTTGCACTTGTTAATAAGGAGCGTCAAAGCAAGGGGCTCAAGCCTCTCGCAATAAACTGGGAAGTTGCCAGGGTTGCGAGATATAAATCAAACGATATGCGCGACAGAAATTATTTCAACCACACATCTCCGACTTACGGTTCTCCGTTTGACATGCTCAAAAAGTTCAACATAGTCTATTCGACCGCAGGCGAGAATATAGCCAAGGGTCAAAAAACAGCCCAAGCCGTTATGACAGCTTGGATGAACAGTGAAGGTCACAGGGCGAATATCCTGAACGCTTCGTTTACCGAAATCGGCGTCGGCTATTCTGCAGGCGGGGGAAGTACGTACTGGACGCAGATGTTTATAAGAAAGTAAGGTAAACGCTGATTAATTGACTTTAACTGACTATAAATCAGCACTACTAAGTATAAAGGGTGCCGCGGTTTGCGGCACCCTTTGAGTTTATGGTAAGAAAGAAAACAACCGGACAAGCCGAGCCTATTCCATGCCCTTCTTGACAGCCTCTATATTAAGAGGAACCATCTGAGGATATTTTTTGCCGAATTTATCGTTAATAAGTTTTTCGGCGTCCTCGAGCTTAAACGAAGGCATGAGCTTCATAAAAGCTCCGAGCATGACCATGTTTTGAACCTTTATGCTGCCGAGTGTTCCGGAAATATTCGTAGCGTCTATCTTGCTAAGTGTCAGACCGGGTCTGACTTCGTCGAGCTCAACTATCGAGCTGTTTATAAGCACTCTGCCGTTATCCGCGACTCTGTCAAGGAATTTCAGTATCGAAGGCTTGTTAAACGCAACGAGTATGTCCATCGAGTAAACGAGGGGAGAGCCTATCGGCTCATCTGAGATAACAACGGCACAGTTCGCCGTACCTCCGCGCATTTCCGCACCATATGACGGAAGCCATGTAACGTTGTAACCCTTATTCATTGCCATAGTGCTGACGAGCTGACCGAGCGTGAGAACACCCTGTCCGCCGAAGCCGGAAAATACAACTTTAGTAGTCATTATTTCATACCTCCTTCGTCTTTGAACACACCGAGAGGATAGTACGGAATCATGCTGTCCTTGATAAACTTGAGCGAGTCAACGGGATTGATGCCCCAGCCGATATTACAGGTCGAAAGTATTTCAACGAACGAGAAGCCCTTGCCGTCAACCTGATTTTGGAACGCCTTTTTTATAGCCGCCTTAGCTTTTCTGATAGAAGGAACATCCGCAACACTGACTCTTTCGGTATAATACGAGCTCGGAACTACAGCGAGCAGTTCTGCCATCCTGAGAGGCAGACCGGCCTGAGTTTCGCTTCTGCCTTTGGGCGAAGTTGTGGTTTTCTGACCGATAAGAGTTGTGGGAGCCATCTGGCCGCCTGTCATACCGTAAATCGCGTTGTTTATATAAATAACCGTTACATTCTCGCCTCTGTGAGCCGCATGAATGATCTCGGCGGTTCCGATACTCGCAAGGTCGCCGTCACCCTGGTATGTGAATACGATTTTATCGGGGTGGGTTCTCTTTATGCCGGTAGCTACCGCGGGTGCGCGGCCGTGGCTGGCCTGAACTCCGTCGCAGTTGAAGAAGTTGTATGCCAGAACGGAACAGCCGACAGGAGCGATGGCAATAGTCTTTTCCAGTATGTTAAGCTCTACGAGCGTCTCAGCGACAAGCTTATGAACTATACCGTGCGTACAGCCCGGGCAGTATGAAAGCTCGTTATCTGTGAGTCCTCTTGACTTTTCGTAAACAACAGCCATTTATTTTCCCTCCTTTGCGATACGCTTGATTTCTTCGACTATATCCGCAACTTCGAATATCATGCCGCCGGTTCTGCCGAAATATCCGACGTTTGCGTTTGAACCGACCGCGAGTCTGACATCCTGAAGCATCTGTCCGAGAGACAGCTCGAGAGAAATAACGTGTTTAACGGATTTAGGAAGGTTGCCGAGCGCTTCGTACGGGAAGGGGCGCAGTGTAATCGGGCGGAACAGAGAAACTTTGATTCCAAGTTTTCTGAGCTCGGATATCGCGTTTGTGGCGATTCTCGAAGGGGTGCCGTAAGCCACGATAACTATTTCGTCTCCGTCTGTTACATTGCTTTCGTACATTACTTCGTTCTTGCTGATTTCTTTGCCGATATCATGCAAGAGGTAGTTGTGCTGCTCAAGTTTTGCTCCGTCAAGGTCAAGAGAAGTGACAATATTGCGCTTGCGTTTGTCGGAGTTTCCGCTTGCCGCCCATGTTTCGTTATCGACTTTGTAGCGGGGAATTTCTTTTATTTCGACAGGCTCCATCATCTGGCCGATAAGACCGTCAACGAGTACCATAACGGGTGTTCTGTACTTGTCTGCGGTGTTAAACGCTATTTGTACGAGGTCTGTGGTTTCCTGTATACTGTTTGCCGCATAAACGGGGACAAAGTAGTCGCCGTTGCCGCCGCCTCTTGTCGCCTGATTATAGTCAGCCTGGCTCGGAAGTATGCCGCCGAGACCCGGGCCGCCTCTCGATACGCTTACAATAACCGCGGGGAGTCTTGCGCCTGCGAGGTATGTAATACCCTCCTGTTTAAGCGCGATTCCGGGGGAGGACGAGGAGGTCATAACTCTGACTCCTGTTGCCGCCGCGCCGTACACCATATTTATAGCCGCGACTTCTGACTCGGACTGTACGAACGCGCCGCCTATTTCTGGCATTCTTGCGGAAAAATACTCGGGTATTTCGTTCTGGGGTGTAATAGGGTAACCGAAAAACGCTCTGCATCCGGCAGTTATAGCCGCTTCGGCAATCGCTTCGTTACCTTTCATCAAGGTTTTCATTTATCTTCACGCTCCACTCTAATAATACTGTCCGGGCAGATTACAGCGCACATTCCGCATGCGATGCATTGATCTATATCCGTGCACGCTATGGGATTGTAACCTTTGGCGTTAACATACGACTTGTCCAAGAAAAGAATCTTTTTGGGGCAAGTAGCAACGCAGAGTGAGCAGCCCTTACATTTGTTTGTTTCAAACGTCAGCTTTGAAGTTGCCATAAATTCCTCCTCCGTTTATAGTCGAGCAGGGTAATCGCCGCCTAAGGCCGAAAACTCGCCAAAGAGCGGGGTTCGCGGCAGTTTTGCGTTAATTCGCCACTGTCGACTGCATGTATTGCGGTTTTTGCATATATCGGTAAACACTGAAAAGCGGTCGTTCAGCATTGAAAAAAATCAGCGTTTACTCTATAACCTCCCGTATGTTTCGGAAGTTACGGAAATCAAATCCAATCCTGCCTGATAGAAAGCTTGTCGAATACTATGGCTTTGCCGTCAATCGAGCCGCGTATCTCCTCATAAATGTCGGAGCGCAGCTGAGTGTATACTATCGGTATTCCGAGTGCTTCAGAAGCCTCGCGAACAAGCCCCTGTCCGTACAGCACGGTTTCTGCGGTTGTTTCGCGGACAAGGTGCGAATTATGCACTATGCCTGTAATTTTTCGGCCGCTGAAGCTTTGGAGAGCTCTGATGTTGTTTATCATAAGTTCGGGCGTCTTCGTGTCCGGCCTGAAAGCGTTCAGAACACATAAAAAATCGCAGTTCTCGTTCAAGCTTTCGCTTATGAGGGCAAGAGGCTTAAGCCCGTTTTTGCTTCCGGCAAGATCGATCACCAGAAACTCGTCCCGGGAAAGGGGGCCGTAAATATTCGATGAAAGTGAGGGCAAGTCCGTTCCGGGATTATTGTCCGTGAAATTACCCAATATGTCAATATTAAAATTTTTCAAAAATTCCGCCCGTTCCCTTGAACGAAAATACGGATTGATAACATCATAGTCGGCTATGCTGACCTTCTTGCCGTATTCTCTTCTCAGCCAAAGTGCAAAATTTAAGCAAAATTCCGTTTTTCCGCTACCGTAACAGCCGCAGACCACAGTTATTTTTTTCATCTATGCCTCGTTTACAAAATTATTAATACTTCATTGACGCTTCTTCACCGCTGAGCACTCTGAGAGCGCCGCCTGAAAGAGCCTTTAACTCGTCCTCACCCGGATATACTTTCACGCTGCTTATAAAGTTGACGCGCTCTTTTATGCCGTCTGTAAGATATTGGCTGTATGCAAGGCCTCCCGTAAGAAGAATCGCGTCAACATTGCCGTTGACTGCCGCACTTGCGGCGGCAATGCCTTTTGCGATCTGTAAAATAAGGCCGTCGATAATAACCTTTGTTTTGGGATCCTCAATTGTCTTCATAATCGCGGAAAAATCGTTTGAGCCAAAGAAACCGACCATTCCGCCTTTTCCTACGGAGATTTCGTACATTTGCTTTTTGCTATAGTCGCCGGAATAGCACATGTCTATTACCGCATTTATCGGAAGAGAACCGCTGCGCTCCGGAGAGAAGGGGCCTTCTCCGCCCAAAGCGTTGTTAACATCGATAACGTTGCCTTTTTCGTGTGTACCTATCGATATTCCTCCGCCCATATGCGCAACGATAAGGTTAAGCTCGTTATAGTGCTTGCCTGCTTCGTGAGCATATTGTTTTGCGATCGCTTTTTGATTAAGCGCATGGAATATGGAAACCCTGGCGAAAAGGGGATGACCGGAAATTCTTGCGGCAGGTATCATCTCGTCAACAACTACGGGGTCGACTATATAAGACGGTTTTCCCGCAGGGGAGGCAAGTTCGAAAGCAAGAGCCGCTCCAAGATTCGAAGCGTGCGAGCCGTATTTTGCACTCTTGAGGTCTTCGAGCATGTCGCCGCTGATGTCGTAAGTTCCGCTTTTAATCGGTTTCAGGAGTCCGCCGCGTCCTACGACAGCGTCAAGAGACAAAATTTCGACTCCGCTTTCCTTCAAAGCGTCGGCAATTATGCCTTTTCTGAATTCGAGCTGGTCATACACGGTTGCGAATTCGGATATGACTGCCGCGTCGTGTCTGAGCGTTTTTGAAAACACTTCGTTTTCGTTTTCGAATATTCCAATTTTTGTTGATGTAGAACCCGGATTTATAGCGAGTATTTTCATAAATAGAGCACCCTTTATTTATAGTATTGTGAACAAAGTTGAAAGCGGCAAACGGGCTTTCCCGTTGGCCCGTTTTTTGCCTGAACGCCTATGGCATAACCGTTATCGCGGATTGTAGTTAGATAGAGTTGCAAACGGCAAACGCTATTGCTATGAGTTTACTCTTGGCAGAATCCGCCCTCGATGTAAGAACAATCGGAGCTTTTGAGCCCAGAACGATGCCCCCGCTTTCGGTCGTGTTAAGGAACGAAAGCGATTTATAGAGTATATTGCCTGCTTCGAGGTCAGGGCAGACAAGTATGTCCGCGTCTCCGGCAACGTCATTTATTATTCCTTTTGTTACTGCCGATTCTTTTGACACAGCGTTATCAAGGGCCAGAGGGCCGGCTATATATGCCGTTTCCGAAAGATCGGGGCGGGTGTTGACAATATCCTGATAAACCATGGTAACCGGCATTTTCGGGTCGGGCTTTTCCTTTGCGGCAAGAAGCGCCACTTTCGGTTTTTGCACGCCGAGCGCACGAACGGCTGTAACACTGTTTTTGATAATGTCAACAAAACAGTCGAAATCAGGAGCAAGATTAATTGCCGCGTCTGTGACGAATAGCAGTTTCGGGTACTGAGGCACAGAGAACACGGCAAGATGCGTGAGTCTCGAGTCTGTTCGGAGGTTGAGTTCCTTATTGAGCACAGCCTTGAGTATTACGGACGTATCGACAAGACCTTTCATAAGGCCGCCGGCTTCGCCGTCCGAAACAAGTTTGGCAGCCCTTAGGCACGCTTCGGGCTTGTCCGTAACATCAATAAATCTAAACGGTGAAATGTCAAACTTGTGCTCGACGGCAATTTTTTCGGTTTTATCCTTATCGCCGACGAGGATAAAAGAACAGATGCCTAGCCTGTAAGCTTCCGTAACTGCGGAAAGCACATGGTCGTCATCAGGGCACGCAACAGCTATTGTAGCTCCGGTTTTTTTAACCGCAGTTTCGAGTAAATCCGCAATAGAAAACATGCTTCACTTCTCCTTATATTAAATGCCAAAAGTCTTGCGGCAACACACCGTAAGTTTCCGGCGTTAGTTTATCACGTTTTGAGCGCATCGCAAAAAAGGCACAATCACGCCTAAAACACAGTATAGCATACCGTATACCGGAAATGAAGAATTATATCAATAATTTATCGTTTTAGTATATGCTCTGTAAAATCTTTATATTTCAGCGGTTCAAAGCGCTAAAGCGAAATTTCGGCTTGAGTTGTATTTTTTATGTAAATCATTGCCGAAGTAATAGCACAAAAAAACAACATATTCTTAAGTTTTCAGCTGTTCGTTACAGGAAAATTTTACTGCAACTCTTGAAAAAGTAAATTAATGGTATATTATAACTTTGGTAGACACTGAGTTACTGCTATTCTGGCAATAAAGCACAATAAGCGCTGTGGCGTTACTCGGTTTGGAAATCGCCGCGGGAAGAGCTTCATTAGTAAAATATTCGGTATTAATTTCGCGGGGTGGCAATTATGGATATCAGTAAAATATCTTTGGCATATTTCAGTCCCGGTCAGAGCTGCAAAAAAATAGTGCAAAATGTCGCGGGTTCGATATCTGTTTCGGCAGCCGCTACACATATAAATCTGACTGAAACAAAGAACAGAATGAGGCAGTATAATTTCGCGTCGGACGAGCTGCTTATAGTGGCGTTTCCGGCGTACGGAGGGCGCGTGCCGCTGTCCGACCCCGAACCTCTGGTATGGCTTTGTGGAAACAACACTCCGGCCGTGATCATAGCGGTATACGGCGGCGTAAATTACGGAGACGCGCTTTTGGAAGCGAAGGATATTTTGAAAGATAACGGGTTTGTGTGTATTGCCGCAGGTGCTTTTGTTGCGGAGCATGCTATAGCCAGGTCGGTTGAGCAGGGGCGCCCCGATTCGGAAGATTTTGCCGAGTTAAAGGCGTTTGGCGCGCGAGTAGCGGAGAAACTGGCCGGCTTGACCAATATCGGTATGTCAGGCGGAATAGATGTTCCCGGCTCTGAGCCCTATGAGTTTCAAAAGAGAAAAGCACCGTTTTCGGCGACGGCTAACGAGAAATGCATACGCTGCAATCTTTGTGTGCACTGGTGCCCTCAGGAAGCGATTCCCATGCACAAGCCCGAGCACACCGATCCTCAAAAGTGTATGCTTTGTCACGGCTGCATCAACAGATGCCCGGTAGAGGCAAGGGAAGTGACCGCGCCGGCATTTATAGAAAAAGCGGAGGCGACGAAGGCTTCGTGGAGTAAAAATCGCAGGCCAAACGAAACGTACATGTAAGAAAATGCCGATACCGCAAGCGGGCAGTCAAAACCGGAACTCCAAAGTTAAAAAACAACTGTCAATAATTTATAAAAATTTCATAGTATGACAGATAATAAACGCATAAAAATTTCAGTCAAAAAGGGGACGATTGGGGGCTACTCGCCCCCAAACCCCTCGGCCTCTGAATTAAAGTGAAATAAAACGGGTAAGATA
>JAVBOO010000040.1:0-18318 GCA_031550435.1 Eubacteriales bacterium
TACCTTGCGGTTTTCGTCGTCGGACGTAAACGTCAGCTCGTTTTCGCCCTGACGGAGCTTGAACAGTGTCGAATCGTTCGTTATATAGCCGTAGGCGTTGGATTTAACGCGCTTGTTGCTTTCGTCGGTCGTAATCAGCGACACCTCAAGCTTTTCGGGATCGGTATTTATATAAAGCTGATCGGAAACGGCGAGCTGCTTTGACAGCTTGATAAACTCACCCGTTGTTTTATTGAGTATAACGGGGTTGAGCGAGCCGCCGTCCATTAACAGCTCAAGGGGCGTTTCCGCGTCGGAATCGTTATCCGCAAGCGCCCTGTAACCCAGCGTGCCGAACCTGTTCGGCGTTCGCACGGGAAAGCGCATGCCGCCGTATACATAGGCCAGAGACACAACCGTTTTTTCAGTCGAAAGCCAGAACGGGCTCGGGCACCTGAACGCGACCGCCAAAGTTTGCAGAACCGGATATTTGTCGGCGTACGGCATTTCCGTTACAAACGCGGCTATCTTCCATGACCCCGCGTCGTTTTCGTATGTCAGCGTACCCATGCCGAGCAGTGGATTGCATACGGCGTTAAGCCGTTTTCTCGCTCCGTACATGTCCGCCTTGCCGCTCGGGCTTTTCTGTTACGTTGCCGCCCGTGTAGGCTTCAAACAGCTTTGAAAACGTATTTTTAAGAGTGTTAAACGCGCGTTCGACGCCTTTTGCGCGGGCGTTCCTCGGCAAGGCCGTTCTGAACTCGATGCCGAGCTGCTTTAATATAGTCGGCGGTTTGAATTCGTCGGGCGCGATTTTCTTCTTTCTGAACCCGTTCCCGCCGATATCACGGCTCAGAAACTCGCGGCCGTTATCGGTGTATATCATTTTTGGTATGCCGTATTTTTCGATGCCTTTGCGGAGCGCGTACAGCGTCGCGTCCGAGCACGGCCTGTCCGTTACGCACCAGCCCGTTAGCTTGCGCGTTCGAACGTCCATGAACGCCGTCAGGTACAGCCTGAGCGTTTTTTCTCCGTCGTAGAGCATTATGTCGAAGGTATGGTTGTCGGCTACCCAAATATCGTTGGGTTCCAAGTCATCATACATGCGTTTTATGTACGGTTCGCAGTTACCGATAAAGCTCTTCAGGCCGTGCCTGAAATATTCGATATACGGAATCGGGATCTTGTCAGCTTCACGCACAAACGCAGTGACTTGCGGCAGCTCCGGCACTTCTTTGATAACGCCGTCCTTCATCATGCGTTCAAGCTCCAGCTCCGTCAGCGTTACGCACAGCGCCACGCATTTCTGTGATTCGTCCAGATAGAAAGATTCGAATATGTCCCATATTTCGGATGTAAGCTTTCGCGCGTGCCCGCCGTGCCGGCCGCGCCGATCGACGAGTGCGGCTTCGCCTTTATCGTTCAAAGCGCTCCATTTCCGGTACAGCGTCCGGCGGTTGAACTTGGAGTCGGGGTACTTGAGTGCGCAAAGTTTTATAAACGCTTCGTCGGCCTCTTCCATACCGAGCCCGCTTGTGTGCCGGTACTGCCGCCACTCGGTGAGCGTCTGCTTCCAGAAAGCTATTTCGTCGCGTTCCGAAGCGCTTAACGCTTCGCTGTCGACAAAGTCCGTTACGCATAACGCGCTCTGCTCCGGTTTCTCTTTCCGACGCTGCAGCCGCATGTATTTAAGCCGAAGTCGGTTATCGAGAGCCGAAAGGGGTATGCGGTACTGTATACCGCCTCGGCCCGTCGACAGACCCGAGACTTCCGTACCGGTCAGCTTACCGCGCTCGATTAAGGCTTGTACGTACCGCTCTGTACAGCATTTCAACCCGGCAACTTCCTTAACGGTCAAATATTGCTCTTCCACCGCATCACCGCCTTTCTTCCCATAGCTGAAATCAAACCCTTTACATTTGAAACGATACCCGGTATAATTCCTTTACTTGCATTTCCAAGGCGTTTTCCGTCGGCAGTTCGGCCTGCCACCCAGCGGAGAACGCCGATTTTTTCTTTTTGCGCAAATATTCCGGATGCTTGCGGCGAGCTCGATAACCGGCGCGCGTGCCGCCATGATTGCCGCCGTAACGATAACGAGTATGCCGATAAACCCGGCCGCATCAAAATGTACCATCGCTATACCCCCTATTCGACATATTTGCTGATATCAATGCCCAGAATCTCGGCTATACGGCCGATGTATTTATCGCCCGACCTATAGCCGTAAATTATCTGGTTCAGGTATCGAAAGCTTGTCCCGGCCAGCTCGGCCAGTTCGTTTTGCGTCATATGTTTCGAAAGCAGCTTGCGTTTGATCGCCATTCCGAGCCGAGTAGGTTTTCCGTTTGGTTTGGCCTTTCTTTTCGCGATTCTCGTATCTGTCACCCTATACTTCCTTCCCCTCGTGCCGCTGTTCGCGGTTCGTTCTGTTTCCGGTTCCAATATGGCAAGAGCAAGTATCAGCCCAAGCGGGATCAGAAAAATTTCGAATCCGAACGCGCCGTAACCTCTTGCTCTGTTTGCCGCTTCCATGCACAGGAGCATTGCGGGTATCGAAGCGGCGGCCGTCAGCGCGGCGGCTGTGTATCTGAGTTTACGTTTCATCACACATCCTCCTTTGCAGCGTCCTGACTTCATCGGTTAAACGGCTTACTGCTACAAACGTCTCGGAGCAATCTTTAACAATCAGCCAGCCAGCGGGATCAAGCCCGTATTTCTCCAATAGCCTTTTCTGCGCCCGTGTAGGACGCTTCCCGTGTTTCACTGCAGCAAAGCCGCGAGCTCGCGTTCTTAATACAGTTCAAGCGCCTCGGCGTAATCGTCGCAGTAACAGCCGCTGTGAACACCTGTTTTATCATATGTATACATCCAACAGACAACCGTATTCGGTGCGCCGGCGTTTACGCCTATGCATCCGCGCCGGCCGCGCTTAACTATGGTGTAGCCCTGTATCTCTTTGGGCAGCTTGTCCTGCGCTGAAGCGGTATCGTTAATTGTGCGGAGTTTGTCGTTTTCTTCGTTCATTGCCGTTCCTCCTATAACTTTCAAGCCTCTCCGGCGTCCTCAATTTCAACCGTAACCACAACTCTTTTTTGGTTACCGTGCCGGCCGCGCATGTCAATCAGTCCGGCGCTGCCGTTCTCGTTAAAAGCGTGCCATTTGCGGTACAATGTTCTGCGCCCGATTTTTTGGTTTGGATTCTTTGTAATGCAGGATTCCAGAAAATCTCTGTCCGCCGCTTCCTTATCGGAATACTTGCTGCGAAACTCGCGCCACTCGTTCAGAATACCTTCCCAGTAATTGACCTCGTTCCAATCAAGAGCGTTAAGACGTAAGCTCTTTTTTGATTCAGGCAGACGGTTAAGCATGGACTTAACGGTCTCCGATACTATGGCCGGTATTTGTCGTATAATTGATTCCGCTACGGTTTTAATAAGAAGCTCCGTTTCGTTACCCTTAAAGTAGCTCCCCGTTTCTCTGATTGACGGCAGCACCTCGCTTGTCACCCAGCGCTTAAACTCTTTTGCTTTCGGAAGCTTGCAGGACAGGATAAGGCTGTACAGGCCGGACTCGTTTATGACGGCAAGCGTTTGTTTCCCGCCGGGGGTGTCCATTTCGGTAGTCCCTTTGTCTTCTTTATCAACATGTCGATTTACATCTCGAGAAGTATTTTCGTATCCGAGTATGCTTGCCACATCTTTGCCCACAAACCACGGCCTGCCGTCTATGAGCACGGCGCGTATACCGCCCAAGTCTTTATGGCTGAAAACCTGAAATTCGTTCATTTAAAGCTCCTTTCATCTGTTTCTTGTATGTCTCTTAGCTTGTTCCTTTATGCCTGTTCTCCGGATTAATCCCTCCTTTTGCATTTGAATTTTGCAGCGCGGTGCTTGCGCCTTGTTTTAAACCCCGTTAAAGGCTTTTTTAACCGCCTTTAAATACAGTTCGGTGCTTCCTTGAAAAGTTTCGTTGAAATTTCCTGTGGATATGGTTTTGCAATTTGCAGTGTGATAAAATGAGCTTGAATGTTCTAGCTGTAAGAATAGTATAATACCGTTTTAGCGAATTGTCAATAGTATTATACCGATTTAGCGAAATTTTCATGAAGGGAGGACTCTTTTGTTCCAAGAAAACTTGAGGACGATAATAGAAATTAGCGGCAAAACGCAAAAAGAACTGGCTGAATCCGTAGGTGTTAAGCAGAATACCGTTAGCGATTGGATTAAACAAGGTAACAGCCCAAAGGTTGAGCATTTATACCGAATTGGCGATTTTTTCAATGTCTCACTTGACTGGCTTATCGCCGATGTAGGTGGAGTATACCGAACTGAAAAAGATTTGCCATGTTTAGACACCTCGTTTACAGATGGATTTAGCGAATTAAACGATATAGAAAAATCTTTGGTTATTGAAAGAATAAATACTTTATTAGAACTAAAGAGAGCTTATAAATCAAATCGGCCCTCAATACCTGATAACTCAATAGAATTCGATGAGTATTCACACCCACATTTGTCAGTCCCTGAAGCCGATGAGCCCGACGAGACTGAATACATAGACATGAAGGTTTACGGCCAAAGAGCCTCGGCCGGTCTCGGGAACTACTTAACCGACGATCATACGCTGTATGAGATTTGCTCTTTTGATAGGGAAGATGTTCCCCGCGGAGCCGATTTTGGCGTGCGCATCCTTGGGGATAGCATGGAGCCGATGATAAAGAACGGGCAAATCGTATGGGTGAGGGAACAGGTCAAGATTGAGAACGGTGAAATCGGTATCTTCTTATATGAAGGCGAGGCCTATTGCAAAAAGCTCAGGATTGACCGCAATATGAAATCTATCAGCTTGGTGTCAATTAATAAAAAGTATCAGCCTGTAGTTTTAACGAACTCAAAAGCTGAACAATTACGCACGGTTGGAAAAGTTCTTGTATAACCTTTTTATTTTTTGCACTTATGATGGAAAATTCTATCGGTACTATTGTAATGCATTAAATAGGAAGATTCTCGTTTCAGATTTTTGACATTCTTCATGTTTTATTTTTGCGCTCTTTTTTGGAACCGTTCTTTAACCGTCCTGTCTGTGGCGTTTATCGACTAACGAACAAAAAGGCTTGTTCGTTAGGTTTTGTTCGTTAGCCCTCTCTCGTTTTTGCAATAAAAAATCCGAATCCGGTAAAACTCCCGAATTCGGTTAAAGCCCTGTTTATCGTTGGTTTAAAGCGTTTTAAAGACGGTTTAACCCTTGTTTTTCAATTTTTCAAATCTCCCCTTAAAAGCCGTTTTTTACCCGAAATATCGTTTTATAAAGAATGTCAAAAATCAAAATAAAAAACCGCCAATCCCTAGATAAAACACGGTTTGCTAGGTTTTAGCGGCTTTTTGCATTTTTTTCTTTTTTTGTCTTTCTTCATGGTTGGTTACATTGACAATTTACACTTACTATATATTACCGCGAAAGTTAAATACCGTATAAAATACTTACGCGGTTACTCGTGCCGAGCAGACGCGCTTAGGTGCGGCGCATCTGCGTCTAAGCTGTGGAACAACAAAATATAGCGTTTCCTATATTTTGTTGCCGAAGTAATAATGAGTAGTCATGACATAAAAACAAAGCGAAACTGTTAAAGCCCCGCTTTTGTTAGCACTATGACTGTCGGTAAGCATTGATTAAAACAAGAATTCGCAGGCTACTGTGCGCCGCCGTCCATGTGGTTGTACGACGTTTCTTTGTATAATTTCAAAAACTGTTTACCCTACAGACTTTTTATGCGGCAAGCATACAATACAACATGCCGCTGAGCAGACGAAGAAAATATCCTTAAAGAGTGCGCTGTTTCAGCTTCTCGGCAAATATTTGCTTTTTAGTAAAATAAACATGTTTCTTTGGGCCTTTAGCCCGTATCCGGCCAAAATCCCCCAAAACGGCATGTATGAAACACTATACCTTCCGCTTGATTCGAGAATGATAAAACTAAGCAAGCAACCAAGCAGATAAATCAGCAATATAACCGGATACTCTCCGTGCGATTTCACTGCGAAAATGCACCCAATAACAGCAAAGAAATAAAACGGAATAAAGTAAAGCGAAAGCGATAATTTATATATGTCAGAGCTCTCACCTTCGTTTAAATGGGACCCATAACTTTGATGCCCCAGTAATAATACCGCATTTCCGGGCGAGTTCATTTGGAACAGTTTGCCGGCAAAATGCGGCAGTATGTTTATACCCATCTTCATATAGCGTTCTATGCCTTTTTCCTTAAAGAATGTCTGGATTTCATCGGGGGTTTTATTTTCCGAGCACTGTAGAGCAAACAATTCGGCGTCATCCGCATTCCATTGGCCGGTCTCCGATGAACCGACAAAAAGATTCCAACCGTATGCGGCTTTTACCGGAGCATAGCCGCTCAAAGATTCACATATTTTGTCTGTAATGAAGCTGCATATAGCAAACGGTATGATGAGCAAGATAAATATTTGTGCTGCAGTACGCCGTCTCTTATATATACAGCTGCTTATAATGAGCGCTATAACGCAAATCAGCCCTGTAGGCCTGAAAAAATTAGCAGCCCCGATCAAAAAACCAACCGATACAGTGTAGAAAATACTTTTTTTAGAAACAATATCCGGTATGTTTAAATACAGCGTTATTGCGCACATAATAAAAAAAGTAAAGATGATCTCTGCATTCGGCATGAGACAATAGACAGACATCAGGGGATTAATCCCAACCGCCAGCGCCACGAAACAAGAAAGTTTTTCTGCCGAAAACCTTTTACTTAGCAAGTATACCATGTGTACGATTCCGATTACAGCCAACTCATTAACGGCAAAGAATATTACCCTATGTACACCGAAAAATTTAAGAAGTAACGACATAAATGCCGGGTATGGAATTATATGCGGAAATATCCCTAAATACAAGCCCGGGTACAATTCACCGCTTGCAATATAGGAAGAACGATTAAAATAACCGAGAAAATCGCCGTAAAGTTCGATTTTCACAACGTTATACATTATGCAATGTGACATTACCACCAATAACATCACAAGAACAATCGTAAATCTTAGTTTAATCTTAATTGCGATTAATACTACGGTAAACAAAAGCATGTTAAATATCAAGTACCCGAATAAGAATTTATCCACAGAAAAAGCTTCTGCTATCGTCCCCGAAAAAATTATAACTCCGATAAGTATAAATATCGATATCAAAAAACTTAAAAAGCACTTGCGGAGTTTGTCCATGACTGTGCATCCCCAAAAGTATAAATTCTTGAAATCATAGAAAAGCTCGTTGTTTCCGATCCCGCATTCCGGGACGGATTGAGCTTAACACAAAGTGCAGTCTCTCGTAGCGAAATATTTGTTATCAATTATAACACAACATATTGTAAATATAAAGATTTTTTATGCATTAGTCAAATACCGTTTTGCGCTTACTTTGCCTCGATTATCATAAACTTATCGGTCAGATTTTTATTGGCAATCCGAGATGTTCGTCACACCCGCGAACGATAAAACCCGGGCGCATCGTATTAAACGATAACGCCCGGGCATTTACTTGTAGTTAAAATTAAGGTTGTTGATCAATGCCGTTACATAGAACGCTATTTCACATTTGCCCACTTTTCATGATTCTCTGACTTTGAATAGTCATGCGCATTTGAAGCTTCAACCATGTAAAAATAAGACCAGTTAGACGGCAGGTTATCAGAAAACTCCCGTATCTTCATGCCTTCAGTTGACTTTGCGTCAATCAGTCTGCCAAGCATATGGCAGGTAATCGAAACAACTTCAGCTCTCGTGATATATCTATCCGGAGCAAATGTGCCGTCTTCATAGCCGGCTACCCAGCCTTTTGCGGCAGCCAATGCAATCGAATTGTACGCCCAATGAGTTTTGGGAACATCGACAAATGTTATTTCACTAGATTTTGTCAGGTTATCAAACTTCGCGGCAATTGTTGCAAATTCGGCGCGGGTAATAAACGCATCCGGTCTAAACGTACCGTCTTCATATCCTGCCACGATACCCATCTGTGACATAAAGCCTATGGCATTGGTATACCATTTGCCGGATGAAACATCGCTAAACGAATAACCATATCGTAAATTCGAATTATAAGCAGGCATCAATTTTGTAAACATTACCGCAACTTCAGCTCTGGTCATATTGTTATCCGGTCTGACAGTACCGTCCGGATATCCGGCGATGAACGCGATATGGTCGGTTTTGTTTATAATAGACCCGAAGCGGGCTTGAAGCTCCGCAAGCATCCATACAGTTTGACCATCGGCAGGATTGAGCTTTGTATCGGCCGGAATGACAAATGTTCCGCCCGACCATGTTACACTGAGATCTTTGCCCTCAGCCAGAATACCGTCGAGTGTCTTTACGGGAATACTGTCGCGTTTATCTACATCTAATGTTATCAAATTGCCGTTCTTGTTTACGTCACCGGTTGCATTGGTGCCGTTTTTAACATCGCCGGCAATCTTATCCCAATATTTGTCGGGATCTGTTTCTTTGTTTGTTGTGTCCTCGTTTGTTGTATTGGAATAGTTGTCCGGTATAAAACCAAAAGCGTAAAGTGAAAACTTATAAACGTGCAGTATTGCTCTGCCCGGCAGTATTTCACAATATTCTCCGCCGGGTGTGCGAGGATAATTTATACTAAGCTTCTCGGCACTTCCTTCGTGTACACGGAATACTCCGACATCGGATACTCCCGTGAACGGAAGCGGTACACTGATAGTCAAGAGTTTTCCGGACTCAATCAGTTTTGCTTCTTCAGCATAAGTTCCGGCAACCCGGACATTTTTCCAAAGCGTCAAGTCAACATAAAGCGACTTAATGTATTGGGAAGATATGCCGGCTATCTTGCCTAAATCCTGAATATGGTCGTTTTCATTACTGCTTGTCACGTCCACTGCTTTTAAAACTATCATGGACTTCGAATCATCTTTGACAATATTATTATTGTCTTCGGCCGTCAAACCTTTTGAATTGTCGGATGCCGGATTGCCAATGAAATAGTCGTACAGCGTATTCAGGCCGCTTACCGTAATATGCGGTGTGGTAGGCGAAAGAAGTTCGAGGATAGAATCCTTTTCGTAATTCCCGGTCGTAACACCGATAGCAAGCGGCAGCGGTTTCGGCGTACCGTTAGTGATAACGACTCTGTCTGTACTTGTGTCTCCGTTAGGAGAATTTACCACAACACTGAAATCACCATCCGGAAGACCCGGGAAGTTGAGACTTATTATATTTCCGGCATCTTCATCCGCCGTCACGGTATGTGTAACAGCCGCAATGATGTTATCACCGTCTTTAATCAAGAGTGTATACACATCATTTTCTTTTAGGTTGCCTTCTCCATCCATAGGCGAAATATTTACTTTTACATCGCCCGTACCCTTACCCATGCCGTTTGTTGAGTTTCCGGCCGGCGTAGAGAACGTAATGGTGTCATTAACGGTTACAATGTTGCCTGTACGGCTGTCCTGCGCTTTTACACGGACTTCGTAAGTCTTTCCGGGTTCGAGACCTTCTGACGCAGGGTCGGATGTTTTATAAGGAATAGTGTAATTATCGCCAAAATTCCAGTCTGCGAACGGAATTGTAATCCAATTGTCCGATCCCGCGAAACGGTACTCCAAAACACGTGTGCCATCGTTAACGGGGTCGCCGTATTCAGCCTTCGTAGGCTGAATAGTTACACCTGCCGTTGAATACTCGACTATTTTGAGCTCCGGTACCGGTACATGGCTTATAATGACATTAATGTACTGAACAGCAGCTTCGTGTGTCGCGGTTGCGTCTGCGACTACTTTAATCCGAACACTTTCGTCCGGTCCAAAAATACGATTGCCTTTAGGTACAATTGATGTGGTTCCGTCGGCATTTGCAACGAGGTCAAATTTTGCCTGATCAGCGGGATCGACATATGAAATACTGCCGATCAGAGGATTGGGCGCAATGTCTGCCTGAGCAAAAACAGTCGTGTTCAATGTCGTTATAACAACACCGGCTGCGTCTTCTTTCACATCGAGCCAATATTCGGCCGGTCCTGTTAAAGTCTGAGGCTTTTTAGGCAGTCTATAGCTTGTCGGCGTAACGGTATGAACCATATTTCCCGCTTCGTCCCAAAGGAAAACATGAGCGTAATAAGCGGCGTCAGAATCCCCTCCCCAGTTAAGGGTCACGCTCGAACCGGAGCCGGCCGTGATTTCAGTGCGATTCTCCGCCGAGGGAGCCGAGACATCATTTAAATTATTGCCGGTTGAATAAACAACCGCATATGCCTGCAAATCCGAAGTATAGGTATGATTACCTACGGAAGGCGTGTTCGTGAAGCCTATGTCAAGCAGGTTGTCCGCCGTATTTATGGCTGCAGTTGCGGCGGGAGCGACAGTGTCCGTGGAAATCTTTAATTTTGTTTCGCCTGAAATGACCGTCTTTCCTTCAGCCGCGGCGTCCGGATAGTTAACGGTAACCTTGTAATCGCCGGCTACCCAAGTGTTTGTAACCTCAAAATACTTTGCGCCTGTCGTATCATCTGTTTTGATTGTAACGTCGTTCGTAATATCTGTTCCGTCGGATGCGAAGATATTGTAAACCGGCGAATAGCCGCCGATATTAATGCCTGAAGAAGGATCCAAATAAACTTTTAGAGGACTACCTGAAGGAACCAGTTCTTTAAATATTTCGTTAACCTGGCTCGGCTGTTGAAAATCAGGATCGGAATCAATATTTACCGGGTCGCCGTCACGAAGTGTTAACTTGGCGATGACCGTTGTGGTTTGCGAAGGTGGCGTAACCGTTTCGTCGCTCCATATTGTATGATAAATCAGCCATGCTAATTTCGCGGCTTGAGCATCACCCGGGTTGGCGGATGAATCCCAAATGCCTGATAAAGCCTCATCCGGAACATCATTCCAATCCCTAGCGTTTTCGCCGAGAGCGCCTGACGGGTATCTGGTGTCTACGTCAGTCAAGCCGCCCATATTGTTCAACAAGACTGTTTCATCCCCGATAATGGACGAAAGATATGCTTTGTCCGTGTCGTTTGCTTCATCGGCATAGCCTGCCGCAGGGTTTAAAAGGTTGATGAAAAATGTGTTCGGACTCTTGTCCAGATATTGCGCTTGTGCAAATTGATACGGAGCGAGCAGAGAATTTCCGGTTGTCGGCTCCGTAAAAGCCATGCTCAGGTTACTGAATGTAAACGTTGACGCAACCTCGCAGTTGTGTCCGGTTGTTACGCCGTAGTCAACATAAGGGCCAAATCCGCCGAAATTGGTGTCTGTCAGTCCGGTTGCATTAATAATGGTAGTTAAAGTTCCGCCGGCTGGTCCAATATCAACTTTGATGCTAGTGGGTGTAATCTCCAGAGCAATCGAAGACTGCACGTTAAAACTCGGAAGCGAAGCTCCGGATAATACTGTGCCGACTGCGGTCACGCCTGTTTTGGCTGTGATGTTGCCGGTTAAATGCAAATTATCTACCGGCACATCGACAATTTTATATAGTCCGATCGAATTATAATCGTTTGCCGCTGTTCCGGAGCTTGCATTTACCGGCTTGTAAGACATCAGCAGCGCATATCCGTTTAGATTTCCGTCCTTCACGCCGCAGTTAATAAGCACGCCTGCGTACTGCAAAGAGTGGGGTTGTGTTTCTCCGGCATTAACGTCAAATGTAATAGTCTTGTTGCTTGTCGCGGTTGCGGGATAATACAGAAAATCCGCAAATGCCGACGAACCATAGCCGTAGAACAGCATCGTAGGTTTGTTATCGGCATCTTTATAAGCGTATATGTGCTCTCTGAGATATGCTGTGTTTCCCCAGTTTACTAGACTTTTATTGTTTAGCATGTATTCAAGCGTCAGTTGACCGGTTTTAGCAAAAACATTTGCGTTCTTATTTTTAACCGCGGTCACATTTGCTTCCGCTACGCTTGCCCAATGCCAGTTTGTAGGCAAATGATTGTTTCCGGAAGGTACGGGGTAATTATTACTCCAGTCGGATTGTGTAGCATACCATTTTGTGTCGTAGTGGTCATACCTTTCCCAAAGTGAAATGTCGGTTGGGTCCAAAGTCGCAGAACTGGTGTTGATCCGATATGTTTTATCGCCGTTTTGCTCTTTGCCGTCGGCAATCAGCTTGTCGAGATATTTGCTGATATCACCCGCCAGCTTGGTCGGATTATTTGTCACACTGCTGTCTGCGTTCATATAAACGTCGAAATCGACACTGTCAGTTTTAACCGGAGCTCCCGCACGAAGCACAGTACGAGGCCGGTCACCGTAAAAATTGACGTAATACGCACCTGTCGGTGTCAGCTGCGCGGAACATACGGAACAGCTGTCCGTATGGTTAAAAAGCGCTTCGTACTCGGCCTGCGCTGCCTGAAAACCGGTGTTGTCGTCATCGGAATAATCTTCCGGGTTCTGAAAAGCCGCACACAGTTCCAGCATACGATCCAAAATCAAATCGCTTGTTTCTAAATCTGTACACGGGCCCTGAGGCAGCGTAAACGGTTCAGAAAGCTGTGGCACAAAGTCAGAAGACGCCTCTCCACGAGGAATGTTTGTTGCTTGTGTGCCTTGTGTCAAATCGTCTTGTCCACCGGATTCTTCCAAAGTTATCGGGCTGTTTTCATTACTATCATCGGCGGCAAATGTTGTCACCGTAAGAGTAGAGAAAGTCATAGCCAAAGCAATAACCGTTGATATAAATCGTAGGGCTAGCTTCTTGTTTCTTTTCATCTTGTACCATCCTTTTCTGTGTTAAATGTAAGTGTAGCATTTCCGGCCGAGCTTATTAATACACCGAATTAAATAAGCATAAAGAGCCGACAAGTCTTTATCGTCACAAATGCACGTGTTCTTTACAATCATGTTAAAACCAATATATTACTTAGGCAGCAAAATGCGGTATTATTGTTATATTTTGTTGACAAAATAATATATTGATTATAATCGTATATATAGGCGTTAAGCAATTCACACAAATTAGCATGGGAGGCTGAGATATGAAGAAAAGAATAAGGATTATTTTGCTTGTTGCGGCTATAGCGGCAGTTGTATTCCTGACATCCGGCTGTGTTCCGGGAGACGGCACAAACAGCGCGTATAAGCTCGCCGGTTTTTTCTCGGGGGTTTGGCACGGATGGATTGCGCCAATATCGCTGATTTATTCGTTTTTCCATAATTCAACGGGTATATATGAGGTTAATAACAACGGCATACCCTACAATATCGGGTATTATATGGCTATAATAAGCGGTTTCGGCGGCCTGGCCCTTGTACGAAGGAACAGACGCGGAGATCATTGATCATCCGATTGTACCGGCCTGCGACCTAAGTGGGATTGAGGCGACAAGTTTGGCGAATGGTTTAATTGTCTCCTCAATAGATACGGAAAAATAAAACAGCTGTCAAACGAATCAAACTCGTTTGACAGCCTTATTATAAAATCTTTAGTTGGAAATCAACCATTTGCCGCCTTCTTTGACCATATAGATCGTTTGGTCCTGGTTGTCGGAATAACCGAAAACTTTCATTTTTAGAACAACATCAACCTCGGCGTGTGTCTTATCGACCATGTTGATTTTTTTAACGTCAATGTTTATGTCGAGCTTCATGCCGCTGTCGATTCCGGTGAGATATGAGAGCCCTGAAGCAATGTCGGAGGTAGAGTTTTTAGCCATACATTTTGAGATAGCCTTTTCGTCAAGATTCCGCATAGCTTTTTCGAAACTTGCGATAGTCTTTTTTATTTTGCCTTTGTCTCCGCCGCCCAACACAGCAGAGCCAAGGAAAACAACCAGAACGACCGCAATAATTCCGATAAGTATCGGGATAAGGTTCGGTTTTTTAGCCGGGCTCCCGGAACTTGCGCCTACAGCGGGGTTAGCGTTTGTGTTAAATTTTTCTCCGCACCCCGGGCAGAATGCCGAGCCGTCGTCAACCTGATTGCCGCATTTGTTACAGAACATTTTCATCTCCATTCAAATAAAGGTTTATACACTATTCCCGCACAGACAACCCTCAAATCGGCTAATATGCAGCCGCCGTTGAGTCCGAGATTAGTATCTTATCTTCTTGCAAAGAATAACATATTTTGAATATCTTAGCAAGAACATAATATGCATTTATTTGACTCATTATTGCTGTAAAAATTATTTCTTTTGCAGGTTTAGCGCTTCAAGCTGCCCGGACTATCCGGTTTAATAGCGGACATATTCACTCTAACTATTTACAAATCAACCAGAAAATGTTATATTGGACTTATTAACTCACACAAAAACAGTATAAGGCAATTAAGCCGTATTTGCCTAAACAACGCGGAAATGCGACGGCCGACAACCTACTTTTTGCGAACACTATAATTTTTACAGTATTAGTGCGAACACACTCTAGCTGAATGCAGATTAATTCAGAATTAGTCAATCAATTTTATCAACTATAATTATGGGGGCAGAAAATGGATTTAGGTGTAAAAACAGGTGAAATTCTAGCAAACAAAAAGTATATTTTAGGTAGAATGTGTGGTTATTTAGTTCTCGCTGTAATCATTATTGTTTTAGGAATAACATTCAAATCAAATTGGCAGCAAATTTTTAGCGACGAATCTTTAGGCATCGTAAAGGATTATGCCTTATTTATTCCCTATCTTTTAGCACTAATACTTGTTCCGGTTGCCGTTTTGCCTCTATCACGTTTAGGAAAAAAAGTTGACCTTTTTGAGCAAGGTTTTACATATGGGCGCAAGAGTTATACATGGGCTTCAATTAATTCAATAACTTGGATCAAAAAACCGTATCAGTTGCTGGGTTTTATCCCCATACCGCTTATTAATTACTATAAAGTCAGCGCTATACCGATGGATAACAGTCCGATTTTACCCGGGCTATCCGGTCTTTATTTGGATGATTTATACTATAAGCTTTCCACATCTTTTAATAATGCTAAGAAAATTTAATACGGGAGATTTTTAATGGAATTTATTAAGGAGAATTTGACCTATATTATCGGTTTTATTGTAATTGTGATCGGAGCCATTACAGGTAATGTTATATTTGCTAAAAAAGGCGGTAATACAAAATCAAAGCAAGCGTTACGAGCTTTAGTAGACAAAGAAGTCCCCGGCGGTAATGCGTATACATTTATCTACTCTGCTTTTCAAGAAGTGATACCGCTTACGAGTAAGATTATGCTGCATTCTTATGTGACCGCATTTAGGCAAGGAGAATCGTTTTTTTATGTCTTACCTGTTACTGTTGACAAGGGTAGACCGATAGGAAACGGCATTATAAAAATAAGCCATGAAAACACTGACAAAGTAAAATACAGTTTACTGACTACAGAAATTATTTTAAAAGACAGAAAAGAACCAATTGTTTATTCAACGCTTCCCCATGCTATTAGTATTGGGAGTGCCGGTTATGATCAGGTGACATTAATGCAAAAAACTGAAGTAGAAAGTTATGCTTCTTTTATAAAAGAATTTAATGCGGAGTTATAATTTCGCCAATATTGCTTACCAATAAACATAGCCGGATTTGAACAGTATTTGTAATCTTGCGCACCTAGGTAAACACTGATTAAATCACTTTGGACGGATACTCGGCTGATTTAATCCGTGCATCCTCGTCCTAAGCGGCCGTTATACGGCCTTTGTGCGGAGCGAGATGCTTGCGGTTGTCCCTAGCGGGTGCAACCGTTCGATTAGATCAGTGCTTACCTAGTATTACTTTGGCGCAATACAAGTAAATGCCCGGGCGTTATCGTTTAACACGATGCGCCCGGGTTTTATATTGTGTGTATTGAATGAGTTGAAAACGGACTTGCCATAATCGACAAAAGCCAATAAAATCAACATTTTTACCCTTCATTTCTTTATTACACATATTACACATTAAACCGGAACAGTATTACATCGCCGTCTTTTACGACATATTCCTTACCTTCGCTTTTGACAAGGCCGGCGTCTTTTGCGGCCTGATAGGTTCCGAGGCGTTCGAGATCGTTGTAGTGCACGACTTCGGCTCTGATAAAGCCGCGTTCGAGGTCGGAATGTATTTTTCCGGCAGCTTTCGGAGCTGTTGAGCCTTTCCGCACAGTCCAGGCCCTAACCTCTTTCGGCCCGGCAGTCAAAAAGCTTATCAATCCAAGCATTGCATATGATGCGGTTATTATCTGCTCGAGTCCGCTATGAGTACAGCCGAGTTCGGCAAGGAATGCCTTTCGTTCGTCATCGGGTAAGGCGGAAAGCTCCTCCTCAATTTTAGCACATATTGAAAATGCACCCGTGTTCTCCTTTTCGGCAATCTCTCGCACTGCTTTTACGTTCGGATTGTTTTCGCCCTCGTCCGCAATATCATTTTCGTCAATATTTGCGGCATAAAGAACAGGCTTATACGTAAGTAACGTCAAAGAGACCAGGAATTCATAATCCTCGTTCGAAAAATTCAGCTTGCCAAAGTCCATATCACGGACGCACATTCCCGATGTCAGCTGTTCATTCAAAGCTTCCAATATCTCGACGTAACGTTTTGAAGCTTTGTCGCCCTTAGCTTTCTGTTCTTTTGCCAAACGACGTTCGATTACTTCAAGATCCGCAAGAATAAGCTCATAGTTGACCGTTTCGATATCTCTCGCTGCGTCTACGGTGTCGGAAACATGGATAATATTTTCGTCCTCAAAACAGCGAACAACATGCACAAGCGCATCTACTTCTCTTATATACTGAAGAAATTTGTTTCCGAGTCCGCTGCCGCCCGCAGAACCTTTCACGAGACCGGCTATATCCACGAACTCAATCGTAGCCGGAGTGTACTTCTTTGCGTCATACAGTTTCTCAAGAAAGTCCAATCTGGAGTCCGGTACATCAACTAATCCGACATTCGGCGTTACAGTCGAAAACGGATGATTCCCCGAGCTTACACCCGCTTTTGTAACAGAATTAAAAAGAGCGCTTTTGCCGACATTCGGCAAGCCGACTATTCCAAGTTTCATATAAGTTCCCGACCCCATCAGTTTATATTTGTTTATTTATCTTTTGCTTCTATTCCGCGCTTACCAAATCTTTAACAAGCAAAGCAATTTGAAGCGCAAAGCTCACTGCGAACATTATCAAAAGAACAAATATCATTTTTTGATTGTTTTTACCGGTCATTACGTTCGCTTCTATTATAGGTTTTTGCATTGCTTCTTTTGCTGCAACTCTGTGATGTTTTCTCTGTCTGGCATATGACATTGTTTTCCTCCTTTATCGCATAAAAAAATTCCGGTGCTCCGCCAAAGCTTATAAAAAGCCGCTTTGCATCGATTTTCGGCTATACGCTCTCTTTTGCTAAGCTATTGTGGTAATAATATACCACAATAGCGCAAATAATAAAAGTATCAAAAGGAGTGAAAAAATGAAAAATTTATATAAACTTTTAACAGTTTCGGCTATAGTACTGTGTTGCGGCTGTTCGGCCTCCGGCAAACTAACAAATAAGATACCCCTGCCATCAGAAAGCCAATCTTCTGCAAATGCCTATGAAGAAAGCGTCGCGTCCGCGGACAAGCGCGCTGAAGATATCGCGGACATTATAAAAGAAATGCCGGAAATAGAACACTGCTCGGTTGTTATCACAGGAAGCACGGCAATAATCGGAATTGTTGTATACGACGACCCGACTGATAAGGAACTAATCGATCTCAGAAAATCCATCGAAAAAAAAGTTTTGGCTTTTGACAGGGAAATAAACCATGTTGCGGTCAGCGCCGCACCGGAGCTGTACGAAAAAATCACAAATATCAAAAACGATAAAAAACCCGCGGAGGAACGAGAACTTCATAAAAACGAAGGTAATAAATTGTTTTTTAGAATGCTGCCAACATTTTGAACAAAGCGAAGTTAATGTAAATGGGCTTAAACGGACGTTATTCACTATATATTACCGCGGAAGTTAAATGCCGTATAAAATACTTACGCGGTTACTTGGGACAAGCAGACGCGCTTAGATACGCCGCAGCGCTTAGGTTCGGCGCATCTTCGTCTAAGCCGGGGAACAATAAAATATAGCGTTTCCATATATTTTGTTGCCGAAGTAATAGTCGTTTAAGCCAAAAATAGTCTGAATATGAAAACTCGCCGGCAGCATGGAAAGCTGACGGCGAGTGAAAAACCGAATACTATTGAAGAAGCTGAAGAACGCTCTGAGGAGCCTGATTTGCCTGTGCAAGCATCGATGTAGCGGCCTGTTGAAGGACGTTTGATCTTGTAAGGTTCATCATTTCTTTTGCCATGTCGGTATCTCTGATACGAGATTCCG